>VBEQ01000188.1 GCA_005881235.1 Chloroflexota bacterium | reverse complement strand
CCAGCCAGTTGGCGACCCCCTCCAGGACCGGCCAGGCCGTCTCGCGCAGGTAATCCTCATCGCCCGTGGCGTGGACGTACTGGGCGAAGGCGTGCGCCACGCTGAGGCTGATGTGCTGTTCAAAGACCAGGTGTGGCGCGGAGAGACGGATCGCCTCTTCGCCGTGTCGTGGCCCGCTCGCCCAGGGAAACTGGAGTCCGCGGTATCCGTACATGGCCGCGTTGCGTTCGGCCGCCTGCAGCCGCTGCACTCGGTACTCGAGCAGCGCGTACGCGGATTCGGGCGCGGTCAGCAGCAGCGTGGGAAAGGTGAAGGCCTCGATGTCCCACATGACGTGACCGCGGTAATAGTGGTAATTCGGCCAGTAGGCCAGCCCGAACATCGAAGTGCTGAAGAGCGAGGAGGAGTGGGCCGACGCGTGAAGGTAGTAGTAGGCGGCGTCGGCGAGCGCCTGCCACCGCTGCTCCGCGCCGATCAGTTTGATCCGTCCCTTCCAGATTTCCTCCCAGGCTGCGCGGTTCTCGTCGCGCATCCGCTCAAAGCCGCGCTGCGCTGCCATCCCAACCAGCCGCGTCGCCTGCCGATGGGGTTCGTGGTGCGCCTGGCTGGGGACAAGGCTCGCGTACTGGCGGAGGACATAACGGCGCTCGGGCCGCGCCTGGACGGTGTACGAGGTCGAGAGCGGTGCGAGCTCATCGTGCTCTTCGCGGCGGCGTTCCACCCCGTCGCCCCCATCGAAACTCGTGATGTAGGCAGCGCCACAGGTCGATAGCCCGCCGTGCGTTTCCCAGAGCATCGATCCATCGACGACCGGGTTGTCGGCATCCGGCGTCGTCGTCTCGCGTGAGCGCCAGGCGCCTGAAATCCCGGTCGGATCAAGCTTGGCGGTGAGGACCAGGCGGCACGGCCGGTCGACGCGTACCTGGACCTCCTGGAGCACGACGGTGGGCAGCGAGCGGCTGCAGAATGTCAGGACCTCGACGGTCGCGGTCGTCTCGCCGGACCGCAACGTGAAACGGCTCGTGAGCTCCCCAGCCGCGAAGTCGTAGGCCTGCTCGACGAACTCGGTTTGACCTGCAAGACGACTCAGCTTGGCGCCATCGATCTCCAGGTCACCCCCGATCGGATAGGGTCCGCGGGCGAAGCCCTCGCCCTTTTCGACGGGATCGACCGCCGCGAGTCCGTTGACGATCGCCACGCCCTCGATCAGTGGGATGGGACCGGCCCGCAAGCCGATCACCCCGTTCGATAGGTATGCCGGAATGTACTCAGACCGCCACCGGCGAACGGGTGAAGGGCTGATGGGCATGGGCGACGGACCGCTACTTTTTCTTTTTCTTCTTCGCCTGCGCGTTGCTGATCGCGGCAGCCCGACTCTTGGGCATGCCCTTCTTCTTCAGGCCTTCATAGGTCTTGGGGTTCTTGATCGACGAGCTCTTCTTCTTCCCTGGCATCGTGCGCCTCCATTAGCCAATTGTGACTGTAACGTTAACCGCTAGTCCCAATATAACATGAGGCGGAGCGTCAGGCAACGCGGCGCCGTAGGGTCGTCGCGCCGGCGAGGATGACCAGGACGCAGAAACCGAGCACCACACCGAGGTCGAGCTGCAATGAGGACCAGGTGAGGTCGGCACCCTTGATCATGATGTTGCGCAACCCTTCAACGGCGTAGGTCAGTGGCAACACGCGGGAGAGCGCCTGCAGCGGACCGGGTTCCGTGCTGATCGGGAAGATGATGCCGGCCAGCAGCACCTGGGGAACGATCACGAGCGGAATGAACTGCACCGCCTGGAACTCGGTGCGGGCGAACATGCTGAGGAAGATTCCGAGGTTGACGGCGGCAATCGCCATCAGGGCTTCGAGCACGAAGATCAGCGCAACGTTGCCGACATTGTGGACATGCAACACCAGCAGGCTGAAGGCGAGCACCTCGGCGGACTGTACGAGCGCGAGCACAGTGAAGCCCAGCATGTAGCCGAGCACGATCTCCGCTCGCCGCAGGGGACTCGCCATCAGCCGCTCGAGCGTGCCCTGGCCGCGCTCGCGGAGGAACGCCACCGCGGTGATGACGAACACCAGGAAGAAGACGACGAGCCCGATGAAGGCCGCGCCAAAGTAGTCGAGGGTATCGAAGCTCGGACCACCATAGAGAAAGGTGATCCTCGGTGTGAACTGGATCCCGCCGGCCTGGCCGGCAAGCCCGATGAAGGATTGACTGACGGCCTGCAGGATGCTCTGCGAGAGTCCCGGCTGGCTCCCCTCGAGATGAATCTCGGGAGCGATTGTGCGCGACTGTTGCGCCTTCGCTGAGAAGTCGGATGGCAACACGAGGTAACCGGCAATGTCACCCGACCGCAGTCTGCCGTCGGCGTCGCCCGCGGACACGGAGGAAGCGGACACCGTTTTCGAGCGCTCCAGGGTCGAGGCGACGATACCGCCCAGTGGGCCGCCGTCGAGATTGACGATGCCCATCTTCGGCACATCGCCACCACCGCGAAGCAGGTAGCCGAGCAGCGCCAGGATGACGAGCGGCGCGCCGAAGAGAAGGCCCAGGGTGCGATGGTCTCGCCGGAACTGCTGCAGAATTCGTTTGGTGATGGCGCCGACGCGGCGGCCGCTCATGATGCAGAAACCCCGGACAGCTTGAGGAAGGCATCCTCCAAGCGGTCGACGCCGGCCCTCGACTTGATTTCGGCGACGGTGCCTTCGGCCAGCAGCTTGCCGAAGCGGATCAAGCCCAGGCGGTCACATCGCTCGGCCTCGTCCATCACGTGGCTCGAGACCACGATGGCGGTGCCGCCGGCCGCCATCTTGCGGAAACCGTCCCAGAGCTGAACCCGCAGCTGCGGATCGACGCCGACGGTCGGCTCATCGAGCAGGAGCAGGTCCGGTTTGTGGACGAGGGCGCAGGCGAGCGAGCATCGGGTCCGCATGCCGCCGCTCAGGGTGCTGACCACGGACGTGCGGCGATCCCAGAGCTCGACGAACTCGAGCGCCTCGCGGACGCCGTTTTCCCGCCCGTGGATGGCGCCGAAGAATCGGACGTTCTCCTCGGCCGAGAGATCCGGGTAGAGGGCGGCCTGCTGGGTCATGTAGCCGACACGCGCCAGCACCGCCAGCTGCGGCATGCGGCGGCCAAGCACCGTCACCGTGCCCTGTTCGGGTGCGACCAGGCCGACAAGGCTGCGGATCAGGGTCGTCTTGCCGGCTCCGTTCGGGCCGAGCAGACCGTAGACCTCGCCGCGACGGATGCGCAGGCTGACACCATCGAGCGCCGGCTGCTTGCCGAACCGTTTGGCGACGCCTTCGACCTCGACGGCGTAGCTGTCAGTTGCCACGCGTCGTCGCCTCCGGTCGCATGCCGCGTAGCCAGAGATGGGCGAACTGGAGCACAGCCTCTTCACCGGCCGGAACATCGACCGCGCCCTGGCTCATGACCGGCGCTGCCAGCAGGTGAAACATCACGCTACCCACCAGGCTCTGGACAGCGAGCATCGGATGCATGCGGCGGAGGCGCCCCGCCGCCATCTGGCCAGCCAGATATTGCGCAAAGGTTCCGAAGGCGCGCAACCCGGTGTCGGCGAAGGCCTGGGTGAACTCGGGTGTCATCGATGTGACCTCGAGCAGCAACGTCCGAACGACGCCGGCGTGGCCCGCGACGCTTCGGTAGGCCGTGAGCACGATCTCGGGGATGACCTCGTCGGGCGGATGGTCACCCGCGCGCGCGAAGACCGCCATCACCGGCGCGAACGGCGAGTAGGTAAGCAGGATGGCTTTGAACAGCGCCGACTTGCCCGGGAAGAGGCGATAGAGATTCGCGCGCGAGACGCCGGCCTCAGACGCGAGCGAATCCATAGAGAGTTCCTTGAGGGTTTGCCTACCGAGCATCCGGATCGATGCCTGCAGCACGCGCTCTCGCGTGTCGGGCTCCGGCTGCACTTCGATGGTGCGCAACAGTTCGGCGCGCGACGGGAAGGCTCGGTAGAAGGTCGTTCGGGAGACCCCTGCCGCGATCGCGATGTCCTCGACCGACGCCTGCCGGTCGCGCGCGAGCAGCCGCGCTGCCTCGCTCATGATCCGCTCTTTCGGTGGGCTTTCTGCCGTCATGTCTGCTCGCGACAACGCTAGACTGGACGTCCAGTCTTGTCAAGTCCCACGCTTAGACGCCGTTTACGCGGTAACCTGACCGCCAGTGCCTGAACTCCCCGAAC
>VBEQ01000187.1 GCA_005881235.1 Chloroflexota bacterium | reverse complement strand
ATATAGACGCCTGGACCGGCGACCAGCTTTCGCACCTGGGACTGATCCTTCCCACAGAAGGAGCAGCGGGTGTGCCGGCGGCGATCCTCGCGTTCGTTCATCGGGATGTCTTCGGCCCTTCGCGTTCTGGTTCGGGGCGGGGCTCCGGCCGGCCGCTGCCGGCGGTGCTCAACTCGAGGCGGCCATCTTTTGCTGCGGGATCGCTCGGCCGGGCGGTACTCAGGATGATGTCATCGATGATGCCGTAGCCCTTGGCTTCTTCCGCACTCATGAAGAAGTCACGCTCGGTGTCGCGCTCGATCTTCTCGATCGGCTGGCCGGTGTGCTCCGCCAGGATGTCGTTGAGCGTCTTGCGGATGCGGAGGATTTCCTGGGCATGGATCTGGATGTCGGTGGCCTGGCCCTGGAATCCACCAGACGGCTGATGGATCAGGATGCGGGTGTTGGGTAGGGCGAAGCGCATCCCCTTGGTACCGCCCGCCAGGAGGACGGTCGCCATGCTGGCGGCCAGGCCCATGCAGACGGTGGAGACCCGCGGACTGACGTACCGCATCGTGTCGTAGATCGCCAGCCCCGCGGTGACGACGCCGCCCGGGCTGTTGATGTAGATGTTGATGTCCTTGTCCGGGTCCTCGGAGGCGAGGAAGAGCAGCTGCGCCATGACGACGTTGGCTACCTGGTCGTCGATGGGGGTGCCAATAAAGATGATGCGGTCCTTGAGGAGCCGGGAGTAGATATCGAAAGCACGCTCACCACGGTTAGTGGTCTCAATGACCATGGGGATGAGGGCCTCGGGACGCCGGCTGAGCCGTTCGAAATTCATGGCTGGCTCTCCTGTCGTCATTATAGGGTTCAATTCTTACAATCCAGTCTTCCGCGTACTCACTTTTGAATACGCATCAGGTCAGCGTCCTTTCTTCTGCCGCGCCCGCCGCTCTCCCCCCGACGCCGCCTTCCCCGCACTCTCCAGCTCTTTCGCTTCCGAGGGCGGCTCAATTGTAGCCGAAGATTCTGGCGCCGCCACACTACTCAAATAGTCAATGGTCTTTCGCATCAAAAGCTGGTGCCGGAAGTAGGCTCGCACCGGGTCGGCCGTGCGCAAGTCTCCGTGACGATGACCCGCATGATCCTCCTCGGCGAGCGCGTTGTTGACCGCCTCATCCACCTCGACATCGGAGACTGTCACCCCTTCGCGCTCGGCGACCGTCTCCAGGGCCAGCTCGAGCCGGACCTTCTGCACCGCCTGGGGGCGCTGTTCCGCCTTGAGCACGTCGAGGGAGGTGTTGGTGTACTGGAGATAGCGGTCCATCTTCACGCCCTGCTCCTGCAGGCGCGTCTCCAGCTCCCGGATGCGGCGTGAGACCTCGCGTTCGATGAGCGCCTCCGGAACTTCCACCTCCATGCGCTCATCCAACGCCTTGAGCACATCGTTCTCGAAACGCTGCTCGTCGGCCTGATGCGCGGCCTCCTGGAGCTCGTCGTGGACCTCCTGCCGGAGCTCCTCGAACGTCTGGCCGCGTCCGACCTGCTTGGCCAGCTCGTCATCCAGCGGCGGCAGGCGGCGTTCCTTGATCGACTTCACGGTGATGCGAAACACGACGTTCTGGCCGGCCAGGTCCTTCTTGGGATAGTCCGCCGGAAGCGTCAAGGCGATGTCGCGCGTCTCGCCAACTGCCTGCCCGATCAGCCCTTCGGCCAGGCCCGTGATCAGGCGCTCCTTATCGACCTCCAGCTGCGCGTCGGTCTCGCTTTCGCCGATCAACACGGCGCCGGATTTGACGATATGCGTGTCCACCGTCAGAAAATCGCCCGCCTGCACCGGCCGCTCGGCGGCATGCAGTTCGGCGAAACGCAAGCGCAACCGCTCGAGGGCCTCGTCGACCTCTTTCTCGCCGATCTCGCTATGTGGGCGCGGAACGCTGATGTCCTTATAGTCCTTGAGCGTGATCTCGGGCTTGATCGAGACCGTGGCGGTAAAGCGCATCGGCTGGCCGCGCTCGAACTGCTGAACTTCGACGCGCGGCACATCGATCGGGTCGAGGGCGGCTTCGTCGAGCGCCGAGTTGTAGGCAGTTGGCAGGATCAAGTCAAGGGCCTCCTGGCGCAGCGCCGGCCAGCCGATCTCCCGCTCGACCATCGGTCGGGGCGCCTTACCGGGACGAAAGCCCGCGATCCGCACCCGCGGCGCCAGCCGACCGTAGGCTTGGTCGATCGACTTCGACACTTGCTCGGCGTCGACTTCGACCGACAGCACGACCTGCGAGCCAGGTTTGCGCTCGGTATCCACCTTGACCGCTGCCACCGTGACCTACGCTACCAGTTCGCCTGCGGATTACCAACGGCTAAACGGACGGGTGGCATCGCGTGATCGGCGATCTACCGGGCCCGTAGCCAATCTCACGCCCGTTCCGTTACCCAGCCATGCACACCGACCGTACGTGGTTGACCGCTTGGGTGCTCGGTGCATCGATCCTCACCCTTCTCCTGGTGGGCTGCAGCACGAGCAAAGCAAATGTCAGTCCTGCGTCGGCCACCGCGACGACCGGTCTGGGGGCTTCCCAAGGCCCCCCAGGTGTGTCAACTGAGGCGACCCAGACCGCTGATGCGATCGCCGTCGCCACCAGCAAGGGCTATGCCGATTGCGGCACGTCGCTCTACGACGGATTCGCTCCACATCTGCATGTACTCGTCTGCGCCGCTCGCGGGGCGAGCTCCACCAACCAGTTGGCGTTCTTCTTTGCTGATTCGACCTATCTTGGTACCGACACCTCGGGTCCGAGCGCCCACATCAGTGCCACCTGGCGGAACGACAACACCGTGGCTTTGCTATACGTGCTTTACCGTCCCAGCGATCCCATGTGCTGTCCGACCGGAGGAGGCGCCATCGTTCGTTATCACTGGGATGGGAGTCGCCTCCAGCCCCTCGACCCTATTCCCACCGACCGGATCGACGCCCCCCTCAGTCGCCGATAGGACGATTTGATGAATGCGGGCGAAGGGACTCGAACCCCCATGGCTTGCGCCACACGGTCCTAAGCCGTGCGCCTGTACCAATTCGGCTACGCCCGCAGCGTCCTGCTGAATATACCCACGTAACATGCCTAGCGTGACCAGCCTGACGATTGCGCCGGCGGTTCGTGATGCCGTCGCCTCAGGCGCCGCCGTGGTCGCCCTCGAATCCGCCGTGATCACCCATGGCCTGCCCAAGGCGGCCGCCATGGACGCGGTGCGGCAACAATGGGCTGCCTGCATGAAAGCGAACGTGACGCCGGCGGTGGTCGGGGTCTTCGAGGGTCAACTGCGGGTCGGCCTCACCATCGACGAATGCGCCGCGCTCGCCGGCCGCACGGATGCCGTCAAGGTCTCGCCCTGGAACCTGGCCGCCGGCACGGTGAGCCCAGGGTTTGGCGGAACGACTGTTGCCGCGACCATGGTGGCCGCTACGCGGGCGGGGATCCGGGTCGTGAGCACCGGCGGCATTGGCGGGGTTCACCCGGGCGACGGTCAGGATGTTTCGTCGGACCTGACCGAGCTTGGCCGGCAGCCGGTGTGCGTCGTCTGCGCCGGGCCGAAGTCGACCCTCGACGCGGGCGCAACGCTGGAACGGCTGGAAACGCTCGGCGTGCCCGTGATCGGCTGGCGCTCGTCACTGCTGGCGGGTTTCCTCGCCACCTCGGCCGGCCTGCGGCTACCAGCCCGGGCCGAGACGGTGGACGACCTGGCATCGATACTCTCTCGACACTGGGACCTCGGCGGCGCGGGCGTCGTCGTGAGCCAGCCACTGCCGGGCGAACTCGCCATCCCTCGCGCGGAGCTGGCCGGAGACGACGCGACGACAGCCCGCGGACCCGACCGAACCCCGGCTGAGCTGAGCCGGTTGCAGGCCCGCTTGGGCGATCGGGTCATTCGCGCCAACGTTGCCCTCCTCGAGCGCAACGCCGCGCTGGCCTCCCTGGTGGCGCTGGCGCTCAACACCCGTGTCTGAGCTTTCCCCGACCGAGGAGCAGCTGCGACGGCTGAAAAACACGGTGATGGGCGCCGGCTATCGCCTGTCGCAGTTGGCCCAATCCGGTGCGCTCAATGCCGGGGCGACCACGGAACTCGCCGCCATTACCCGCGACTTGAACGACGCCGCTGGGCGGTTAGAGCGGCTGCTCGCCGCCCTCCAGCGAGACCGGTAGTGGATCCGGCCGAACGGCGCTAAAGACCGCCCCGGCCGCGGCGATGGCGACGATCAGGCAGGCCGCGGCGGCCGTGAAGAGAGCGATGACGATGATGGGCGCCGTGTTGTGACCGGCGGTAACGTAGAGCGCCGCCGCCAGCGCCCAGAAGCCGGTGAGCGAAGTCGCAAGTCGGGCCCAGACGGGAGCCGCCTTCAGGTAGCGCTCGTGAGTGCCGAGCTGCAGCGGCAGCCGCTCCGCCCACTCGGGACGGAACTTCCAGGCCGCCGCCAGCGCGGCCCAGCCGGCGGCGTTGAGGAGGGCGAAGAGGCTGAGGCCGCCGCGCAGGAGGTCCACGCAGAGAGCAACGTGGGGATTCCTTCCCACCGTTGGGCGTGGCGAGATTGCGACCAAGCCGCTACTC
>VBEQ01000186.1 GCA_005881235.1 Chloroflexota bacterium | reverse complement strand
TCGTCACCTTCGGACTCTCGGTCGTCATCCAGAACGCGTTGCTGGTGGCGGCATCCGCCGACAGCCATTCGTTCGATCTCGGCAGCCTCATCTCGGCCTCGCTGCGCGTTTCGCCCGAGCTATCCATCGGTTACGTGCCCCTCTTGATCTTCGTGACGGCGGTCGTCGTTCTCGTCGGCCTGCAGCTCTTTCTCTCGCGCACCGCGATGGGCCGATCGATCCGAGCGTCGGCCGACGACCAGGAGGCCTCGGCGATCGCCGGCGTCAACACCCGCCATGTGTTCGGCATCGCCGCCGCGATCGCCTTCGCGACGGTCGCGCTCGCCGGCCTGGCGCTGGGAAGCTCGTCGTCCTTCGATCCAAGTGCCGGCCCGTCGCGCCTGATCTTCGCTTTCGAAGCGGTCATCATCGGCGGCGTCGGTTCTCTCTGGGGGACGCTCGTCGGCGGCATCATCCTGGGCGTCGCGCAGGCGGTTGGCGCACGGATCGATCCCAGCGGTGGCGTGCTCGCCGGCCATCTGGTCTTCCTCGCGGTGCTGGCGCTTCGACCGCAAGGTCTGATCCGCGCCCGGCTGGCCGTATGACACGCGGGAAATCCCGCGACCCTGACGAAGTGGACATGGCCGTTCGGGTCACGCGCTCCCGCCGATCGGCGCTCTGGGGACTGATCGGCGCGGCAGTGGTGGTGGTGCTGCTCGCGACGCTTCCCTACGTCGTCTACGCGGACGTCACCGATCTCCTCGTCAACGCCTTCATCCTGCTGGTGCTCGCCAGCATGTGGAATCTGCTTGCCGGCTACTGCGGACTGATCTCGGTGGGGCAGCAGGCCTACATCGGGGTTGGCGCGTACACCGTGCTGCTACTGGCCCAGAACGGCATCAACCCGTACCTGGCGATTCCCTTTGCGGTTGTCGTCGCGGGCGCGATCGCGGTGCCGGTGTCCTTTCTCGTCTTCCGCCTGCGAGCGGAGTACTTCGCGATCGGCACCTGGGTGGTTGCCGAGGTCTTCTTCCTCGTGCTGATCCGCTTTCGCTCGCTGGGCGGCGGAACCGGAACCAGCCTTCCCGGTCTCGCATTGATCGACCCGGTCTTCCGTCAGGCGTTGACCTACTGGAGCGCGCTCGCCGTCGCCGCGGCCGCACTGCTCGCCACCTACCTGCTGCTCTCCAGCCGGATGGGTCTGGACCTGACCGCGATCCGGGACAATGAGGTGGCCGCGCGCAGTGCTGGCGTGCGCGTTACCTGGGCGAAGCGGGTTGTGTACGTCGTGTCCGCCGCCGGGTGCGGCGCCGGCGGGGCGCTGCTGATCATCAGCCAGCTCAACGTCCTCGCCAGTGCGATCTTCAGCGTAGGGTGGTCGGCGAAGATGATCTTCGTGGCGCTGATCGGTGGCGTGGGCAGCATCGAGGGGCCGATCGTCGGTACCGCCATCTTCACGGTCATCCAGCAAACGCTGGCCCAGTCGGGTGCCTGGTATCTGATCCTCCTGGGGTCGCTGGCGGTCGCCGTCGCCATGTTCTTGCCCAAGGGAATCTGGGGCCTGATCGGCAGCCGCTTTCATATCCAGGTATTTCCCGTCGGCTACTGGTTGCACCCCCACCCTGCCCTCCCCCGCGAGCGGGGGAGGGGAAAGTGAGCGAGTTGGAACCGCCGTACCTCTACCCCGATTACGTCGGCACGCGGTTGCGCGCACCCGCCAAGCCGTTGATCAACCTTCCCGAGGGGTTCAACGATTTCCCCGCGCCCCTCTTTCCGCGGACCGTCGCTGACCTCGATCATGACCTCACCCGCCAGCACGCCGGCGAACCCATCGGCGAGCGGATCATCGTCACCGGCCGGGTGCTCGACAGCGATGGGCGACCGCTACGGAAGACGATCGTGGAGGTCTGGCAGGCGAATGCCGCCGGCCGCTACCTCGACCAGGATGACCAGCATCCGGCGCCGCTCGACCCCAACTTCACGGGGGCGGGGCGGTGCTTGACGGACGCTGAAGGCCGCTATCGCTTCATCACCATCAAACCCGGCGCGTATCCCTGGAAGAACCACCGCAACGCGTGGCGACCGGCGCACATCCATTTCTCGCTCTTCGGCAGCGAGTTTCGCAGCCGGCTCGTGACCCAGATGTACTTCCCGGGCGACCCGCTGATGCCGCGCGATCCGATCCTGCAATCGATCCCGGATCAGGCCGGCCGCGACCGCCTCGTGTCGCAATTCGATCCCGAGACGACCGTTCCGGAGTGGGCGCTCGCCTATCGATGGGACATCGTGCTGCGCGGCCGCGCCGCCACTCCATTCGAGGATGAGCAATGAGCGGACCGTTGACGCCGTCGCAAACGGTCGGCCCGTTTTTCGGCGTCGGCCTTCCCTTCGAGAAGGGTGAGCAGCTCGCGCCGCCGGGATCAGCCGGTGTGATGCGAATCGAGGGCCAGGTCCTCGACGGCAAGGGCGAACCGGTTCCCGACGCCCTCCTGGAAATCTGGCAGCCCGGCACGGGATTCGGACGCGCTCGCACGGATTCTGAAGGCGCCTTCAGCTTCACGACGGTCAAGCCAGGCGCTGTGCCCGCGCCGGATGGACGCGTGCAAGCGCCTCACTTCAACGTTACGGTCTTTGCCCGAGGCTTGCTCCGTCACCTGGTGACGCGGATGTATTTTCCTGACGAGACGGAGGCCAACGCCGCCGATCCGGTTCTGAACCTCGTCGAGCCGGCACGCCGGGAGACCCTCATCGCGAAGCATTGCGATGGCGTGCTGCACTTCGACGTCAGGCTGCAGGGCGAACGGGAGACCGTCTTCTTTGCCATCTGACGCGCTCTTCGGGCCAAGCCTCAGCACCGATGTAATGCTGGCCACCGTGTCCGACCGCGCCTGGGTGCAGGCGATGCTCGACGTCGAAGCGGCGCTGGCGCGGGCGGAGGCACGGATCGGCATCATCCCGCCGACGGCGGCCGACGGCATTGCCGGTCAGTGCCGCGTTGACGCGTTCGACGTTGCGCAGCTCGGGCGGGCTGCCGTCCGCAGTGCCAATCCGGTGATTCCCCTGGTCAATGCCTTGCGCGCCGCGGTCCCCAGGGATGCCGCCCCTTACGTGCACCACGGCGCCACCAGCCAGGACATCCTGGATACGGCGATGATGCTGATCGCGCGGCGCGGTCTCGACCTCGTCCTCGCGGACCTGGAGCGCGCCGCTGCCGCGGCAGCCACGCTCGCCGATCGGCATCGGGTGACGCTCATGGCCGCCCGCACGCTGCTGCAGCAGGCGCTTCCCACCACCTTCGGGCTCAAGGCCGCCGGCTGGCTCGTCGCGATCGTCGAGGCGCGATCGGACGTCACCCGGGTTGCGCAGACCCGGCTCGCGGTGCAGCTCGGTGGAGCGGCCGGCACGATGGCGGCCCTGTCAGCCCGGGGACTCGATGTCGCGCGCGAGCTGGCGGCCGAGCTCACGCTGTCGGAACCGACCCTACCCTGGCATACGGCGCGGGGACGGGTCGTCGAGGTGGCGACGGCGCTTGGGATCGCGGCGGGCGTCGCGGGGAAGGTTGCATTGGACGTCGTCCTCCTCGCGCAGACCGAGGTCGGCGAGGTCTCCGAGAGCAGCGTCGCGGGACGCGGTTCGTCGTCGGCACTGCCACAGAAGCACAACCCGGTCGATGCGATCGAGATCCTCGCCGCCGTGCGAGGCATCAACGCGCAGGTCGCCGTCCTGCTCGGGGCGATGGTCCAGGAACACGAGAGGGCGGCTGGCGGCTGGCAGGCGGAATGGCCGGCATTCGCGGAGACGCTGCGGCTTGCCGGCGGCGCGGTTTTCCGGCTGGCGTCGCTCCTGGCGGGACTTCAAGTCGACGCGGAGCGGATGCGACGCAACCTCGACCTGTCTGGAGGCAGCATCATGGCGGAGCACGTGGTGATGATGCTCGGTGAGCGCGTCGATCCGGTCATGGCACGGGCATTGGTCGACACGGCAGTCTCAACCGCGACGTCGACCGGCCGGCCATTCAAGGACGTCGTGCGCGAGGACCAGACGATCACGACCCACCTCAAGCCCGAGGAGCTGGCCGCCGCGCTCGAGCCGTCCGGTTACCTCGGGGTCGCGGAGCGGCTGATCGATCGCGCACTCGCCGCGTATCGTGGGAAGAAAGGAGCGGCATGAACGACGACGAGCGGCGTGAGCGGGGCACGAAGATCCGTCGTGAGGTGCTTGGGGATGACTATGTCGACCGGACAGAGTCGACGGCGACGTCGCTCACGAAAGAATTCCAGGACCTGATCACGCGCTACGCGTGGGGCGAAATCTGGGCGCGCCCGGGACTCGACCGGAAAACCCGGAGTTGCATCACCGTCGCCATGACCGTGGCGCTCAATCGGCCCGACCAGCTTGCGCTCCACCTGCGCGGCGCGTTGCGCAACGGGGTGACGGTCGCGGAGTTACGAGAGGTCTTGTTGCAAACGGCGGTTTATTGCGGCATCCCCGCCGCGCACACGGCGTTCAAGGTCGCCCAGGAGGTGCTGGGCTCGGAAGGCGCTTGAGCTTCGCCACGGTTCCGGAGCTCCTTGCCTCGGCCGAGCAGCGCTTCGGCGACGCGCCCGCTATCGTCACCGTGGACGGCTCCGAATCATTCCGCGAGTTGGCGCGGTCGACTCGCGCGGCGGCCGAGGGGCTGCGCCGTCGCGGTCTCAAACCCGGCGACCGCGTATTGATCGCGGCCCGCAACTCACCGTCGCTGGTGGGGTTCCGGCGGCGGTCAACCCCGAGCTCACCAGGGCCGAGGTCGACTACGTGCGGGGCGATCTCCAGCCAACTATCACGCTCCTCGACGGGGAACTGGATGCGCTGGATGCGAGGGTCGATGAGTCCGAGACGCCGGCCTTCGCCGCGCAACCATTGGAGACGGCGGCCATCGTCTACACCTCCGGAACGACCAGCCGTCCCAAGGGTGTGATGGTCAGACATGCCGCCTATACGGAAACCGGGGCATCGTTTCCGGGATGGATCGGGCTCGAGGGCGCTCAGCGGCTCTGGGCCTGCCTGCCGCTGTTTCACATCAACGCCCAGGCGTACTCGCTGATGAGCGCGCTGGCGCACGGGTTCTCCATGGCCCTGACGCCGAAGTTCCACGCCTCGACTTTCTGGCACGAGGCGCGCGCACTCGAGGTGACGTCGGTCAACGTGGTCGGCGCCATGCTGGAGTTCCTGGCGGCACAGCCGGAGAACAGCTGGGTCGAATCATCGCTTCGCACGATCTACGCCGCGCCCGGACCGCCGCCGGCGCAACGCGATCAGCTCGAGGCGCGCTTCCACGTTCGCATGCTGACCGGATACGGGATGAGTGAAAACCCGTTCGGGTGTGCCGAGAGTCAGACCTCGCGCGTGAAGGCAGGTAGCATCGGGCGTCCCCGGCAGCCAGCGTCGCGAGCCTTCGAGAACGAGCTGCGCATCGTCGATCCCAATGGTGGCGATGTCGAGGCCGGCGAGGCTGGCGAGCTTTGCTTCCGCAATCCGGTGACGACCCCCGGGTACTGGAACGCGCCCGAGGTCACGGCGGCCACCATCAAAGATGGCTGGCTGCACACCGGCGATGCCGGCTACCGCGACCAGGAGGGCGATGTCTTCCTGACCGGGCGGCTCAAGGAGATGATCCGGCGGCGCGGCGAGAACATTGCGCCGGCCGAAGTCGAGGACGCGCTGCTGGCGCATCCGACGGTTCGCGCCGCCGCGGTCTTCGGCGTGCCGGCCGGTTTACAGGAGGACGAGGTGGTTGCGGTCGTGGTTCTTCGGAATGGCGCAGCGTCAGACGAGGCCGCACTAAAGGCCTGGGCGGCGACTCGGCTCGCCGCCTACAAGGTGCCGAGCCGCATTCACTTTCGCGATTCGCTGCCGACAACGGCCACCCATCGTGTGGCGAAG
>VBEQ01000155.1 GCA_005881235.1 Chloroflexota bacterium | reverse complement strand
TACGTAAGGTCGACTCTCGACCCCGAACATGTCATGCGCGACGCGACCTCGGGTCGTCGCAGCTAAAACACGCCCGAGATCCCGCGACTTCGGTTTGCGTTATGTAACGTGGGCCGTGAAGGACTCGAACCTTCGACCAACCGGTTATGAGCCGGCCGCTCTAACCACCTGAGCTAACGGCCCGTGGACGCCTTGATTTTCGCTGACGGCTGCGCCGGTAGGTCGAATGGCGCAACCGTCGGCCGAAAAATATCTTCGGGCATTCGCGCCACCGGCTCCTGGACAGAAACTCGAAAAGGGATCTGGTCCAGGACCTTCTTGATCTCGAGGCCAGGCGCAATCTCGATCAGGACGAGGCCGCCGGAGTCGAGTCGAAACACAGCACGCTCGGTCACGTAGAGAACGTCCTGATTGTTCCTGCGCGCTTGCTCTGCGCTGAACGTCAGGTGCTCGACCTCGTTGACGAACTTTTGGCGGGTGCCGTCGAGCGAAAAACAGAAGCACACGAGTCGCGCGCTCTGGGTGATATCGATAAAGCCGCCGGCGCCGATCACGCGGCCGCCCAGACGCGACACGTTCACGTTGCCGGTGCGATCGACCTCGCCGGCCCCCATGAACGTGGCGTCGAGGCCGCCGCCGTTGTAGAAATCAAACTGACTGGCGTGCGGGATGATCGCCGTGGGATGCGCTGTGATCCCAAAGTCGACGCCGCCGGCGGGCACCCCGCCGTAGACGCCTGATTCGACGGTGAGCGTGATCGCGTCGGACAACCCCGCCTCAGCCAGGGCCGGGCCGACGCTATCGCCTGGAATGCCGGTGCCGATGTTCACGATATCGCCGTGGTGCAAATATCTAATGGCCCGGCGGCCGATCGCCAGCCGGTTCGAAAACTCAGCGCGCGGCAACTCGGCGCCCGAGGACGCGGAGATAAATTTCTTATCAAAATACACGCCGTCTGATTGCCGGTGCTGGCGTTCGGGCTCGGGCGCCTGGACGACGAGATCGACCAGGCTGCCCGGGACGGCGACCTGCCTGGGCGCGATGGCACCTCGAGCGACGAGCTTCTTGGCCTGGCAAATGACGAGGCCACCGGCGTTATGCGCCGCCTGGGCGATCGCCAGCGCGTCGAGGGTAACCGCCTCTTCGTCCAGTGAACAGTTTCCGTCCTGGTCGACCTGGCTGGCGCGGAAGATGCCGACGTCAATCGCGAAGCGGCGATAGAACATGAAGTCTTGATCGTCAATGCGCTGGATGGCGACATAGTCCGGCGCGTGCTCACGGGCGGGGTCGTTGACCTTGCCACCTTCGATCCGCGGATCAACGAAGGTCCCGAGCCCAATCCGCGTCAGGTTGCCGGGACGGCCCGCGGCAATGGATCGGTATAACGTCGCGATTTGGCCCTGCGGCAGGCAGACGGCTTGCGCCCCGCCCTGACCCAGGAACGCTGACATCCGGGGCATCAGGCCCCAGTGCGAGCCGACGATGCGCTTCGCCAGGCCCTCGACCGCGAAATGCTCGAAGCCGATCTTGCGATTGCTCTGGCCGGCGGCATGCACGATGATGAGATCCCGCGGATGGCCGGTCTCGCGGAACGATTGCTCGATAGCTTCATAAAGGGCCTCGGCGACGCCCATCAGCGTAAACCCGTCAACAGCCAAAGTTGCCCCGTCGGGAATCGCGGCGACGGCCTCCTGAACGGACGTTATTCTCAAAGCAGACTGCGGCGGCTCAAAGCACGTAGCCGCCGCCGACGTTGATCACTTCGCCGGTAACGTAACCGGCCTCGTCGGAGGCGAGAAAGGCGACGACGGCCGCGACGGCGACTTGCTGTTCGCGGATCGCGTCGGGAATGCCGCGGGTCATAACCGTGTCAATAAAGCCGGGGCAGATCGCGTTGACCGTCACCTGGGAGCGCGCGAGTTCTTTACTTGCCGTTCGGCTGAGGCCGACGACGCCGGCCTTCGCGGCGGCGTAATTCGCCTGGCCGATATTGCCCATCCAACTTGCCGATGAAATATTCACGATCCGGCCGGAACCGGCGGCACGCATGATGCGGCTGGCCGCGCGGGTCATGAAGAACACGCCCGATAAATCCACGGCGATGACTTGATGCCACTGCTCGTCGGTCATCTTGTGCAGCATCGCGTCGCGATTGATCCCGGCGTTGTTGACGAGAATATCCAAGCGGCCATAGCGCTCGTGCGTGTTCATCACGACGGCGTCGCACTCGGATGCCGTCGTGACGTCCAGTCTGACGCCGAGGCCGGCAGGACTCAGGCTCGAGGCCACATTCGATGCGTCGGAGAGATTTATATCGGCGCAGACGACGACGGCGCCTTCCTGGGCGAGCTTGCGGGCGATCCCTTCCCCGATGCCGCGACCCGCGCCCGTAACAATGGCGACTTTGCCTGTCAGCAAGTCTCCAGATAGTAACGCCGCGAGGCCCGAGCGAAACGCCGGCGTCACGGCTCAACCACGAGAGCCGGCCCGAAATCGGCATCGCAACGGACCGCCGTTAGGTTGAACGAAATAGTTCGCATGAAGATCAGCACAATTGCGTCCGTCACGATCGTGGGCAGCACCATGGCCGGCAGCTTGATGCTGAGCCCGGTGCGACAACCGGTTGCACCGGCGGCGCCGGCGGCGCAGACGCTGCCATCGACGGGGCTGCCGGTCGCGATCAGTCGCATCAGGCACGGGCTCGATCTCGAGGCGCCGGCGTCGCCGACGGAGATCTACGAGCAGTACGTCCCACCGCTGGCCCCGGCGCCGGCCCCGGCGCCGGCCCCGACACCGGTACGTACCGCCTGGGCGCCGTCACCTGGCTACACGACGATCCCCGTGCCCATCTATCGCCAGACGCGCAACCTGAATTGCGAAACGGCGGCGCTGCAGATGGGGCTCGCCTATTACGGTCACTATTTTTCTCAAGATTCGCTGTTCGCGTACGAGAACCCGGATCTTCGCCCCGCGCAGTGGATCAACGGCGTCCTGCACTGGGGGGACCCGTACACGAACTTCGTGGGAAACGTCAATGGCAGTGAGTCGAGCCTCACCGGCTACGGCGTGTATTACCCCGTGATTCTCTCCATCGCCCGCTCCCACGGGGTGCCCAATGCGTATGGCGGAGAGGGATTCTCGCCGGGAACGATCTATGCCGAGTTGGCGGCGGGACACCCCGTCCAGATCTGGATGGAAGCCCGATGGTCGCGGCCCGCGGTGCGCACCTGGATCGCGTGGGACGGCCGGCGCGTTCGATATTCATTGGCCGAGCACTCGGTGATCCTCACCGGGGTTTCAGCTACCAGTGTCCGGGTCAACGATGACCAGTTTGGCAGTCAATACTGGGTCAGCAAGGCGACGTTTGAAACCAGCTGGCGCGACTTCAACAACATGGCCGTTATTTACCGCTAGGCGCGAGGTATCGCAAGGCGAGCCTGACAGGCCCATGCCGGCTCTGGTGCAGTAAGGGCACTTCACCCTCGGCAAGTAGGCCGAACCGTCTGACGAGATAGCCCCAGGCGACTGTCGTCACGGCCGAAGCCGCAACGGCGACCAGGACCAGGAGGCGGGCCGGCAACCGTGTGAACGCCAGCGGCAACAAGAGCAAGTACGGCGACGCGGCCAGCATGCACCGTCCGGCGTAGCGCCAAGGAATATTGATCGTCCTGCGGTCAAAGGCGCGCCAGGCCACGAAGGTCAATACGAGCGTCAGCGCCGTCGTGAGTCCGACGGCGACGACGGCGCCACTGAGACCATAGCTTTGAATCAGCCAGAGGTCGGCGACCGCGGCAAAGCCCAGCTGGGCGATCGTGATCAAGGCGTTCAACCAGGCCAGTTCGCGAACGCGGACCACGAGTCCCCAGGGTGTCGCCAGGAGGGCGGCAATAAAAAATAAAAGCATCAGCGGCGCGATCCGTTCTGACGGTGGGTAACGGCCATTTGTGTATAGACGAATAAGCGGGCCGAGGAGCGCGCCTCCGGCAAAGGCCAACGGAAACGCGACCAGGAAGATGCCCTTGTAGAAAGCCGCGACGGATGTTCGTATCCGCTCCGACTCGCGACGCCAGCCCTCCAGCGTCCCGACGACCCAGGCGCCGGTCAGCAAGCTGGGGATGAGCGAAACGAGACGCTGTGGAATGTTATATCCCGTGTCGTAATAGGCGACGGCCGTCGAGCCGGCAAAGCGTAAGAGAAAAATATTTTCAAACTGCAGACCGACGGCCGAAGCGATCAGTAAGCTCGGCAGCCAGCCGCTGGCGTAGAGGAGCAGGCGGCGCCAGCCGATCCGGTCGCCGGGGACGCCGACGGCGCGATCGATGCGCCGCATCAAGATCAAGAAATAGACCAGGGTCAGGGCCGACTGGCCGATCGCGCCCGCGACAAGGACGCCGTTCAATCCGGCGCCGCCGCGCAGAAAGATCACGGCGAGGGCGAGCGTCAGTGCCCCGGCGATCGGCGTCGCAATCGCCTGGCTGCGCATGTCGTAGATCGCCACCAGGGCAAACGACAGAACGCCGGTGGCAATGCCGCCCAGTAGCAACACGGTCCCGAGGGCGAGCAGGTCGGCAACGTGGGCCTGGAGGAGACTGTCGATCAGCGGCCGAAAGACGAAAACCGTGACGCTGGTCAGCGCCCAGACGGCGAAGACGGCAATCGCGCTCTTGCGAAGCAGATCACGCGCGCCGGCCCGATCGCCGCGACCGAGGACCTCGGGTAGGTAACGCAGTAGCCCCTGGTCCTGGCCGAACGTCGCCAGCAACGCGATATAGACCAGGACGCTGAGCACGAATGTGTAGCGTCCGTATTCACTGGGCGACAGTTGTCGGATCAAGAAGGCACCCAGCGCAAGCGTCGCGACCGCGCTGGTGGCCCGCCACGCGATCGTCCAGCCGACCAGGCCGGTTGTCCGATCCGCCAGCCCAGCGACCGTGGCGTCGCCAGGCCGGGATATACCGTTCGAGGCCATGGCCTCGCGGGATTATAAGGGCCTTCCGGCTACAATGCCCGGCGATGTTCCTGTTGGCGGACCTGGTCGGGCTGGTCCGCCGCCCATTTACTGCCCTTCGGACGATCGACCAACGGCGCAGCCTCGCCGCTGGACTGGCGGCCCTGGGGTTATCAATCACGTTGCCCGCCGCCGTCGCCGAAGTGGCGGCGCTGGCGCCCTTTCGCCCGCCGCCGAGCCTCGGGTCGCTGCCGTCCCTGACGGCGCAGGGGGCGGACATCTACGCGCGTTGGGTCTACGGACATCGATTCCTCCTGCCTGTCTACGGCATTGCGATCAGTCTTATTCTCTGGGTCGCGGCGGCGGGATTGATCCACGTGATTGCCCGGACCCTCGGCGGTCGCGGCGACTTTGCCGGTATGGCGAAACTCGTGGGGTATGCCGCGCTCGTCGGCCTGGTCGCGCTCCCGGTGGCGCTCGTCGATGCCCTGCTCAAGCTCCAGGGAGCCACCCAGGCCGAGGCAGCGTTCGGCCAGTTGGCCGGCTTCGTGGCCGTCGCGATCTTCCTGTGGCAGAACGCGCTGCTCGTGATTGCGGCGCGAGATCACTACGCGATATCGACCCAGCGCGCGGTCGCTGCCGTCATCGGGCCGATCGGCGCCGTCATCGTCCTGGCGCTCGCACTGATTATTCTTGGCATCGTTTTGGCGATCATCGCCCAGCAGACATGATCGCGGGCCGCTTTCCGGAGAATTTTCTATGGGGCACCGCCACGGCGGCGCATCAGGTCGAGGGCGGCAACCGCGGCAACGACTGGTGGGCCTGGGAGCAGGTCCCCGGGCATATCAAAAACGCCGACACGTCGGAGCGGGCCTGCCAGCAATACGGACGATACGCCAGTGACTTTGATCTCCTGCGATCGTTAAATCAAAATGCGCATCGGCTGTCCGTGGAATGGTCTCGGATCGAGCCGGCCCCCGGCGAGTTCTCGAAGGCAGCGCTGGCGCATTACCGGGACGTTTTGCAGGCCCTGCGTGACCGCGGCATGGAGCCCATGGTCACGTTGCATCACTTTACGAATCCAACCTGGATCGCGAAGTCCGGTGGCTGGGATACCCCCCAGACGGCCGAGTATTTCGCCCGCTATGCGGAGCGCGTGACCGACGAGCTGGGCGACCTGACAACGTTGTGGATCACGATCAACGAGCCCACCGTGATCGCCTACCAGGGCTATGTGCGCGGCGAGTGGCCCCCTGGTACGCGCAACCTGGGCGCCGCCGCCCGCGTCCTGGTGAATATCTTACGAGCGCATTGGCTGGCGTACGAGCGCATCAAGTCCCGGCATCAGGACATCCAAGTCGGCCTGGCGCATCACCTGAGAGTCTTTGACCCGGCGCGGCGGTTCATGCCTCAGGACCGCGCCGTCGCCGCAGCGTTTAATCGCGTTTTTAACGAGACGATGCTGAAGTCGCTGCGCCTGGGGCGGCTGGTTTTCCCATTAACCCTGGCCGGTCGCGCCAGTGGCCCGCGCCAGAGCCAGGATTTTATCGGCCTCAATTACTACACGCGGGAGCTCGTGAAATTCAATCATCGATACCACGCTGAACTCTTCGGCGAGCGAATGCTCCCCGCTGATGCGCCGCGGTCGGATCTCAATTGGGAACTCTACCCGCAGGGCCTCTACCGGACCCTGCGATGGCTGGAACGCGAGAAGCTGCCAATCATCGTGACCGAAAATGGGATCGCGGACCACCAGGACGACATGCGCCGAGAATATTTGTTGTCACACGTCGCCGCAATGCTGCGCGCCATCGAGGCCGGCTCACCGGTGCGCGGCTATTTTCACTGGACCTGCTTCGACAATTTCGAGTGGGCCGAGGGCTATGTCGCGAAATTCGGGCTGATCGCGTGCGATCCGGTGACTCAGGAGCGCCGGCCGCGCCCGAGTGCGCGGCTCTACGCGCAGATCTGCCGGTTGAACGCCTTGCCGGCTAGCGTCGAGCTTCCACCAGCGGCTCAGCAGCCTGTTGAGCCAGCCGGTCCGACCGAGCTGCGCTGAGCCGTTGACTTCGCGGCGGATCGCCGACGAGGAAACGGTGCTCCATCTGGGCGATGGGCTGACCCGCGACTTCCAGCTCGGCGGTGACCCGATAGACGCCGTCCGCATGCAGGCGGACGGCGGGCTCCGCGATGACCGCCGCGGGGTCCAGCTGGTCCGGGATCGTGATCCAATCATGGCCGCGAAAGCGGCGCTTCGCGAACCAGCCACGGATCTCGCGCCACGCCGACGTTTCGTACGCGCGCTCGCGCTCGATGCGCCAGCGCAGGCGCGCCCGGCCATGATGGCTGGGATCGTCATTGACGCAGACGATGCGCAGGTGCTGGAGCCGGCCGCGCGGCAGCCGCAGCAGCAGGCCGTCGACCGCTGCCTGGTTTTCGGGTAAATCGATCGTCAAGAACAAGGGCGCAAAGGCGTCGGCCACCGCCCGGTAAGCCCGTTTCGGCCGGCGCGCGTGGTCGACGATCGCGGCCGAGATCGCCGGAAAGCTATCGACGAACTGTGAAACCAGCACGCCGCCACAATGTGCGAACTTCTGCCGCCGGAAACGGTCGATCGCGAAGCGCAATAGGTGCGCCTGATACTCCTGGCTGGCGCGCACGCAGGCGTCGCGGCTGGGGTGCGTCGACGGCGGGCCAATGCCGCTGCGCGCCCATTCGGCAGGCTGGTAACCGGCATAGCGCCAGCTCTCGTCGTCATCGGCTACCGGCCAGCCACGGTTCAGATTCCGCCACACCGGCGAATTCGCGTTCGGCAGCGCCTGGGCGCCGACTTCAGAGACAAACGCCGGGCTCAAGCCGGCCAGGTCTCGCCAGTGTCCCTGCGACCAGCCCTGGCCGCAGTGCAGGTCCTGGTCACCGGCACCGGCCAGAACCGGTCGCGATGGATCCAGCGTACGCATGAGTCCGGCTGCCTCTTCGTCGACGTCCCGGTTGAGTTGCTCCGTGTGCCGCTCACCCAGCCAGGCCAGCGACCGGCTCCAGGGCGGGTCGGCGTGGACGGCGTAGCAAATCACGGAGGGCTTGTTGAACAGCATGTGCACGAGCTCTTCGGCTTGCGACATGACGGCCTCGCGAAAGAACGCGACCGACCGGGCGTCCGCCCGATGGACATATGACCCCGTTATGGGCATGTCCTGCCAGATCAGGAGGCCGGCCTGGTCGGCGGCCTCGTAGAGCGCCGGTGGCTCGACGTGGGCGTTGACGCGGAACATGTCCATGTTGGCCTGCTGCGCCAGCTCCAGGTCCGATTTCAATAGCTCGTCGCCGGTCGCATCGAGAAAAAATTCTGAACAGTAATTCGCGCCGCGCATGAACATCGGCCGGCCGTTGACGGCAAAGGTCCAGCCTTCAGCCCGCGTTTGCAGGCCGACATCGCGGATGCCGAACGTTTCCCGCAGGCTGGCGCTGCGTCGCTCATCGGCGGTGATTTCCAGCTCGGCGCGATAGCGTGCCGGCTCGCCCTGCGCCCACGGATACCAGAGCTGGGGGTCCGGCAAGGCGAGCTCGACGACCACGTCCTGGACGTCATGGCCATTGAGGCGAAAGGCGCGCCGCATCTCCAAGGGGGCGGGAATCTCGAAATTGTGCCCGCCGACCCGTATCGCCAGTTCCCCGGTCATGATCCGGCCATCGAGGTTGCGCAGCCGGATGCGTAGCGCGAGCCGGGCGAGATCGCCCTGCTCGACGCGGGGCTCGCAGTGAACCCATTCCGCGACGACGTGGCCGACCTGCTCGAGCAGCACCGGCCGCCACAAACCCATCGGCACATGCCAGACGTACTGTTCACCCAGGCGGCCCTGTTCGCGGCTCGGATAGGGTTTCGTTTCCGAGTCGCTGAACAAGCCCATCAGGTGGCGCTTTGCCGCAAGGTCGGTTTCGACCGGCGCCTCGATGCAAATGGCCAGGACGTTCTCTTCGAGTAAGAACGAAGAAATATCAAAGCTAAACGGCGCGAAGTACCCGTAGTGGCTTCCCAGCAGTCGGCCGTTCAGCCAGACGTTCGCGACCAGGAAGGCGCCCTCGAAGCGGAGCAGCGTCCGCTGCCGGTGCCGGGGCCGCGGGAAGCGCACCCGGTACCAGATCGCCTCGCTGCCGCTGGTTGCGCCGTGCAGGCGTGGCACCTGCACCGGCGCCCAGGGGTCATCATCGAAGTCCGTCCTGGAAAAGCCTCGGTCTTCCCCTTCCCCCAATGTGGCGATAGCCATCCGCCACCCCGCGTTCAGCTCCTGGCGATTCAATGCCTGGGCCGGAAACAACGACAGACAATCATTCAGCGGCATCAGGTCGTCCTCTCGGGCATCACACCGTCCACGGAACGGACGCGATAGAACTCAGGCGACTTGTGGAATTCGTCGGCGTACCCTTCGGCGAGGTGCTGCTCGACGTCATCGATGCCGCCCGCCTCGACCAGCACCAGCACGCAGCCGCCGAAACCGCCGCCCATCATTCGCGCACCGATCACCTGGGGCATCCCGGCGGCGAGCTCCACGAGGCAGTCAAGCTCCCGGCAGCTTACCGCGAAATCGAGCCGCAGGCTCTCATGAGATGCATAGAGAAGCGGACCGAGGCCTCGCGGCGAGCGCCGGCGAAGCGCGTCGGCCGCCTGCAGGACCCGGGAATTTTCCGTGATGACGTGCTGGGCGCGGCGCCGCTCCACCGGGTTGGCGATTCTTGGCAGGTCGGCCTCCCTGGCATCTCGCAGGCTCGGCAGGCCGAGCACGGCGGCGGCCGCCTCACACTCGCGGCGCCGTTCGTTGTAGGCCGTTAGGGCCAGCTCATGTCGCACCCGGCTGTCGGCGAGGAGCCAGGCGAAGCGTCCATCGGGGAGCGGCACATGCTCGTCACGCATCGAGCGGCAATCCAGCAGGATGGCATTACCGCCTCGCGCCGTCAATGCCGTGAAAGGATCCATGATCCCGGTGTGCGCGCCGACGAAGCCGTTCTCGGCTGCCTGGCAGAGCCGCGCGGTCTCCACGGCGGGCAGCTCGATGCCGCGCGCGGCCAGCATGGCGACAGCGTTGGCAACGTCGAGGGCGCCGGATGAGCTCAGTCCCGATCCAACCGGAATGTCGGATGCGACGAACGCATCGAAGCCCGGCCCGGGATCATACCGTTGATCGATCTCGCGGGTAACGCCAATGACGTAATCCGCCCAGTTGCCCTGCCGGCGCGTGGGCAAGGCATCGAACTCGACGCTCGCCTGGTACCGATCGCTACGCAGGGCAATGCGAGCGTCGCGCCGCAGCCGCAGCGCGACGCCGATATGCCGGTCGATGGCGGCCGGCAGGACGAAGCCCTCGTTATAGTCGGTGTGCTCGCCGATGATATTGATGCGTCCGGGCGCGACCGCCACGGCGCCCGGCGGATAACCAAACGCCTGCCGGAATCCGGATCGCGCGCGTTCATCGAGCTGATGCGGCGCGCTCATGACGAGCGGCCCATCCGGGCGAAGAGCCAGTCCAGCGCCTCGGTGGCGTTTTCGGCAATCGGCAACTCCGGCTCGGTGCGATCCTGCCGGTCGAAGCGCCAGGTCTTGATGCCGATCGTCGGCCGCCGGTTGCGCAGCGCGAGGGCGATCTCGGACAGCGTGCCCAGACCGCCACCGAGGGCGACCATGCCGTCGGCCGTGCGGGCGAGGACCGCGTTGCGGGCATGGCCCAGCCCGGTCGCGATCGCGACGTCGATATGTTCGTTCGCATCGTCGGGATCGTCGCCTGGCAGGAGCCCGATCGTCAACCCGCCCGCGGCCCGGGCGCCGCGAGCCGCGTGCTCCATGACGCCGGTGAGCCCGCCACAGACCAGGACGGCATTTCGCTGGGCGATGCCGCGGCCCAACTCGAAGGCCAGATCGGCGAGTGACGTCTGGGGGTCTGATTCACCACAGACCGCAACCAGGCGCCGTCGAAGGCTCAACGACTACGAACTATATAACTAGATGGTGCGTAACGGAATGACGCTTGCCTGCTTGAAGTTGCGGATGCTGACCTGGGCCGCGAGGTGCGATGCCACGTCACGATAGACGGCGGCCAGGGGCGAGTCCGGCTCGTGGACCATCAGAGGCACGCCCGGACCACCACCCTCGCGGATGCGCCGATCGAGGGGGATCTCGCCCAAAAACGGGATATTCATTCTTTCGGCGAGCGTTTTCGCGCCGCCGTGGCCGAAGATATCGTCCCGT
This sequence comes from Chloroflexota bacterium, assembly GCA_005881235.1. Classification (GTDB taxonomy): domain Bacteria; phylum Chloroflexota; class Dormibacteria; order CF-121; family CF-121; genus CF-13. The sequence goes on along the minus strand of VBEQ01000155.1, from coordinate 13,501 downwards.
TGGCCACAATGGGGACAAACGAAGTAGCTCATGTTCTCGACCAGTCCGAGATTCGGCACTTTCAGGGTGTTGAACATCTGGATCGCGCGGCCGACGTCGGCCGTCGAGACGTCCTGAGGCGTGGAAACCACGACTGCGCCGGTCATCGGGATGCTCTGCGACATGGTCAGCTGCACGTCGCCCGTCCCGGGCGGCAGGTCGACGACCAGATAGTCGAGCTCCCCCCAGTTGACGTCAAAGAGAAACTGCCTGACGGCACCGGAGAGCATCGGCCCGCGCCAGATGGCCGGCTTGTCGGGCTCGATGAAGAATGCGATCGAGATAATTTTCAGGCCGTAGCGCTGGATGGGGATGATCTTCTCGTTCTCGGCATAGGGCTTCTCGTGTTCGGCGCCCAGCAAAATCGGCACGTTGGGGCCGTAGACGTCCGCATCGAGCACCCCGACGCGCGCGCCGAGCTGTGAGAGGGCCAGCGCGATGTTCACGGCGCAGGTCGACTTGCCGACCCCGCCCTTCCCGGCACCCACGGAGAGAATATTTTTGACCCCCGGCACCTGCTGCTTCTGCGGCACGCCGCCGGTGCGCGACACCTGCGCGTCCCACTTGATCTGCGCTTTCGGCGAGCCCGGCAGAGTCGCCAGCGCCGCGTCGATGTCGTCATGGATCTTGTTCTTGAGCGGGCACGCGGGCGTCGTCAGCACCACCCGCATGCCGATGGTCGCGGCATCGACGACGGCCACGTCCTGGATCATCTTGAGCTCCATCATGGGGCGGTGAAGCTCGGGATCCTGCACGGTGGACAGCGCTTCGAGGACGGTCTCGTTTGAGAGTTGCGTGACAGCCATCAGGACAAGTCTACCGCGAGCTCCGGATGTAACTGAGGATGATGTCGTCGATCAGGCGCTCAACCGGCGCCAGGTCGTCCGTGAACACGATGCCGTTGGCGCGAACCTGCCGGATGCCGCCGGTCAGCAGCGCCTCGGCCGCGATCGGCTGGAGTTTCGGGTTGGTTTCGGCGCCGGCGCGGGCGACGAATTGATCGACGGACGCGGGGCTGGAGGTCGCGTAAATGACGCTATTGGTGAAGCGCCGATTGGAGTCAAGGACAAAGACATTCGGGAACACGGCATTGAGGGTGCCACTGAGGGCGTCGACGAGGCGATTGTCGGCCGGCGTCCGGCCGACATTGATCGCCAGCACACCGTCCGGCTTCAGGTGCGCCTTCGCGCTCTCGAAGAACTCGCGCGTCGTCAAATAGAACGGAATATAGGGCTGGCGGTAGGCATCGACCAGGATGACGTCGTACTGTCCCGCCTGAGTCGCCATCCAGTAACGGCCGTCGGCGACGGTGACAGTCAGATTCGGCTCCGTCATATCGAAGTAGCGCCGGCCGACGTCAACGATCTTCGGGTCGATCTCGACGCCGTCAATGGGCATTGGTCCGTCGATCGCCGTAAACTGCCGCGCGACCGTGCCGCCGGCAAGGCCGACCAGGGCGACCCGGCCGGGAGCGTGGCCCGAACCGAAATAGGGCGCCAGCAGGGCATCGTCCCAATAGCCGTGGGTATACAAACTCGTCGGGTCGTAGATCGAGTGCACGGCCGAGCCTTCATCGAGCAGCAACTGGGTCTCGCTGCCCGTGTGAATGACTTGAATGTAGTTGTAGGCCGACTCGGTTTCATAGACGCGGACCCCGTAGGCCGCGCCCCGGATCGCTCCTCCGGACAGCAGCGCCAGCGCCACGATCGCAACCGGAACTAACAAATAGAGGCGTCGACGGCCCGGCTCGTAGAGCCCGGCGGTCGAGATCGCTCCCAGGAGAAACGCCAGGACGAAAATCGTCGGACGTGTCCCGTACGTCGGGATCAGCCAGAAGACCGGCAGAAACGTCCCCAGGATGCTGCCCAGCGTCGACAAGGCGTAGACGGCGCCCGCGGCGTTGCCGGCCGTTTCCAACTCCCGGATGCGAAGCCGGATCACGAAGGGCGAGACCATGCCCAGCAGGATGACCGGCGCGGCGAACAGCACGATGACGGAAATCAGTGAGCCAAGCACCAGCCCGACGGACACCTGCGCGAAGCCGGTCTGGGCCAGAGAAAGAATCGGTCGCGACACGATCGGGATGGCCGCCGTCAGCAGCGCCGCGGCGCCGGCTAACTGAAACAGAAGCCTCGCGTCCGGGCGGCGGTCGGCCAGGCGGCCGCCGGCGTAATACCCGATCGTCAGGTAAATCAAGATCAGGCCGATCAGCGTGCCCCAGATGAACAGCGACTGTCCAAAGAATGGAGCCAGCAAGCGGGCGGCGGCAAACTCGATGCCCAGGCTCGCCAGCCCGCCGGTGAAGGCGAGCGGCAGTAAAAGCCGTTGACGCCATGACGCCGCGGGCGAAGGGAGTTGCGGTACAGAGGCCAGCTCGGACTCGATCTCGGGGCGCAAGGTCCGTTTCAGGATACGCGGGGGCCGCGCGACCGCCCGTCACCGAACCGTAATACTCGACCAATTCGGATGTAACAAGGCCGCCGAATTCATATGGACTCGCCGACTCAACTCGTATTAGCTAGCAGGTCATCGAGTTCATTTAAGGAGGACCTGATAAGAATGTTTCGACTCACGACGAAGGTCAAGCTCGCGGCCGGTTTCGCCGCCGGAGCGCTCACGCTGGGCGCCGCCGGTGCATATGCCGCGAACGCCAACAATAACGGCAGCATCCCGGTGTCAAATCTGAAGGACGTTTCGCTCGGCGCAAATGCCGGCACGTTGACGCTCAAGTCGACGAACGGCACGACGACAAGCATCACCATTCCGGCGACATTCGACAATCTTGGCAAGTGTGTCTCGCTCTTCGCGCAGCACCAGGACGTGGTGCTTCAGCCGGCGGCGGGCGCGACCAAGATTTCGAAGAACTCGCACGGCAAGCTGATGAGCAGCAGCACCATCAGGACGTGGTGCCAGGCGCGGCTGACGGCGAAGACGAAGACTGACAGCACGGAGACGGAAACGGCGGATGCGACCCAGTCGACCGATTCGACCACGTCGCAGGTCAATGTTCACGCTAACGGCAGGCACGCGCACGAAACTGACTAACTAGGCTGCTCGACCTGGGGGCCCCACGCTCGGGGCCCTTTTTATTTGGCGGCGACCGTGCTCAGCAGTGGGCTCGTGTAGTCGTGGTGCGAGATCAAGGTCGCCAGGTCGTGGCCGTCCGGCTCGATGGCGACGGCCTGCTCATAGACATAAAAATAGACGTTGTCAAACGTCCAGCTCCCCAGCTGGCGCTCGCGAAAGCTGGCCGGCAGCCGGCGGTCTTTCTCGCCGGCCGAGAACAGCCAAGACGCCGACTCGTAAATCGCCTTGAGGATCCGGAGCTGGGCTTCCAGCTCCTCGATGATGACGACCGAGGCGCGCTCGAACTTCAGCTTCGCGATCCGGCGGCGCAGATCGTTGATCTCGAGCAGGTATTCGTCCATGGCTCAAGTCTATTCAAGAATCGCCGCGACGGACAACTAGTGAATCAGCGAGTGGGCGGCCACCATGGGGGCGATCAGGATGGCGATGATGTTGACGACCTTGATCATGGGGTTGATCGCCGGCCCGGCCGTATCTTTATTCGGGTCGCCCACAGTATCCCCGGTGACGGCGGCGGCATGCGTCTCCGTTCCCTTGCCACCGAAATGCCCATCTTCGATGTACTTCTTGGCGTTGTCCCAGGCACCGCCGCCGGAGGTCATCTGGATCGCGAGGAAGATCCCGGTCACGATCGACCCAATGAGCATGCCGCCGAGCGTCTTCGGCCCCAGCGTGAAGCCCACCAGCAGTGGCGCGACCACCGGGATCAACCCTGGCACGATCATCTCTCGTTGGGCCGCCCGCGTAACGAGATCGACCGCCCGGCCGTACTCGGGCTGCGCCGTCCCTTCCATCAGGCCCTTGATCTCACGGAACTGCCGGCGCACCTCGACCACGACCTGGCCCGCGGCCCGGCCGACCGCCAGCATGCTCAGCGAGCCGAACAGGAACGGCAGGATACCGCCGAAAAAGAGCCCGACGATCACAAGGGGGTCGGTCAGATCGAATGGCAGATGCGCACCCCGACCGACTTCCTCGGTATATGACGAGAAGAGCACCAGCGCCGCGAGGCCGGCGGAGCCGATCGCGTAGCCTTTGGTGACGGCCTTGGTCGTGTTGCCAACGGCATCGAGGGGATCGGTGATATTTCGAACCGACTCGGGGAGGTTCGCCATCTCGGCGATGCCGCCGGCATTATCCGTGATAGGGCCGTAGGCGTCGATGGCGACGATGATGCCCGTCATCGAGAGCATCGACATGGCGGCGATGGCGATGCCGTACAGGCCATCGTCGCCCGGCTGCTGGTTCAGAAAATACGACACCAGGATGCCGACGCCGATGACGAGCACCGGGAGGGCCGTGCTGATCATGCCGATCGCCTGGCCGGCGATGATGTTGGTCGCGGCACCGGTCGTCGAGGCGCGCGCGATCAGCCGGACCGGTGGAAAGTCCGCGCTGGTGAAGAACTCGGTGATCCCCACCAACGCGATCGTCACCACGACGCCGACGACGGCGGCCCAGAACAGATTGATGTTCAAGCCGGCCAGCAGCGTCACCACGAGAAAGCCGGCCAGCGCCAGCACGGCACTGACGCCGAGACCGCGGTAGAGGGCGCCCATGATCCAGGTGCTTCGGCCGAGACGGACAAATAGCGTGCCAATGACCGTGGCGATGATCGAGACGGCCCCCAGGATCAATGGAAAGAGCACGTACTGGATTTCTCCGGGGAACAGGAGGCTGCCCAGGAGCATGGCGGCGATCGCCGTCACGGCATAGGTCTCGAACAGGTCCGCCGCCATCCCGGCGCAATCCCCCACGTTGTCGCCGACGTTGTCGGCGATGACGGCAGGATTCCGCGGATCGTCTTCGGGGATTCCGGCTTCAACTTTGCCGACGAGGTCGGCGCCAACATCGGCGGCTTTAGTAAAGATGCCGCCCCCCAGGCGGGCGAAGACGCTGATGAGGCTGGCTCCGAAGGCCAGGCCGACCAGGGACTGGGGCTTCTGAAAGACCCAGTACGAGACCGCCACGCCGAGCAACCCGAGCCCGACCACGAAGAGTCCGGTGACGGCCCCGCCTCGGAACGCCAGCTGCAGCGCCTGATCCAGTCCACGAGTGGCCGCCTGCGCCGTCCGCACGTTGGCCCGCACCGAGACGTTCATGCCCACATAGCCGGCGAGCGCGGAGCAAGCGGCGCCAACGATGTAGAGGACGCCGGTCTCCCAGTTGATGGCAAACGTGATCACCAGCGCGAGCAGGATGCCAATCACGGCGATCACGCTGTACTGGCGATTCAGATAGGCGGCGGCGCCTTCCTGGATGGCGCGCGCGATCCGTCCCATGGTCTCGTTCCCAGGGTTGGCGGCCAGCACCCAGCGGGTCAGCAGCCCGCCGTACGCCAGCGCGACCAGTGCCGCCAGGCACACGACGGCCAGGACAGCCGTGGAATCACCGATGCGCGTGGCGACGAGCAGAGCTACTTTCTCTCCCTTCCTGTCTGTGCGGCGGTTGAACGCCCGCCGTATTGTAGCGTTCGGGTTTTACCCCTGGGTACGATCCGAGTGGCCGAAGAGCGCGAGCACTTGATCGCGGATCCACTTCGGAGGCGGGACGCCACCGGGTCGCAGGCGGTCCGTCGCGACGGTGACATCGTCCGGGGGCGCCGACGACGATATCTCGCGCTTGGGCGGCGCTACGAAGCCCACGCCCAGCGTCTCGGCGAGGTCGCGGATACGGGCGAAGAATCCGGACGTATGCGGCGACCGATCGAGCTGCAGGCCGGTGAAATCGTAATGATGCACCCACTCGTGCAGCAACGTCTCGAGAAAGACCTTGGGCGCGAGGACCTGCTGCCGAATCGCCGTCAGGTTGTAGATCCTGATCGATCCGCGCTGGGGCGTCGACTCCAACGCGATCCGGTAGTAGCCGTACGTCTTCAATTCCAATTTGCCACCGCGGGTACGGTGGCTCTGCGGACGGTCGGCCACGGTCAGCTTGCAGAGTGGCAGCCCGGCGGCTTCATCGAGCACGTCCAGCAGCGCCTGGCCCCTCGCCTGGCGACCGGCGGCTGTCGTTTCGTCGAGGATTGAAAGCGCGACGCCCTTTCCGAGGGGAAACTCGCGCCAGGTGACTCTTTCAACGCCCTTGCTGCGGTCGTAGGCGGATCTGGGCATTCCCTGTCATTATGGGCGCGTGCCGCAGTCGAGCATCATCGTCGTCGGCCACGAGATCCTACGCGGATTCACGGTCGACACCAACTCGAACTGGCTCGCCGGCCGATTGTTCCAGTGTGGCTACCCTGTACGCGTCATCACGACGGTTGGAGATGTCGATGCAGACATCGTCGGCGCGATCCATGATCACGTCGCGCGTGCCGAGCTGTCGCGAATCTTCGTGTGCGGCGGGCTCGGGCCGACACCCGACGATCGGACCTATGTCGCCCTGGCCCGCGCGCTCGGCCAGCCACTCGCCTACCGGCGCGAGGTCGGGGCACAGATGCAGAACCTGATGTTTATCAACAAGATGGCCGAGCGCCGCGGCACCGCCGGGCTGAATGCCGGCAACCGGCGGATGGCGATGCTGCCCGAAGGCGCGGCCCTGGTGCGTAACGGCGCCGGCATGGCGCCCGGCCTGGCCTTCGACCTGGGTCGGGATCGATATCTGTTTGCCCTACCGGGCGTACCCCACGAGCTTCGCTCGGTCTACGAAGACCTCGAGAGCCGGTACCTCACCGGCAGCCACGGTGACGCCGTCCGCGAGCTGCGCTACCGCCTGGCGCCGGAGAGCCTGTTCCACGACGTCATGCGGGACCTCGAAGGCGAATATCCGGACGTGTCGCTGGGATCTTATCCGCAGACGGAAACGCGCGAGCTCATCTTGCGCGCATCCGGCCCGGATACAGACCGTGTGGAGGCGGTCATCAATGCCATCCGCGACCGCGTCCGCCAGTTCTCGCCGTTGGGCTCATAAAGAAAACGGCGGCTGAAGGCCGCCGTCTTCTGGAACGGAGTCGGCTACTTGTCGTGGGCGACGGCGCTGACGGCACCGCCATGGTTGACGGTCTTATTGCCCGTCGTATGCGCCGCGGTGGCGTCGCTCTTCGCGACCGCGCTGACCGCATCGCCGTGCGCGTCGCTATCGCTCGTTGCTTCGTCAGTGTCGTCCGCGTCCGTGTCGTTTGCTTTGGCCGCGGCGTCCACCCTGGCAGCGTCGGACTTGGCCTCGCCTCTGGCGCTCGCGAGCGCGCTGATTGCATCGCCTTTGGCGTCACCCTTGAGCGTCGTGCTGGTGGCGAGCGTACTGACGGCTTTTCCGTGTGAGTTGCCCGCCACGGCGGACAGGGCGCCGACGGCGAGCAGACCAGCCGCCGCCGCAACAATCATGACCGGTCGAAGCATGAAGAAACCCTCCTGGTTTCGAGATTCCTGCCTAATAGAACGCACGGATCTCGATCCGCTTACTGTCCAGCCCGAGTTTCTTTACTTTCCTTTGAAGTCTGGTTTCTGCTTGCTGACAAAGGACATGATGCCGACCATGGCGTCCTCCGTCATGGCGGCTTTGCCGAAGTTCTCGGCTTCGACCTCGTAGCCCTTGCCCGGAGATCGCTCCAGGCCGGCCAGCAGCGCGGCCTTGGCCAGGCGCAGGGCGATCGGCGCCGCCTGGGCGAGCCGGCGGGCGCGCTCGTATGCCGCTTCGTGGAATCCGTCGGCGGGCAGCGCTGCATTGACGAGTCCGATGGCGACCGCCTCCGGCGCCTTGAGTCGAATCGACTCGAAGATCATCTCGGTGGCGCGGGTCCTCCCCACGAGGCGGGGTAGGCGCTGCGTCCCACCGGCACCGGGGATCAGCCCCAGGCTGGTTTCGGTCTGGCCGATCGTCGAGCGGCCATCATCGATCATCAACCGGTAGTCGCAGGCGAGCGCCATCTCGCAGCCGCCGCCCAGGGCATGCCCGTTGATGGCGGCGATCAATGGTTTGGGGAAATGCTCGATTTCCGTGAACGCGGCCTGGCTCCGGCGGGACATCTGCGCGACCCGCTCCAGGGTCGCGGGATTCTCGCGGTCGAACCCACCCTCGCCACCCATCGATTTGATATCCGCGCCCGCCATGAAATAGCGGTCGATCGCACTGGTGAGCAACACGACCCGGGTGGTGTCGGCGTCTTTGACCTGGTTCAATGCCTCAATCAACTCTTCCTGCAGCTCGGGTACGAGAGCATTCACCGGCGGCCGGTTCATACGAATCGTCGTCACGAAGTCCGTCGTGGAGACGTCCAGCAGGCGGGCCATCAGAACGTAAAGAGATCCATGCCACCCGTAACGGGGAGCGCGACGCCGGTGATGTAGCCGGCCGCCGGCGAGCACAAGAACGTGATGGCATTGGCGATGTCTTCAGGTTCACCCGGGCGGCGCATCGCGATGCGCTTGACCATCCGCTCGTTCATGTCCGGGCGCCCCATCTTGAAGGCCTCGGTCGCGATCACGCCCGGGACGATCGCGTTGCAGGTGATGTTGTAGCGCGCGCCCTCCAGGGCGAGCGTCCTGGCGAGACCGACCAGCCCGGCTTTCGTCGTCGCGTAGCTCGCCTGGCCAAAGCCGCCGAGCGCGCCCGCGATCGACGACATCATGATGATCCGGCCCCAGTTCCTTTGCTTCATGTGCGGCCACACCGCCTTCGAGCAATTGAAGGCGCCCGTCAGGTTGACTTTCAGGTCGCGGTCCCAGAGCGCATCGACCTGGTTATCGACGGCCGCCATGTGGTCGAGCGTCCCGGCATTGTTGACGAGAATGTCCAGGCTGCCGAACTCGCTCACCACTTGGTCGACCACGGCCTTGACCTGCTCTCTGTTGGTGACGTCCATTTTCACGGCGATCGAGCGCCGCCCCATCTCGCGAATCTCGCTGGAGGTTTTCTCGGAATAGACGGCTTTCTGAGAGGCCATCGCCTGCGAGAGGGCGCTCTGTGAGGCTTCGGCCGTCTTCTCGAGCTCGGGATCACTTTCGATCAAGATGTCCGTGACCACGACGTCGGCGCCCGCGCGCGCCAGGGCCAGGCAGTCGGCTCGGCCCAGGCCGCGCGAGCCGCCCGTTACCAGGGCGACTTTCCCCTTCAGGTCGATCATGACTAACTCGCCTTCCGGATCTGCGGCTTCGCCGGCTCGCGGGTGAGCGGGCGGCGCTCGCCCGAGATCGCCCGCGAGATCACCAGGCGCTGAATCTCGGACGTGCCTTCCCAGATCTGGTAGATCTTCGCGTCGCGCATCCACTTCTCGACCGGATACTCGCGGATGTAGCCGTAGCCACCGAGCACCTGGACGGCATCCAACGTGACCTGCATCGCCATGTCGGCGGAAAAGGCTTTGGCCATGCTGCCCTCGGCGCGCTTGAAGAGCATGTTGTTCTGTGCCATCCAGCCCGCGCGCCAGGTCAGCAGGCGCGCGGCGTCGATGTTGATCGCCATCTCGGCGAGCTTGAAGCCGATGCCCTCGTGCTTGATGATCGGCTTGCCGAAGGCGACGCGCTGCTGCGCGTAATCGAGTGCGAACTCATACGCGGCGCGTGCGATGCCGATCGAGCCGGCTGCAACCGAGGGCCGCGAATGCTCGAGCATCAGCAAGGCGCCGAGCGCCCCGGGCCCCGCGTCCGGATCGCCTGGTTCACCGCCGAGGCGATTTTCCGTTGGCACGAAGCAGTCTTGCAGGATGACCTGCGCCGTGTGCGAGGCGCGCACGCCGAGCTTCTTTTCTTTCCGACCCATGCTGAGACCCTTGTTGCCCTTCTCGACGACGAAGCCCGCGATGCCGGCGGCCCCCGCGCTCGGGTCCGCGTTGGCAAAGATCACGTGGAGGTCGGCGATACCGCCATTGGTGATGAATTGCTTGGCGCCGTTGAGCAGGTAGCCGCCCTCGACTTTCTTGGCGGTCGTCTGGATCGCCATCGCGTCAGAACCGGTGCTTGGTTCGGTCAGCCCCATGGCCCCCACTACCGGGCTCTTGGCGCTGCAGAACTCGCGGATCCACTTCTGCTTCTGCGCCTCGTTGCCCATGGCGAGAATCGCCGTAGCGGCCAGGCCGGTGCCCGTGATGGCCACCGCGATGCCGGCGCAACCCCAGTGCAGCTCTTCGGCGATCAGCATGTTGGAAATCATGTCGAGGCCGCCGCCGCCGTAGGCCTCGGGCATCACGGCGACCGGCGTCAGTCCCACCTCGTGGGCCTTCTTCAACACCGGCCAGGGAAACTCCTCGGTCTCGTCATAGTGCGCCGCCACCGGCCGAATCTCCTTCTCGGCGAATTCGTGGGCGAGCGCCTTGATGTCCTCCTGCTCGGGAGTCAACGTGAAGTCAAGCGGCATCAGTACTACTCCTTTTGGGACGGAAACTCGGCTTCCGCCACACCTTTGTTAAAGACTTTCTCTCCGCGTTGATTGGTGACGACGAGGTTGATCACGATGCGTCGTGTCGCATCGTCTTTCGAGGCGACGGTACCCGAACATGTCACGCCGTCTCCCGGGACGACCATCCCGGCAAAGCGACCCTGCAGGCGCTTGAGCATCGAACGGTCACCCAGCCAGTCGGTCACCATCTGGTTGGCGAAGGCCATGGTGAGCATCCCGTGAGCGATCACGCCTGGCAGCCCGGCGGAGCGCGCGAACGTCTCGTCCAGGTGGATCGGGTTACGATCGCCGGAGGCCTCCGCGTACTGCCGGATCTGTTCGACCGTCACCTGCTTGCTCAATGACGGCAACGCTTGCCCGGGGCTGACGTGCTCGAAATCTAATGTGCTCATCGTTTTCATGGCTTGCGGATGATGAACAGCGCCGTGCCATCAGAAACCGGCTGGTCCTGATCGTCGACGGCCCTGAGCTCGAACGTCACCAGCTCCATGTCGCCGCGCGTGTTGATCGCGGTCAGGCGCCCGGTCGTGCGGATGCGATCGCCCGGACGGACCGGCCGGTGGAAACTGAATCGTTGTTCGCCGTGCACCAGGTGCGCGACGTCCAGCGCCACCTCCTGGTCGGTCCACAGTTGCCAGAAGGCATCGAAGCCGTAGACCATGGCATAGGTTGGTGGCGCCATCAGGTCGCCACCGTCCCGCTCGTCGCCCACGGCCGCCATGTAGTCCCGGATCGATTTCTCCGTGACCTGGTAGGGCGCCGTTTCGTAGCTCCGCCCGACCCAGCGCGCGTCGGTCACTACTGCAACAGCCCCTGGAGTTTCATGGCGAGCCCCATGTCACCCTTGACCTTGAGCTTCTGCTGCATGAAGGCCGTCACGGGGTTCAGCTTGCCGGTCGCGATGTTCATCCAGTCATCCGTTGTCGCGATCAGCGTCGTGTTCGGACTCTGCGCCGGGCCCTGGATGAGTTCGGGGGCGCCGTTGGCGATCTTCAGGGTCCACGATTCGCCGCTCAGGTCGAACTGGTAGGTCGCATTCAGGCCGGCGGACTTCTCGGGATGGGACTTGATGCGATTCTCGATTTCGGCGAAAACTTCTTTGGCTTCAGGCATCGGTGCCTCCTTCTTGTGGTAGCGGGATTGAGATCGATGCGGCGCCGTCGAGGAACAGGCTGGCGCAGGCCCGGGCCAGCTCCGCGGCGCTCATCGGTGGCTCGTCTCGGCGCTGAAAGTGCTGCCAGTAGGCGACCTGGGCCGCCATCCCCAGCAACGCGAAGGCGGCCACCGCGGTTGCCCGCACCCCCAGCTCGCGAAGCGTCGGATCGAAGGCGGTGGCGAGCGTCTGGTGCAGCTCGGTTTGGCTGGCTTCGAAGCTCTCGTCGATCCCCAGCCCCTCGATCGTCAGCCGGCGGTTCCACGCCGGATACTCTTCGTAAAACTCGAAGTAGGCCCGCAGCCCGGCCTCGAGCCGCCGGCGGGCATCCAGCGCGTCGCGAGTGACCCAGTAGATGCGCCGGCGCAGCAAGGTCGCCATCTCGTCCTGCAGGGCCGCGAACACCCCCTTCTTGTCGGCGAAATAGAGATAGAACGCGCCCTGGGAAAGGCCGGCGGCCTGCACGACCGCACTAACGGTGGTGCCGTGATAACCATCACGCTCGAAGACCCGGCGGGCGGCCTCCAGCAGCTCCCCACGGCGCACCCACTGCCGTTCGGTCAGGGGCGACTCGCTGGCGGTCCGGCTACTGACTGACACGTCAGTCATTATTCTAGCAGGGCTAGCGGACGATCACGAAGAAGCGTTCGGTCGCCCTGTCGGCCTGGCTCGCCGCGGTCAGGATCACGGCCTTGACCGGACCCACATTGGCCGACAGGGCGCTGCCGGAGCCGAGTCCGGCCTGGGTTCCCAATGGCGACTTGCGGATCGCGTCTACAAGCTTGGCAATGTCCAGGTAGATGATGCCCGAGGGGCTGGCAAGCGACCCGGTGCTTGCCGACTTGTAGGTCGGGTCGGAGGCGATGCTCGCCCCATCCTTGTGGGTATCGATGATCGCCTTGACTTCGGCCGGCGTCGACGCCAGGATGCCCATGCCGTCGAGCACGGCGTACGAGGGGCTCAAGGCGCTGGCCCCCAACCCCGCCAACGCCGGGGAGGCCCAGGAGGTGATCACGACGCCCCGGTATGTTGTCGTTGTCACACGGGCCGCCCTCAACGGGGACGACCCGAAGTTGGAGACGGCCGCTCCATCTGCCAGTGCCAGAATCCTGGCAAAGAACGCATTCATGCTGCGGGCGTCGTCGGTCCCCAGGAGGATGGCGCCGGCAGGGATGCCCTCGCTGCCCAGCTCGACCTCGAGGCCCGCGTCGCCGGTCAGATGCGGGAGGACGCCGCCCGGGCCGGTCAGGCCAGCGATGTCGGTGCTGGATTTTATGGCCGCCTGGTTGCCGGATTGGTCGAGCGCCGCCTGGATCGTTTGGTTAAGGCCGGTGATGGCGAGGAATCCGTCGCTGGCCTTGGGAATCCACTTGACCAGGACGTCGGCCTTCCCCGCGTGCGCGAAGGCGTCGCGCGTTGCCGGCGACAACTTCGATTGATCGACCTTGACCAGCACGTCGGCCAGAATGCCATCACCGTTGGCTGAGAGCGTCGCCCCAATTCCCTGCAGCGCATCGACATCGTTCAGGTTCTTGAGCGCGAGGCTGAAGGCCGGCGTGGTCGCCATCTGTTTCTTGACGCCGGCGACCAGCGCCTTGCCGTTGACGTAGAGGTATCCGAGCCGGTCCAAGGGCAGCGCGGCCAGGGTGGCCTTGTAGTCACTCGAGTCGACCAGGCGGGCCGTGCGGCCCTGCTCGGCGTCGATGATCTCGTGGATCATCGCGCTCGCGGTGGCGACGACGTCGACGTGATCGACAAAGCTGTAGGCGAGGGCCTTCTGCGATTTGTCCGTCGGCGTCGCGATCGAGATGGCGAAGCCGTTATAGGTCTCGTCCTTCCATTGGAACTTCTTGCCCCAGGTGCTCGCGCGCAGCTTCGCCAGCATCGCCT
>VBEQ01000185.1 GCA_005881235.1 Chloroflexota bacterium | reverse complement strand
GATCAGCAGCACCGCGTAGGCGAGGATGTAGGCGTTGAGCACCCAGAGGATCTCGTCGAGTCCCGCGTGCAGGCCGTCGATGATGCTCGGAATCGCGACGTTCACGATCGTGAGGTCGAGCAGGATCATGAAGAAGCCAAGGCAGAGCACGAGCAGGATGACCCATGGGCTCCGTTTCGTTTGGACGGCGGCCTGCATCGTTAGCAGGCGGCCGCGATAAAGCGCGACGCGCGGTGGGCCATCGCCATGATGGTAATCATGGGGTTGACACCCGACGCGCTGGGGAAGGTGCTGCCATCGGCGACGAAGAGGCCCTTGACGACATGCACCTGGTGATCGGGACCGATCACGGAGGTTGCCGGGTCATTGCCCATGCGACAGGTGCCCATCTGGTGGAAGCTCACGTAGCTCATCTGGCCCGGGCCGTAGCCGTGGCGGTCGACGTCGTTCATGAAGGCCTCGATCCCGCCACGCTGGCCGGGCCGATAGCTGACGTACGCCGCCTGGCTGGTGAAGACCTCCTTCGCGCCGGCGGCCTCGAGGATGCGAACGCCGGCCTCGATGCCTTTGCGCATGTGGGCGAGGTCGGGGCGCGAGAGCTTGTACTCGACCCGCGCGGTGCCGTTCTTGGTGATGACCCGGCCCGCACCGCTGTCCCGGAGCAGGATGCCGGTCAGCGACAGGTTGGGCAGCGACCGCATCAAGCGGCTGTATTGGTCTGGCTGGCGCCAGGGAGTGACCAGGGCGAGCAAGGCCGGATGGAGCGGCGCTGACTCGATCTTCGGACCGAAGTGTTGCCCGTCGAGGTTGGTGAACTCGTCCGAGTAGAGCGCCTGTAGTGTTCCCTCCCAGGGACGAATCTCCTCCTCGAAGATGCCGGACACCGCGGTTGACGGATGGAGCCGAAGCGACGTCCCAATCACCCTCGATGGGACGGCGGACCGCTGCAGAATGGCGGGCGTCCCGATCGCCCCGGCCGCGACCACGACGGCGTGACTGCGCACGATCAGGGTGAAGGCCGGCATGTCCGGCTGCCGCACGGTGGCGCGCACGCCGACCGCGCGACCATCTTCGATCACGACCCGATCGACGGTGCAGTTGACGACGATGCGGGCCCGCCGGCGGTAGGCGTCCATCAAGTAGGTCTTGAGCGTGGATTGCTTGGCGCCGATCTGGCAGCCGTAGCCGCAGAAGCCGCAGCGCTCGTCCTGCGTGCACCCCTGGACGTTGCGTGGCATGTAGCCGGTGTGCCAGCCGAGCCGCTTCATGCCTCGTTCCAGGACCCGCTCGCGCGCGCTCACCCGGCTGTGGCTGACGTTGACCCCGAGGCGTTCGTAGACAGCATCCATCGACGCGCTGTACTCATCGGTCGTAAAGGCCTTGAGCCCGTGGTGATTGGCCCATTCCTCGCGCAGCCAATCCGGAGTACGGAAGCTCGTCGTGTAATTGACCAGGGTGCCGCCACCGAGGCAGCCGCCGGCAATCAGCGCGATCGCCGCGTCGGCGGTCGCGGCGAATCCGCCCTGGTAATAGAGCTTTCGCATCATGGCGAGCTCGAGCTGGTTGAAGTCGGCCTCGTTGTAATAACCCCCTTCCTCCAGCACGATCACGTCCTTGCCGGCGGCGGAGAGTTCGGCCGCGACCACGCCACCGCCCGCACCCGAACCGACGACGACCGCGTCGCAGCTGAGCGTCGTGTCACCGTCGAGCGTCGTGGTTCGGATGCTCTTGGGGGTCGCGGGCGGCGCTGAGACCGGCCCCGGATAGCCGATTTCGGGCCAGACCGGATTGGTGCCGTCGTCCTCGGTATCGCCGAGGAAGGCGAGCAGTGACAGCCGCTTGAAGACCTGGAAGAGCTGGCGCCGGAACGTGATGCGGCTGGTCGACCAGGACGACATCACCCTCACGCGCTGCTCGCGCGGCCAGCGGTGAAACGGCACGGGCCGGCCGGTGAGGAGGAACGTGCCAGAGCGGCGGCCGAGGACGCCCACGATCAGGCGAAGCCGGCGCCGGTCGGCTTCGGAGGGAAGGCGCCGGAAGGTCTCCTCCATGGAGGCCGCGACCCGGATCGGGGAGCCAGGGTGACCCATGCTGCCGATGAAGGTATCCGCCATGGCGACGAGTACAGGCGACTGGCTGTCGCGGGCGATGGTCGTCGGCGGCGCCTTGACGGCGGTAGACATCCTGTTACCCCCCAGCCGAACTGATCAGTACTGCAATCATAAATCGAAGTCGCCCCCTTGTTTTATGGCGAGTTCAGCCGCGAACCCTACGCCGCACGCTGGCGGCACGGCAGAATGGTTTCTATGTGCTATGCAAATGAGGCCCGACCTCCGCTCCCGCCGATCATGGGTGGCTCCGCCGACGAAGGCGACCTGGTTCTGACCGCGGCCGACGGCAATCGCTTCAGGGCCTACGCGGCCCGTGCGGCCACCCCCAGCGGGGCGGCCGTCGTCATCATCCCCGACCCCCGTGGCGTCCACCCCTTCTACAAAGAGCTGGTGCGCCGCTTCGCGCAGGCTGGCGTGGACGCCGTGGTGGTCGACTACATCGACCGCACTGCCGGAATGTCTGAGCGCCCGGAGACCTTCGACCTTCGCGCCGCCATCGGGCAGACCACGCCCGAGGCGATCGCGGCCGATGTTGCCGCCGGGATCGCCTATCTGCGCTCGCCGGCCGGAGGCGGGGCAAAGTCGGTCTTCACCGTCGGCTTTTGTTTTGGTGGTGCCCAGTCATGGCGGCAATCCGCGGCGCAGCCCGGACTCAGCGGCGCCATCGGCTTCTACGGGATCCCGTCCCGTGTCCGCGATGTCGTTCCCCAGATGCGGGCGCCTCTCCTCCTGCTCCTCGCCGGGAACGACCAGGCGACGACACCGGAGGACTTCGCCAGGTTCGACCGGGAGCTGGCGCAAGCCGGCGTATCCCACCAGATGGTGGTCTACGAGGGCGCGCCTCACTCCTTCTTCGACCGCACCTTCGAACAGCACAAGGACGCTTCGGCGGATGCCTGGCGGCAGATGCTCGCGTTCATCAAGGAGCACACACGGCAACCAGCCCGCGCCTAGACCTGGGGCGCGCCGCGGTGTGGCTGGGCTCCATGGCGTTCTTGCGGACGGCCGACCTGCGACGTGCCGTGGCCGAGATCGAGGCGATGGGGTACGGCACCATCTGGGTCGGCGAATCCCTCGCCCGTGAGGCTTTTGCGGCCTCGGCCATCATCCTCGCGGCCACCAGCCAGATCAAAGTCGCCACAGGCATCGCCAACATCTGGGCTCGCGATCCGACTGCGATGATGAATGGCGGCCGGGCGCTGGCGGAAGCGTGGCCGGACCGATTCGTCCTCGGCATCGGGGTCAGTCACGCCCGGCTGGTGGACGCGCGCGGCCACCACTACGAGCGGCCCCTGACGGCGATGCGCGCCTACCTCGAGGAGATGGAGAAAGCCCCCTATCGCGCGCCGCAGCCCGACCCGCCCGCACCGATCGTGCTGGCCGCGCTGGGACCGAAGATGCTACAGCTTGCGCGCGAGCGGACGGCCGGCGCGCATCCATATTTCGTTCCGATCGAGCACACGCGGCAGGCGCGCGGCATCCTTGGTCCGGACCGTCTCCTCGCTCCCGAGCACGCCGTCGTCTTCGCCAAAACGCGAGAGGGGGCTCGCGGTCCGGGCGACGTCTATATGCGGACCTACCTCGCCTTGCCGAATTACCGGCAGAACCTGGTTCGGTTGGGTTGGTCCGATGCCGAGCTAACCCCGCCCGGCAGCGACCGGCTCTTCGACCAGATGGTCGCCTGGGGCGATGATGAGGAGATCGCTCGCAAGCTGCGCCGGCATCGCGAGGCAGGGGCCGACCAGGTGGCGGTCAGCATCCTGACGGCGACCCCGGACCAAGCGCCAACGGCCGACCTTCGACGCCTCGCGCCACTCCTTCTCTCGTGACCAGGGCGTGTTAGACTCGGGGCCGCGAAACGGCCAAACCCGCGAATAACCTCCCCCGGCGAAGGGCGCCGAGGCCGTTTGCCGTTACCTACAGCAGGGAGGTTTTTGGACTGAATTCAGCCGACCGCGCCGAGCTCGAAGAGCTTGGCTGGAACGAGCGATTCGCCTCGGCGTTCGATGCTCTCGACGACGAGGCGCTGCAGCCCGGGCGGCTGGCCGCTGACTACGGCACCAAATTCCTCGTCCAGCTTGCAGGGCGCGCGCCACTGGCTAGGCTCGGCAGCGCCCTGCGCGCGGCCCGTCTGGTCACGGTTGGTGACTGGGTAGCCGTTCACGACGTGCCAGGAACGACCGAGATTCGGGCGATTCTGCCGCGGCAGTCGGCCATCATTCGGGAGGCGCCAGGCCGCGAAACGGCCGCGCAGGTCATCG
>VBEQ01000154.1 GCA_005881235.1 Chloroflexota bacterium | reverse complement strand
AGCAGACCCGCCAGCAAGCCCTGCGGCTGGACGCCTCGATGGAGATGCTCCGCCAGGTGTCCCAGGCGCTGACCGCGACCACGGTCGGGCCGACCGCGCTGCTGCAAGGCGTCGCCCAGGCGTTGATCGGCGTCTCGGGCGCCGCCTCCTGCCTCATCACCCTGACCCAGTCCGGCAACCCCGCCGAACAGGCCGTTGAGGTGAGGGACGGCGTGCAGCCGCGCGTCCCCCAAGACAAGCTGGCTCGCCTCGCGCCGGGTCTCATCACCCAGGTCGTCATCGAGCAGCGTCCAGTCTTCTCCGAGGACATTCAACTCGACGGCCGATTCCCGCTCGATCCACTGGCCCAGCAGTACGGCTGGCGGGCGGCGCTGGGTCTGCCGATGTTCCTCGAGCGGGAGTTCGTCGGCACGGTATCGGTCTACTTCCACGACGTCCGCGCCTTCGATCCGACCCTGATGCAGGTCCTGCAGATCCTCGCCAACCAGGCCGCGGTTGCCCTCGACAATGCGCGGCGATTCCAGCGGGAGCGGCAGACCATCGAGATGTTGCAGCGCGCCAACCTCGAGTTGCAGGAAGCCGACCGGATGAAGTCGGAGTTCCTCACCAACATGTCGCACGAGCTGCGCACACCGCTGAACGCGATCATCGGCTTCTCGGAGATCATCCAGACGACCCCGGAGCTGTCGGAGGCGGAACGCGCCGAATTTGCCGAGACGATCCACAACAGTGGCCGCCAGCTTCTCACCCTGATCAATGACATCCTCGACCTGACCCATATCCAGGCCGGCCGGCTCGAGCTCCATCCGGCGCCCTGCCTGGTGGCCGACGCCGTGGACGCCGCGCTGTCGGAGAACGCGGCGGCGGCGAGTCAGAAGGAGCTGACGGTCACTTCGCAGGTGGACCGCACCCTGCAGGTGGTCTTCGATGCGCGAAGCCTCCGCCACATCGTCCACAACCTGGTCAACAACGCGGTGAAATTCACCTCGCACCATGGCAGCGTCACGATCAGCGCGATAGAGAGCCCCACCGGAACGGTGGTCGAGGTCCGGGACACGGGTATCGGCATCAAACCGGAAGATCAGCCACGCCTCTTCGAGGAATTTCGCCAGGTCGACGGCTCCACCTCGCGCGGGTACGAGGGCATCGGGCTCGGCCTGGCGCTCTCCAAGCGGCTGGTGGAACTGCAGGGTGGCCAGATCTGGGTGGAGAGTGTCCCCGGTCGAGGCAGTGCCTTCCGCTTCCTGATCCCGCGGCGGCCGCTGGTCGCCCTCCACGAACCGGCCGGGCGCGCCCCCCTTCGGAGGGCCGGATGAGCGAGCTGAGCAGCACCCGGCGGATTCTCGTCGCCGACGACGATCCCGAGCGCTTGCAGGCGCTCGTCGGGCGACTTCAGCGCGAGGGGTTCGACGTCCTCTCGGCGCAGGACGGGCTCGAGGCGCTGGACCGGGCCCGTGAGGACGTGCCGGACGCCATCATCCTCAACCTTCTGCTCCGCCGCATCGACGGACTTCGCGTCTGCGAGATCCTGAAGAGCAACCCGGCGACGACGAACATCCCGGTGCTGCTCATGGCCGGAGTGCACGTGGATGCCGACGAAGGCAAGCGGGCCCTGGCCGCGGGTGCGGACCGCTTCCTGACCGACCTGGGGCCGCTGTCGACGGGCTCCGGCCGCGAGCTGGGCTCAGACCAGGACCTGGTCCAGGCGGTGCGCGGGCTGCTTGGAGCGGAGCCGGAACAGGAGGAACGGCCGGTCTTGCTCGCCATCGATGACGATCCTGACAACCGGGCGTTCCTCACCAAGGCGGTCCAAAGACAGGGCTTCGACGTCGTGACGGCCCCCAACGCGACCCAGGCCCGCCGGCAACTCGACGGTCGCCGCCCGGCCCTGATCTTCCTCGACGTGCAGATGCCGGAGGAGAGCGGCTTGAGCCTCCTACCCCAGATGCTCCGCGATTTTCCCGAATCCGTGGTCGTGATGATGACCGCCTACGGCTCGGAGCAGGTCGCGGCGGAGGCGCTGCGTGGCGGCGCCGACGACTACATCGCCAAACCGATCGACCTGCATCGGCTCCGGGAGCTCCTGGAACGCAACCTGGAGAAGCAGCGGCTGCGAGCGGAGCGGCAGAGCCTGGTCGCGCGGCTGAAGGATTCGAACCGCTACTTGATGCGCCAGCACGCGGCGCTGCGGCGCGCGGACGAGGAGATCCTGCAGGTCAACCGCCAGCTCGAACAGTCCAGCCGGTACAAGTCGGAATTCCTCGCGAACATGTCGCACGAGCTGCGCACGCCACTCAACGCCATCATGGGTTTCAGCGAGATCCTGCTGGACCTGACCATGAACCTGACGGCAGGCGAGCGCACCGAGTTCCTGCGCAACATCCACAGCAGCGGGCAGCACCTGCTCGGCCTGATCAACGACATCCTCGACCTGGCGAAGATCGAGGCGGGCAAAATGGACCTCCACCCGGAGGAGATGCCGGTGATGGCGGCGCTCCAGGAGATCACCGCCATCCTCGATCCCATGGCCCGCCAGCAAGGCCTGCAGCTGCGGACGGTGGGCGCGGTCGACGCCGGGGTCATCAAAGCCGACCGCAGCAAGTTCAAGCAGGTGCTGTACAACCTCCTCTCGAACGCCGTGAAGTTCACACCGGCGCCCGGGACGATCACGGTGTCGGTTAAGGATTCGCCGGAGCAGCTGACGGTCTCCGTCGAGGACACCGGCATCGGGATGAAGCCGGAAGACTTGCCCAAGCTGTTCCGCGAGTTCGAGCAGATCGACGGCTCCTACACCCGACGCTACCAGGGGACCGGCCTGGGCCTGGCCCTCTGCCGCCGCTTCGTCGAGATGCACGGCGGCCGGATCTGGGCGGAGAGCCAATTCGGCAAAGGCTCGATTTTCACCTTCACCATTCCCCGCGAGCCCAGGCCGGCGGCCGTGTCACCGGTGGAGGAGGCGGCGCCGACGCTGGAGACCATGGAACTCCCGCTGGCGCTGGTGATCGAGGACGATCCCGCGAGCAGCCAGCGGATGACGGCGGAGATCCAGGGCGTGGGGTTCCGGGTCGCCCATGCCTCCGATGGCGAGCAGGCGGTGCGCAAGGCGATGGAAATTTTGCCCGACCTCCTGGTGATGGAGACCGTCCTTCCGGTTAAGGATGGCTGGCAGGTCCTCCAGGAGTTGCGGGCCCGGGCTGCCACCGCGGACGTCCCGGTGCTGGTCTGCTCGGTGACGCGCAATCAGTCGCTGATGGACCAGTTCGGCGTCGCCGGGTATGTCGCCAAGCCGTGGGCTACGAAAACGATGCAGGACGAATTGCGCCGAATCGGCCAGGGGATCAACCGCCGGCGCGATCGGGTCCGCGTCCTGCTGGTCCATCGCGACCGGCGGGCGCTGGCGACGCTGGCCGCCACCCTGGTCGAGGAGGGCTTCGAGGTCTTCCGGGCGCCCGGGCTGCAGGAGGCCCTGGAGAAGGCCCGCGCGGCCGCCCCGGACGTGGTCGTGCTGGCGCCTGCCGAGCCGGAATGGGTGGTCGGGCTCCGCGGCCTCCCCGGCCAGCCGGCCCTGCTGGCCCTGGGTGAAGTTTCACCGAGGGTGCCAGCGACGGCATGGAGCGCCGTTATACCCTCTGGCCTCTCCGAGCCAGATGTCGTATTGCGCGCCATCAAGGCTTTGGACATCGTGCAGAGGCGAAGGAGAACAGGGCGTGACCGCCGGCAAGGTATTGATCGTCGAAGATAACCCGGTCAACCTCCGGTTGGCCCAGTTCCTCCTGGAGAAGAAAGGCTTCACCGTGCGCAAAGCGGGGAGCGGCGCCGAGTGCCTGGCGGAGATGACGCGCGAGCTGCCCGACATCGTCCTGATGGACATCCAGCTGCCGGGGGAAGATGGGCTGGCGATCACCCGCAAGATCCGTTCCGATGCCCGGATGGCGGGCGTCGTCGTCGTCGCCCTCACCGCCCACGCGATGGCCGGAGACCGGGAGAAGATCCTGGGCGCTGGTTGCGACGGCTACATTCCCAAGCCGGTTGATCCGCAAGGCCTGCCCGGGGAGGTCGCCCGCTACCTGCAGCAGGGGCGGCTGAAGACGGCGTGATGAGCGAACAGCCAGGCAAGCCAGTCCGAACCGATGAGGCGGCGTCCAAAGCGAGCCGCTCCTACCCGGAGATCCTGCAGCTCAACCAGGAGCTGTTCAAGAATCTGCAGGGGCTGATCGATGAGGATGAGGCGCGCAAGAAGGACCTTCTCGACACGAAAAATGCCTACGAGATGGCGCAAGCCGAGATTGCCCGGCTGGAGCGCGAGCTCCGCCAGTCGATCGAACGGGAAGCCGACCGCGCGGAAGAGCTCAGTCAGCTGGAACAGGAGCGCGTCGACCAGCTGGGCGCCATGAGTGCGCACCTCGACGCCATGCGGTCGGCGGTCGAGCGTTACATGCAGCAAGGACGGAGGGCGGCCTGATGCCCGAGGCCCCCAAGGCGAAGTCGTTCGCCGACATCCTGCAGCAGAACCAGGAATTCGTCGCGCACCTCCAGACGCTGCAGGACGACATGGGCGCGCAGCTTGCCCAGACCGGCAGGGAACTGGCGCTGGTCAAGCAGCAGCTCGAGGCCAAACAAGAGGAGCTCGACGAGCTGCAGAACGCCCAGCTGCAATGGGCCATGGACCGGCAAGCCCTGCTCGAGCAGCACGAATCGCTCAAGAAGGGCCAGGCGAGTCTGCAGCAGACCCACGACCGGGCCCAGGTGGACCTCGGTCGCGTCAAGGATGAGCTCGCCCGTGCCAAGGCGCGTGACGGTGAGCACGCGATGGAGCGGCAGGCGCTGCTCGACCAGCACGAGTCGCTCAAGCAGGGTCACCTGGATCTTCAGCAGGGCCACGATCGGTCCCAGGTTGAACTGGCTCGCCTCAGGGATGACGTCGCTCGCGCCAAGACCCGCGATGAGGAGCGCCGCGGACAGCTCCGGCAGCTCGAGCAGGAACGGATCCAGCTCGCGCAGAAGTATGAAGCGGACCAGAAGAAGCTGCGCAGCGACCTCAAGACCGCGGAGGACGACCTCAACAACCTGCAGACGGCGCAGCTCCAGTGGGCCGTCGATCGCGAGACCTTACTGAAGGATCGCGACACCGCGGTCGCCAAGCAGGCGCAGCTGGAGCAGGAATGGCAGAAGTCGCGGGTCGAGCTCACCCAGGAGAAGGCGCGGCTGCAGAGCCTGACGTCGCAGTTGCAGGAGCAGTTGAAGGCCGTCCAGGGCGAGGTCGAGCCACTCAAGGCCGCCCGCGAGAAGTGGCAGGCCGAGCGGCAGCGGCTGATCGCGGATGTCGCCCGGCTGGAGCAGGGCGCGCAGGCCGCTGAAGGCCAGTACAAAGCCGATCGCAAGCTGCTCCAGACGCAATTGGAAGAGGCGCGCAGGAAGGGGGCCGACCTCGACAAGGCCGAGGCTGAGTTCCAGCGGCTGAGTGACGAGCGCTCGGCGCTCCTGACCAAAGTCAAGGCGCTGGAGAAGGACTGGCAAAGCCGCGAGGCGTCTTTCGCCGAGGAGAAGGCGACCCTCAAGAAGCAGGCCGCCGAATCGTCGGCCCGCCTGGCCGCGACCCAGCAGGACTACGAAAAGATCAAAGCGCTGCACGCCGACCTCGCCGGCGAGAGCGGCCGCAAAGCCCAGGAATGGACCGGCCGCGAGCAGCGGCTCACGGCCGAGAAGAACCAGCTCAAGGTCGACCTGGAGCGGATCCAGGCCCAGCTCTCCGACATGATGTCGGAGACCAACGAGCTCCACAGCCGGCGCGCCGGCGAGACCAAGGAGCTGGAGCTGGCGTGGCAGCGGGAGAAGGCCTCTCTCAAGGTGCAGCTCGAGGAGGCGCGCAAGGCGGCCGGCAGCGGCCCGCCGACGAGCCAGGTGCTGGCGCGCTATGAAGCGGAGAAGCGCGCCATGCAGGCGCAGCTGGAGGGCCTCAAGGTGGAGTTGAGTGCCAGCGGCAAGAACAAGGACGCGGCGCCGGCACTGAGCCAGGCCAAGCGCGACTTCGAAGCCAAGTTCCGCGTCATCTACGACCAGAGCCACGACCTCAACTCACCGCTCAACGCGATCATCGGCTTCTCCGAGATCCTGCTCGACGAGAAGGCGAACAAGACGACGCCCGAAGAGCGGCGCGAGTTTGTCGCCCATATCAACGAAAGCGGCAAGCGGCTGGTGGAGCACATCCGCGAGCTGATCGAGTTCGCCAAGCAGGAAGCCGGCATCCAGGAGCGGCCGGTGCAGATCATGCCGCCGGTGGGCGCCGGGACCAAAGCGCCGGTGATCCTCGTCGCCGACAATGACCCGGCGGTCAAGGAGCGCATCGAGCCCTTCCTCAGCCATGCGGGCTACGAGGTGGTGATCGCCGCCAGCGCCCAGGAGGCGTTGCGCAAAGCGGTACAGCTCCAGCCGCTCGCCGTCCTGATCGACACCCAGCTCCCGCCCAACGGCGGCAGTGGCCTCGTCTACGACCTGCGCCGCGAATCGAAGACGAAAGACATCCCGATCGTGCTGACCTCCAAGGTCAACAAGGAATCACTGCCGTTCGATATCGGTCAGGCCGATTTCCTCACCAAGCCAATCGACCGGCAGCAGTTGCTCCAGATGATGGTGAAGTTCGACCTGTTGGCCGACGGTAAGAAGGGCAAGAAGACGCCGTCGTCGATTCTGATCGTGGACGACGACCCGCAGAACATCCGGCTGGTCAAGGCCATGCTGAAGCCGTTCAACATGGAGATCATGGTCGCCGATGGCGGCAAGGCGGGCCTGGAACTGGCCCTCAAGAAGAAGCCCGACATGATCATCCTCGACCTGATGATGCCCGACGTCGACGGCTTTGAGGTCGTCTCCAAGCTGCGGGAGGACCCCGCGGCGAGCCAGATCCCCATCCTTATCTATACGGCGAAAAACATCAGCAGCGAAGATCGGGAGCGTCTGCAGGGCAACATCCAGTCGATCATCCAGAAAGGGGACTTCGGCAAAGACCGCTTCCTGGAGATGATCAACAACCTTCAAACCAGCCAGGCCGCTTAGGACTAAAGGGCTGGCATGACTGCCCTCGACCGCCAGTTCGTCCGGCTCCGCTTCGGCGCCCTCGCCATCCCAATCGGCCTGCTCTTCTGGCTCAATTCGGCCTCGGCGCCGGTCACCATCCTGCTTGCCGGGTTGCTCGCGGCCTACAACGGGGTGGCGACACTTGCCATTCGGAAGAAATCTGTTCCACGCTTCACACGGCCGATGGCCGTCCTGCTGCTGGTGCTGGATCACCTGGTCGTCAGCGGCTGGATCCTCTTGTTCGCGACGCCGTCGTCCAGCCTTCCTTACCTGCTCTACGCGCTGGTCGCCGCCGAAGCCGTCTTCCGCTTCGACCTCTGGGGCGGAATCGGGACCAGCCTCTTCTTCACGGTCGGCATCGTTCTCTTCCAGACCAGCGATCTGGGCCTCGCCATCTCGGTGCGGGACTCGATCCTGCGGGCGATCCCGACCGTGGCCGTCATCACCGGATTGGGCGCCGCCGTGCGGGCGATGAATACCGAGATTCGTGGGACCCGGCGGCGGCTCGATCAGACCGAGCAGTTGCGCAACGTGCTGGGCGAGCTGGTCGGCCAGCTCGACGTGTCGCGCATGCTCTATACGGTCATCCGTTGCGGACTCGAAATTCTGCAAATGGACTCGGGGGCGATTGTTCTGCTCGACGAAGACCGTGGAGTCTTTACGCTCCGTGCGGCGGTTCATCTCCCGGAAGCGATCGAAGGCACGGCGATCTCGGCGGGCGACGGGATCGTGGGACGGGTGGTCCGGGAGCGGGGCTTCGTGACGCTGGACGAGTCGCCACTCTTCGACCTGCCGGCGCTCAATAACGCCGGCTACTCCTGGGTCTTCGGTACCCCGGTACTGCTCGAAGGCAAGGTCTCCGGCGTGCTGCATCTGCAGACGCGTGAAACCGAGCGGCGTCTCACGCGCTGGGAGAAGGAGGCGCTGGAGGTCCTCGCGCAGCAATTGGCGGTAGCGCTGCGCAACGTGCGCCTGTTCGAAGAGACGGAGAAGCGCGCCCGCCGCCTGGAGCTGCTCAACCGATCGATCGACCAGATGAACCAGAAACTTTTCGAGCCGGAGCTGCTCGATATCATGGCCACCGCGCTGACCGGCAACCTCGGTTTCGCGGCAGCCCAGATCTGGCTGCTGGAGCAGAGCGACGGCGCGCTCTGGCGGCGGGCCGGTCATCACACGACGCGCAACGCGCCGCCGGTTCCCGGACGGGTGGAGCGCGGCATGGGGGAGATCGGCCAGGTGGCCGAGCTGCGCGTGCCGATCGTTACCAACGATCCGGCCAACCGCCGCCAGCTCTCGCTCAATCCCTGGATGTCGGAAGAAGGCATCCACGCCTTTGCCGGCTTCCCCATGGTGGTCGGTGAGCAGTTGCTGGGCGTGCTCGCCATCTACCACCGCCGCCCGCTGGATCGCAACACCATCGAGCTCCTCACGCTCTTCGCGCAGCACGCCGCGACGGCCATCCAGGAAGCGCACCTGTTCCACCTCGCCACCGAGCAGACGGCGCGTCTGGGGGCGGTCAACGCCGAACTTGAACGCGCCAACCAGCACAAGGCGGAATTCCTGGCGAACATGAGCCACGAGCTGCGCACACCGCTCAACTCGATCCTCGGCTTCTCCCAGTTGCTGCTCGAGGGCGACGGCGGCATCTTGACCCCCGACCAGCGCCAGGACGTGGACATCATTGGCCAGAACGGACAGCACCTGCTGGTTCTGATCAACGATCTCCTGGATATCTCCAAGCTCGAGGCGGGAAAAGCGCAGCTCCACCGCGGCGAGGTCGAGGTCGAGCCACTAATTTCAGAGTGCGTGGAGAGTGTCAGCTCGCTGGCCAAGAACAAGAAGCTCGAACTGAGCGCCACCGTCTCCGCCGAGGTCGGCCGCGTCTTTGCGGATGGCCCCAAGCTCAAGCAGGTCCTCCTGAACTTGCTGGGCAACGCCATCAAGTTCACGGAGACGGGCAGCGTGCGTGTCACGGCCGAGCGCCAGGGTGCGGAGTTGTTGATCAGCGTCCGCGATACCGGCATCGGTGTGCCGTTCGACGACGCCGAGCGGATCTTCGAAAGTTTTCAGCAGGGTCAGAGCGGGATCAGCGGCAAGTACCAGGGCACCGGGTTGGGCCTGGCGATCTCCCGCCGGTTGGTGGAGATGCATGGCGGACGGATCTGGGTGAAGAGCACGCCCGGCCAGGGCAGCACGTTTACCTTCACGATCCCCCAGCGGGCGGTTCCCGAAGTCATCGACCTCAGCACCGCTGCCTGATGCCCCCACCGTGCCCTCCCCCGTAAACGGGGGAGGGAAAGTCGAAGCCTAGCCCAGCAAGCCGGTGATGAGCGCGATGGCGACGAGCACCATCACGCCGGCTGCGGCGAACTGCAATGGCCGCTCCGGAATCCAGGCACCGAGACGATTGCCGAGCGCGACCGCAATCGCAGAGACGGCCCAGAGGGCAAGGGTAGCGGCGACAAAGACGACCACCGGCTGCTGATAGCGGGCCTGGAGCGCCGCCGTCGCGAGTTGCGTGAGGTCGCCCCACTCGGCGACGAAGACCACGGTGAACGCGGTGATGAACGGTTGGCGGTGTCGACCCTCCTCCTGCTTGACCGCCCGCGCCTCGTCGGCCTCGTCCTTGCGGAGGTTGCGGCGAACCAGGAGCGCCGCCATGCCGAGGAAGAGAATCCCTGCCCCAATCCGAATCGGTTCGCGGGGAAGCAGGCTCAAGAGTGAGCCGGCCACCACCGCGACCAGGCTCTGAATGACGAACGCGGCCGCCGCACCGAGAAAGACGGGCAGGGCGCGATGGCGCGTCGCCAGCAGCAGGGCGGCCAGCGCCGTCTTGTCGGGCAGCTCGAGCAGGAAGATGACCGTGAAGACGGTGAACCCGAGACCCAGTGCGTGCGTCACTGGGGAGGAAGTCTAAGCGCGGACCGCGTCGTCGCTCAGCGGAGCCAGAGCGGGAAGGAGAGGACGAAGACCAGCACGCCGAGGGCGAGGGTGCGCATGCTCATCCCGCCAGCGCCATCGGTTCTTGTCCGGCGGGATAGTTGACCTTGGCGCTGAAGCGGTAGCCGACACCACGCTTGGTCTGGATGTAGGTTGGCTTGCTGGGATTCGACTCGATCTTGCTGCGCAGCCGCGAGATATGAACGCGCAGCCCTTCCTCGTAGGCTTCCTCGTCGCCGGCCCAGGCCTTGGCGAGCAGGGTTTCGTTGGTGACGACCCGGCCGGCATTCCGGACGAGGAGAAAGAGGAGCTTGGACTCGGTCGGGGTGAGGGTCACCTGCTGGCCCTTCACGCGTGCCCAGTGCTGTACGAAGTTAATCTGGAGCTCCTGGTCGATGACGACCTCGGGCTGCTCGACGCCGGCGGATTCACCGTAACGGCGCAACACACGCTGCACCCGCGCGACCAGCTCTTCCTTTTCGAACGGCTTGACGATGTAGTCCTCGGCGTACATCTGCAGGCCTTCGACCTTGCTCTCGATGGCGGCGACGGCGCTGAGGATGACGATGGGAACGTCGAGGTGGCTCTTGATGCGGCGGCAGAGTTCGAAGCCATCCATTTCCGGCATCATCAAGTCAACGACGACCAGATGGGGGATGCCTTCATGGAGTTTGCGCAAAGCTTCGGGGCCACTGCCGGCGGTCATGACCTCGTAGCCCGCGTGCTCGAGAATCCGCTTGAGGATCTCGCGCGCCATGGCATCATCGTCGACGATCAGAATCCGGTAGCGGTTGACGATATTTAACCCCTCTCTTCCGGCCGCCATCGCGCGTCGCGCTGCGGACCGGCCGCCATGGATTTGGACCTGCGGCTGCTGGCTCAGGTCCGACTGGAGAGCCGGCAAAGATATATGGCCCTCGTCATTCATTTCCTTACGATTCCTCTTTACGATGTGATGACTCTTGTCGCGTCAGGGTCACATCACCCGCGGCGTGGCTGGGACTTGGTCCCACCATAAAGAGGCAGGATTACAGCGCTTGTTACAGGCTCGTGGCTGTTAAAATCGCATCGCCCTCGCCCGGGTGGTGGAATTGGTAGACACGCAGCTTTGAGGGGGCTGTGAGCGCAAGCTTGTAAGGGTTCAACTCCCTTCCCGGGCAGAGCCTCAACCAGCGTGAGCCTCAGCACCCTGTACCTGCGCCTACGGTATCCGCGCCACACCTTCGGACCCGGCTTTGCCGGCCCGTGGCGGCTGCGCATCCGAGGCCGCGGCCGGGTTACCTTCGGTCGTGACGTCCAGGTGCACAACGCCTCCGGGCGTACCGCTCTGCTCACCTTTGGTCGGGAGGCGCGCATCGATATTGGCGACCGGGTGGAGATCGACGGCGCCGGATTGATGTCGGCCAGCGCCATCGTCGTGGGCGACGACGCCATCCTCGGTCCGTGCCTGCTGGTGGATACGGACTTTCACGCCGTTGGGCGGGAGCGCCGCCGGGACGGCGAACCGGTGACGCGGCGCCCGATCCGCATCGGTCGCAACACCTGGATCCAGGGCAAGTCCACCATTCTCAAGGGCGTGTCGGTGGGGGAGGGGGCAGTGGTTCGCTGGGGCGCCTTGGTCGCTCACGACGTCGCGGCAGGCGCCGTCGTGATGGGAAACCCGGCGGTGGCCGTACGCAGCCCTAAGGGTTGACGACGGCGCCGGCGATGTTGCAGTAGGTGTTTCTGACCTGGTTGCCCAGCACGATCAAGGTCACCAGGATGACGCACACCACGAGGACCATGATCAAGGAGTATTCGATCAGGGCCTGGCCGTTTTCACGGTCCTTCCAGCCCAGTCGGATCCGGATCCACGTCGCGAGGCGAGTGATGAATGGTGTGATGTTCATGGCGATTGGTGGCCGTAGCTCGAGTATGAGTCCATAACGCACCGACCCCGCGCTTTCAGACGGGTCGTGGCTCGATCGTGTCTACTTCGTTATGGGCCGCGTCGGGCGCGTTGCTCGCGCCGCCCGGGCTCGAGATCGCGCTAGCGGGCGCTCGAGCGCTGGACGAGGTAGGTGACGACCGCCAGGTATTCCTCAGAATCGGCGGACCCGACCCAGCGGGTTTCGTCGGTGGTCCGCCCGAAGAGGGCGAAGAGTTCGCTCAGCGTCAGCTTCTCGGACATCTTGATACCTAACCCGTACTTAACTTAACAGAGATACTATCATAAGAGGCGGGTGCGCGGCCAGCCTCAGCGGGCGTTGTTCCGCTGTACCAGGTAAAGGACGACGGCCAGGTATTCTTGCGAATCCGCGGAAGCAACCCAGCGCGTGTCCTCCGCGTGGCGGCCGAAGAGGCTGAACACGTCCGACATGGTGAGTCGTTGTGGCTCTTCCAGCATGGTTCCGGGGAAGCCCCGACGAGGGTGAAACGAGCCGCCGTTCGGGATCCCTTTCACGCTGCGTGAAAAAATCGCCACAGGTCGGCTGCGGTCCGGCGACAACGAGACGGGTCGAACTCGATGCCGCTGGGTAGAATTTCTGGCGCATGCTCTTGTGGAACTGGCCCTACTTCCTCTACGTCGCTCTCCCCATCATGGTGCTGGGCTTCATTGCCAGCAGCTGGGTCAAGCAAACCTACCAGCGCTATTCCCAGGTTCGCAACGCCAGCGGGCTCCCCGGCGTCGACGTGGCGCGGCGGATCCTCGCCGGAGCTGGCCTGAGCGATGTCACGGTCCAGGTGGTCGACGGCGAGTTGAGCGATAACTACGACCCCCGCAACAAGACCCTGAATCTCTCGCGGGGTGTCGCGGGCGGCACCTCCGTCGCGGCGGAGGCAGTGGTCGCCCACGAAATCGGCCATGCCCTTCAGGATCACCAGGGCTTCTTCGCGATGCGGATTCGGTCCGGCCTGATACCGGCCGCCAACCTGGGGTCGCAGGCTGGCCCCCTGATTGTGATCGCCGGTCTCTTGCTGTCCATCTTTACGGGCAGCGGCTTCGGCTTCTACGTTGCCCTCGCCGGATTGTTCCTCTTCGCGGCGGTCGTCCTCTTCCAGTTGGTGACGACCCCGGTCGAGCTCGACGCGAGCCGCCGGGCATTGCGCTTGCTCGCCGAAAATGGCGTGATCGTTCCCGAGGAACAGGAGGGCGCG
This sequence comes from Chloroflexota bacterium, assembly GCA_005881235.1. Lineage (GTDB taxonomy): Bacteria > Chloroflexota > Dormibacteria > CF-121 > CF-121 > CF-13. Next base: position 38,981 of record VBEQ01000154.1, on the reverse strand, counting down.
CGACGGATGTTGCGCGCCGCCGCCTTCACCTACCTGACCCTGCTGTATTACGCCTCGCTCGTGTTCGGAAACCGCCGTAGCGACTGAGCCCGCGGCCTTCGCCACCGCCGATCCCGCGGAGGTTCTGACCCGCTTAACGGCAACGGGCGAGGCCCCCTACCGCGCCGAGCAGGCGCGGCAATGGTTCTGGCAACGGCTGGTTGGGTCATTCGAGGCCATGCGAACGCTGCCGCCATCGGCGCGACGCCGTCTGGCCGAGGCTTTCGTGTTCAGCAGCGTCGCGCCCCAGTTGAAGCGCGCGGCGGATCGCGGGCAGACCGTCAAGTACCTGTTCAAGCTGGCCGACGCGAAAACCATCGAGACGGTGGTCATGCACTACGAGGCAACCCCCCGTTCGCGGGCGCGGACCACGATCTGCGTCAGCTCGCAGGTGGGATGCCCGATCGGATGCAGTTTCTGCGCCACCGGTCAATCCGGCTTCGATCGAAACCTGAGCGAAGCGGAGATCGTCGATCAGTTCCTGGCGGCCAGCCGCGACCTGGGGGAGACGCAGCGCTCGCTGACGAACGTCGTCTTCATGGGAATGGGGGAGCCGCTCAACAATTACGCCGCCGTCGTGGGGGCGATCCGGCGCTGGGCGCGCCCGGACACCCTCAACTTCAGCCCGCGCCGGGTCACCGTGTCGACCATCGGGTTGGTGCCCTTCATCGAGCGGCTCAGTGCCGAGGGATTGCCGGTCAACCTGGCGATTTCCCTGCACGCCCCCGACGATGCCTTGCGCAGCAGCATGATCCCGGTCAACCGCAAGTACCCGATCGCCGCGATCGTCGGCGCCGCGAGGGCTCACGCCGAACGAACCGGCCGGCGCACGAGCTACGAATACGTCCTGCTGCAGGGCATCAACGACAGTCCCGAGCAGGCCCAACGCCTGGCGACGGTCGTGGGTCGCCATCTGAGCCACATCAACCTGATCCCGATGAACCCGATCGATGGCAGCTCGATGGCGCCACCGTCGAAGTCACGCGCCCAGGCATTCCAGTCCATCCTGCAGACCGCCGGCATCTCGACCACGATCCGTGCCACGCGGGGGCTCGACATCGATGCCGCCTGCGGCCAGTTGCGCGCTCGCCAGCTGCAGGCGGCGACCTCACCAACCTGATGCCCATTCGCGGCATCTTCTTCGACGCCGGCAACACCCTCGTCGTCGAGGAGCCAGGCAAACATCTGTGGGAGATGGCGATCACCCCGATCCCGGATGCGCTGGAGGTATTGACGGCACTCAAGCCGCGCTACCGGCTGGGTGTCATCTCCAACACCGTCGGCTCGGGTGACGCCGAACTCGTGGAGGCTCTGGAAAAAGCGGGGATCCGCCCCTTGATCGATGCGCTGGTCACGTCGCGGGACTTCGGCGTGGCCAAGCCGGATCCCGCGATCTATGCCGAGGGCGCGCGCCGCCTCGGTGTCCCGCTGGCTGCGACCTTGATGGTCGGGGACCGCTTGGATACGGATGTTGCTGGAGCGCTGCGGGCGGGCATCCCGGCGGTGTGGCTTCGCCACGCGGGGGCAATCCCGATCCCGGGAATTGCGCCGACCCACGTCATCGATCGCCTGGGGGAGCTGCCCGGATGGCTGGATGCGACCTATCCGCCGAAGGGAACGGACTGACGCCGCCGATATACTCAAAGAGTCCGATGAAGCGCGTACTTGCGAGCTTGCTGACGATGGTGGCCGTGGCCGCCTGCGCCTCTCCGCTGGCGAAGGCGGAAACCCCGGAACAGGCGCTGGGCGCCGCGGCGCAGCGCGCCGGCCAACTGCACTCGGCGAAGTTCGACCTCACCGGCAACGTCAAGATGACGTTCCCGCCGCAGCTGGGCGCGATGTTCGGTCAGAGCGGCACCAGCGCGGGCTCACTCGCGCTCGACATGACCGGAACCGGCGAGGCCCAGTTTCCCGATCGCTACCACGCGACCATCAACGCCAAGCTGGCCGGCCTCTCGGTGGCTACTGAGGTCGTCGTCGCCAACGGCAAGGCGTACGTGAAGAACCCGATGACGGGAAAGTGGGAAAGCTCCGCACAGGGCGGCCTGAGCGGGCAGCTCAGTCAGCCAGACCCGCTCTCCTACGAGCAGCTCCTGCGGAACGTGAAGTCGATCAAGGACCTGGGCGATACCACCCTGGCGGGCACCGCGGTGCATCACTACCAGCTGATCCCCGACAAGGACAAGCTGATCGCCAGCTTCGACAAGGCGGCGGTCAAGAACCCGCAGGCCAAGGCGGCCATCGAGCAGGTCTTGAACAGCGGCACCATGACGGTCGAGGTGTGGTTTGGCAAGGACGACCACCTGGTTCGTCGTGTCACCACGGACGCCGACTACACCGTGGATCTCAGCCAGTTGATGGGTGCGCTCGGCGCGCCGAGTAACTCGAGCAGCGGGGCGCCGGCCGGATCGACGATTCACGCCACGGCGCACATCCAGGTCAACTATCACGACTTCGACGCACCGGTGACCATCAGCATCCCGACTGTCTGAAGGGTGCTGACCCCGGAGGATGGCTTGACGTTTCATCGGCCCAATGCGGTCGGTGCTCGTCGTGGCGGAACGCCTCAAACGCTCGCATCGCACGTTTCGCGCGGCTCGCGTGGGCCGGCCGGCCCGGGCCTCGACGGCCTGGGCCGCGAATCGTCGTCGCCACCCCGGGGTCAGCACCCCTAGTGCTGATCGCCCCCTCGCTGCTGTCGGCCGACTTCAGCCGGCTGGGTGAGGAGGTCGCCGCCCTCGAGCAGGCGGGTGCCGATTGGGTGCACTTCGATGTCATGGACGGGCATTTCGTGCCGCCGATCACCATCGGCCCGCGCACCGTGGAGCACTGCCGGCGCTACGCCAAGATTCCCTTCGACGTCCACCTCATGATCGAGCACCCGGAGCGCACCATCGAGGCCTTTCGCGACGCGGGCGCCACCACGCTCTCGGTGCATGTCGAAGCGACGCGGCACATTCACCGGGTGCTCGAGAGCATTCGCACGGCCGGCCTGCGGGCCGGTGTTTGCCTCAACCCCGGGAGTCCACTGGCACTCGTCGAACCGGTCCTCAAGAACGCCGACCTGCTGGTCGTCATGTGTGTCAACCCCGGCTGGGGCGGGCAGAAGTTCATCGACGGGAGCCTCGAGCGGATCAAGGCCGCGCGCGCCTTACGCGACCGGCTCAATTCCAAGCTGGACATCGAGGTGGACGGTGGCGTCAATGCGGAGACTGGGCCGCAGTCGGTCGCCAACGGTGCCACGGTTCTGGTCGCGGGGAGCTTCGTCTTCAGCCACCCGCAGGGTAAGAAGGCCGCGATCCAGGAATTGCGCTAGGGCGAACGCTACTCGCTGGTGGGCATGTGCAGGTACATCGACTGGATGCCAACCCGTCCCGGACCGGTGAAGCGGTTCCAGATCATGTTGCCGCCGCCGCCGAAGATGCCGGTTTTCAGCCCGAACATCTGCACTTCCATGCGGACGCTTTCATCGCGGTAGACCCAGCCGCCTGGTTCGATGTCGATCTGCTCGTTCTGGGCCAGTTCCTTCTGGAAAACGTTGCCGTAGCCGTGCAGCCAGAGGACACCTTCCTGGTGGCTCGCGCTGAAGCGATCGACGAAGAATCCCGTCGAGCCCAGGAGCATGTTGCTGACGCCCTTCACCCGGTTGAAGGTGTAATCAAGATTTCCCGTTGCCGCCAGGAACTGATGCTCCCGAACGAGCACGGCGGTACCAGGCATCAGGTGGAGGGGAAAGAGATGGCCCGCGCCATCACGCGAGAAGGCGATCTCACCCGGACCCTGTGCCTCGGTGAGGAAGATCGGCATGCCTGCAACCATCCGCTTGAAGGCGCCTTTCATGGCGCGAATGCCGACATTCAGGGCTGGATCCTTCCAGAGCACGACGTGGTGCTCAAAGTACACCGGCACCGTCCCATCGAGCCAGGTATGGAGCACGGGCACCAACTCGCCGTCGATGCGGTATCGGATGCCAGGCGCCTGTGCATCCTCGAGCTTGGTGGGAAGAAGCTGCGGCGGTTTTTGCATCCTCGCACTCACTGCAACTCGATTGGCCGCCAGAACCGGCGACTGCCGGCGATGCGCTGGCGACTAGGCCGACTTGGCCTGGGTGCGAAGGCAGCGGGTGCAGACCAGCGCCGTCTGAGTGCGGCCGTCGATCGTGACCCGGGCCTTGTGCAAATTAGGCATGAAGCGGCGCTTCGTGTGCACCTTCGAGTGACTCACGTTGTGCCCGTATTGGGGCCCCTTTCCGCAGATCGCGCAGCGTTGTGCCATGGTGTTGGTTCTCTTCGGCGCCTCCCCGAACATCGCGTATGATTGAGGCGAAATCAGCGTCACATAGTAGCACACGATGGACTCAAAGACGAAGGCTCACCCCTCACGCGCCGGGAAGCCGCCGAGGACGCTGATCCAGGCCAGAGACCTCGGGCGGATCGAGGTGTCGCGCCATGTCGTCGCCACCATCGCCGGGCATGCGGCAGCCGGCTGCTACGGTGTCGTCGCCATGGCCGCCCGCGGCCTACGAGACGGTTTGGCGGAGCGCCTGCATCGCGACAAACTGCATCGCGGCGTCGAGGTCGAAGTGCGCGAGGATGGGATGGCGGTCTCGCTCTACGTCGTCGTGGAGTACGGCACCCGGGTATCGGAGGTCGCGAACAACCTCTCGAACGCGGTCCGCTATTCGGTGGAGCGTACCCTCGGGCTCCCGGTCGTGGAAGTCAACGTCAACGTCCAGGGAATCCACGTCAGCGGGAGTGGCGGCAGCTGAAATCCCGAGCCTGACCGTCGCCGCGACCATGCCCATCACCGAATGCGACGGACGTCTGTTCAAGGAGGCTCTGCTTGGCTCGCTCGCCTGGCTGACGGTCAACCGCGACGAGGTCGATTCCCTGAACGTCTTTCCGGTTCCGGATGGCGATACCGGCACCAACATGCTCCTCACCTTGCAGTCAGCGGTCGAAGACATCCGGGATGTCGACGATGCCGACCTTTCGCGGACCGCCCGGCGGGCGTCGCATGGCGCGCTCATGGGCGCGCGGGGAAACTCGGGGGTCATTCTCTCGCAAATTTTGCGCGGCTTCTGCGTCGGTATCGGAACCAAGCCGGCGGTTGACGCGCGCGGCCTGGCCGAAGCGTTTCGCGAAGGGGCGGAGGTTGCCTACCGGGCCGTGATCAAGCCGACCGAGGGCACCATGCTGACCGTAGCCCGAGAGGCCGCTGCGGGCGCGGAGGCGGAGGCAGCCAAAACCACCAACCTGACCGACGTCGTTCGCGCCGCCTGCACCGCCGCGGCCGCCGCAGTGGAGCGGACACCCGATCAGCTACCCATCCTCAAGCAGGCGGGCGTGATCGATGCCGGGGGATTCGGGCTGCAGTTGATCCTGGAAGGGTTCCTCAAGCGCATGAGTGGTGAAGCCCTGCAGAGCTTCGAGCGCCCCGCGACCCAGCGCGCCCGGCCGAAAGCGGTGGAGGCGCCGGCCGCGGGCTGGGGATATTGCACCGAGTTCATCATCAACGGCGACGGGCTCGCCGTGGATGACGTGCGCGCCGAAATCCAGCGGCACGGCGAATCGGCGCTGGTCGTCGGTGACGAATCGGCGATCAAAGTCCACGTCCACACCCAGGAGCCGGCGGTCGTGATCAGTTACGCGAGCGGGGTGGGGCGGCTCAGCCGGCTCAAGGTCGACGACATGTCGTCGCAGCACCACCGGCTGCAGGGCGACAGCATCCGCCGGCCGGCCAGCACCAAGCACCTGGCACTCGTCGCGGTGGCGAGCGGCGACGGCTTCCGCCGCATCCTCGAGAGCCTCGGCGTTGACTCCGTCGTGGGCGGCGGCCCGACCGTCAATCCCTCAACCGAGGACATCCTGGCCGCGGTCGAATCGGTTCCCTCCAATGATGTCCTCCTGTTGCCCAACAACGGCAATGTGGTTATGACCGCGCAACAGGTGGCGGAGCTGAGCCGCAAGCGCGTCCGGGTGGTGCCGTCGCGCAGCCTGCCGCAGGGTATCGCGGCCCTTTTCGCCTTCGACTTCAGTGCCGACCTGGAAGCCAACGCCAGTGCGATGTCGCATGCGCTCAGCCAGGTCCAGACGATCGAAGTGACCCGTGCGGTGCGGGCAACCGAGGTCAACGGCCTGAAGATCGCCGAAAACGATGTCATCGGCTTGCTCAACGATCGCATCGTGGTCGCCGGTGAATCGCCGGACAAGGTCGTAAAAGATGTCCTCACGCGCATCGACGCTGCCAAGGTCGGGACCGTCACGATCTACGCCGGCGTGGACGCGCCGGATGCCGAACGGGAGGCGCTGGTCACTGCCGTGGCCAAACAGTTCCCCAAGGCGTCGGTTGAGCTTCAATCGGGCGAGCAGGCGCTCTACCCGTATATCGTGGCCGTCGAGTGAAGCTCAACGTCCCGGGCGCGACGCTGTATTACGAGGTTCGCGGATCGGGTCCGGTGCTGCTGATGATGCCGGGCGGGCCGGCCGACGCTGGGGCATTCCGGAAAATCGCCGAGCCGCTGGCATCGCACTACACCGTGGTGACCTATGACCCGCGCGGCCTCTCCCATAGCACGCTCGACGGTCCGCTCCAGGACGAACGGATCGTGGAAATCTTCGCCGACGACGTTCACCGCCTACTGTTGGCGACCGCAAAGGAACCCGCGGACGTCTTCGCCAGCAGCGGCGGCGCCGTCATCGGGCTCGAGCTGGCGGCTCGCCATCCAGAGCAGGTTCGGACGCTGATAGCCCACGAGCCGCCCGCGCCAGCGCTCCTCGCTGACCCGGCGCGCGAGCGGGCGACGATGGCAGAGATCGTTCAGACGTTCCGCACCGCCGGAATCGGCCCGGCCATGCAGAAGTTCATGGTGCAAACCCGCATTCGCGGCGGTCCGCCCCCGCCTCCGCCCGGCGAGCCAACGCCGGAAATGCGCGAAGCGATGGCGCAGTTTCAGCGAAACATGGAGTTCTGGCTCGGACGCTACTTTCTCGCCATCGCCGCCTACGAACCCGACTTCGACGCATTGAAGGCCGGTCCGTCGCGGATCGTCCCGGCGGTCGGCGACGCGTCGCGGGGCGAGCTGGCGCACGATGGCGGGTTGCGACTGGCCGCGCGGCTTGGAACCGAAGCCGTCGTCTTCCCAGGGGCGCATGGTGGCTTCGAAAGCCATGCCCCGGAGTTTGCGGTCAGGCTGCGCGAGGTGCTCCACGACTAGAGCAGCAGCTGGACGACGTTCGCGACCACGGCAGCGGCGCTGAGCCATCCGGCGACGAGGTACGCCTGCCAGACTCGTGGCTGACGCCGATGCATCAGCATCAGGACAGCGAGGAGGACGGCCAGGGCAGTGCCTTTGACCGCGTAGGCGACAAGCTCGCCTCGGGTGGCCATGATGGGGGCCATGAGGCGGTTGAGCTCCTGGTGCTCGAGGGCGAGCCCCAGGTGGGTGGTGAGGGAGTCGAGCGCCTGGAAGCCGATCAACCCACCGAGGATGAGGGCTTGGCTCAGCCGGGAGTTGAGGCGTGAGCTTAGCGCGATTTGTCCTGGGAGCGACATCGCAGTTATAGGTGTACCAAGCTTTGGTGCGCGCAACCTAACGAAACGCGCCCGTTGCCCGGCCGTGATCGGCGCGAAGTGCTGGCTATACTCCAGTGGTGGTCCGGATCGTCACGGATTCCACCGCGGACCTGACCCAGGAGCAACAGCAGGCCGCCGGCATCACCGTCGTGCCGCTCAACGTCCATTTCGGCGACCAGGTCTTCCGCGACCACGTGGATCTGACCGCGGACGAGTTTTTCCGCCGCCTCAAAGCCTCGCCCCAGCTGCCTCGCACGTCACAGCCGGCCGTCGGTGTCTTCGAAGAGGCCTATCGCACCCTCCGCGAGAACGGCGACGAGATCGTGTCGGTTCACCTTTCTAGCAAAGTCTCGGGGACCTACAACTCAGCCTTGATGGCGGCCAAAGGCATCGATGAGAAGGCGATCGACGTCGTCGATTCCCTCAGCACCTCGATGGCGCTGGGCTTCATGGCGCTCGAGGCGGCGAAACTGGCGCGGGCCGGAAAGGACCGGGCCACCATCACGGAGCGCCTGCGCGCGCTCGTCCCCAAGGCGCGCGTCATCTGCGTCGTCGACACCTTGACCTACCTCGAGCGCGGTGGCCGGATCGGGCGTGCACGGGCCCTGCTCGGATCACTGCTCAACGTCAAGCCCATCCTGCAGCTCAAGGACGGCGAGGTCGTTCCCCTCGGAAGGGCGCGCGGCCGGCCGCAGGCGTTGACCCGGTTGGTTGAGCTGCTCGAGCGGGACGGCCACGTCAGTCAACTCGCCATCATGCATGGCGCTGCGCCGGCCGACGCGGAGCAGCTCCGGGAACGAGTCGCCGCGAGTTATCCCGGCCTGGACATCCTGCTGACCGAGATCGGTGCCGTCCTCGGGACGCACACCGGTCCAGGCGTGATCGGCTTCACCTACCTGGTCGCGTGAGCCCAGCGCGGCTTCGGGTGGTGCGGGGCCCGTCCCTGGACGATTCCGTCGGTGTCCTTGCGGGCGTCAGCGACAAGACCGAGGCCAAGCTGGCACGACTCGGCGTCGTGTCCATCCGTGACCTCCTCTTGTTCTTCCCGCGTCGCTACGAGGATTTCTCGAGCATCACGCCGATCGCCTTCGTGCGTCCGGGGGTGAAGACAACGGTTCGCGGCCGGATCTACGACATCGGCGCCCGCCAAACCAAATACAAGCGTATGGGACTGACGGAAGCGGTCCTCGGCGACGATTCCGGGACGACGTTGCGCGTCGTCTGGTTCAACCAACCATGGCTGGCCAAGAGCTTGCAGAAAGGCGATGAGATCTTTGTCGCCGGCGAAGCCGACCTCAACGGCGGGCTGGTGATGAAGAACCCCGATCACGAAAAGGTGTCGCTTCGCCCGCAACACGCAGCGCGGCTGGTCCCGATTTACCCGGAGACCGAGGGGCTGACCTCGAAATGGCTGCGAGCGAAGATCCAGCCACTTCTCCACTACGCCGACGAGCTCGAAGAGTTCCTTCCATCGGAACTGCTGGCACGGCGTGGCTTTCTTTCTCGCGCGGCGGCCGTGCGGCAGGTGCACTTTCCAGACTCGCCGCAGTCGCTCGAGCGCGCCCGGGAGCGGCTCGCCTTCGAGGAGATGTTCGTCTTGCAGCTGGCCGCGCAACTCGCCAAGCGGGCGCGGAAGGCGCTGACCGCGCAGCCGGTTCCCTTCGATGAGCCGACCGCACGCGGCTTCGTCAAAGCCCTGCCCTTCCAGCTCACCAACGCGCAGCGGATCGCCGCCTGGCAGATCCTGCAGGATATCGCCCGCCCCCAGCCGATGAATCGGCTGCTCGAGGGCGATGTCGGATCGGGGAAAACCGTGGTCGCGGCGATGACCATGCATCACGTCGCGCGTGCCGGCTTCCAGTCCGTGCTGCTGGCCCCGACGGAGGTGCTCGCGCGCCAGCACGCCGATGTCATCCAATCGCTGCTCGGACCGTTCCAGATCGATGTGGGGCTCCTGGTGGGGAGCACGCCAGCCGCGGCACGAAGACCGATGCTCGGGTCCCTGGCCGAGGGAGACCTCCCGGTCCTCATCGGGACGCACGCGCTCATCGAGGAAGGCGTCCAGTTCAAGAACCTCGCGCTGACCGTCGTCGACGAGCAGCATCGTTTCGGGGTTGGTCAGCGCCTGGCGGTCCGGCAGAAGGCGGAGCGCACCCCGCACTTTCTGTCGATGACCGCTACGCCGATTCCGCGCACCCTCGGGCTGACGCTCTTCGGTGATCTCGACATCTCGATCCTTGGCGAGATGCCGCCCGGGCGCCAGCCGGTCAAAACCCGGATGGTGCCGCCCGAGAAGCGGCCCGACGCCTACGGCTTCATTCGCAAGCAGGTGTTTGCCGGCCGGCAGGTGTTTGTGATCTGCCCGCTGATCCAGGAGTCCGACAAGCTGGGGGTTCGGTCGGCCACGCAGGAGCTCGAGAAGCTACAGCGTGACGTCTTTCCCGAGCTGGCGTCTCGGATCGCGCTCCTCCACGGGCGGCTGAAATCGGCCGAGAAGGAGGCGGTGATGGCCGGATTCCAGCGTGGCGATGTGGCCATCCTCGTCTCCACCTCGGTAGTTGAAGTCGGCATCGACATTCCCAACGCGACCGTGATGATGATCGAGGGCGCTGATCGCTTCGGCCTGGCGCAGCTGCATCAATTCCGCGGCCGGGTGGGACGAGGAACGGAAGAGTCGTGGTGCTTCCTCTTCACGGATGCCGAGGATCCGCAGTCGCTCAAGCGCCTGCAGGCCGTGGTCACCAATCAGAGTGGCTTCGATCTCGCGGAAATCGACCTCGAGCTACGCGGTTGGGGTGACCTGGCTGGTTACCGTCAACATGGCAAGGACTTCAAGATGGCGAGCCTGCTGGATGCCGTGTTGATCAGCGACGCCCAGAGCGAGGCCGTCCGCCTCTTGGACCGCGACCCGGCCTTGGACGGCGAGCCGGCGCTCCACCGCCAGCTTTCGGCGTATCGTCAGGTGTTCGCTCTGGACTGACCTTCGGCGGTGGCGCCGCGGCGGGCGGCCTTCGCCGCAGCAGCATGGTCAGGACGCGACCGACGGCCATGCCGGTGGCGAGCGGAAGCGCGAGGACGAGGACGATGCCGAGAAGGGCGTCGACGACGACTATGTCGCGGCTCCTTTGCAAGGACCAGCAGCCGCGCCGGCGTGGCCTGCTTTACTCATGACATGTCCGGACCGGCTACGCGCGTAACAGCGGGGACCAGTCGCGGTCGTCTCCTCAAGACCCCGCCGGGCCGCTCGGTGCGACCCACCACGTCATTGGTGCGCGAGGCCTTGTTCAACATCATCGGCGACAGCATACGCGGTGCGCGCGTACTGGATCTGTTCGCCGGCGCAGGCACGCTTGGCATCGAGGCACTCTCTCGCGGCGCCGCGTGGGCAACATTTGTGGAACGCGACCGAGGCTGTGCTAACATCGTGGCCGAGAATTTGGTCGCAACCGGCTTCGCCCAGCAGGGCGACGTGGTCAGCGCCGACGCCATTGAGTGGTTGAGGGCGCCCACCGGCGACCTCACCTCCTACAACCTTCTTCTTGTTGACCCGCCCTACCGAGAGGCCGCGACGGTGACCGCCGTGCTCCAGGCCCTGGACCGCGCCCCACTGCGCGACCAGGCGCTGCTCGTGGTCGAGCACCATCGCTCCCAACCAATGCCGCCGCTCAACCGACTGACGCAGGTGCGCGAGCGCGATTACGGCAGCACCCGGCTCACCTTCTTGAGGTACGCGTGATCACCGCCCTCTACCCGGGCAGCTTCGACCCCCTCACCCATGGTCACCTGGATATCGTCGACCGGGCCGCCCGCATCTTCGACCGGGTCGTCATCGCCGTCCTGGAGAATCCAAACAAGCGGCCGCTTTTCACGAGCCACGAGCGCGTCGCCATGATCAAGGACAGTCTCGGAGACCGCACGGGCGTCGAGGTCAGCACCTTCAGCGGTCTCACCATCGACTTTGCCCGCCAGGTCGGAGCCCGGGTCATCGTTCGCGGGCTCCGCGCCGTGTCAGACTTCGAGAGTGAGTTCCAGATGGCGCTGATGAACCGCCGGCTGGAGCCCGATGTCACGACCGTCTTCATCCCGACCAGCCTGCGCCATCTGTTTCTCAGCTCCAGCTTGATCAAAGAGCTCGCCGAGTTCGGTGGCGACATCGCAGAATTCGTCCCGGCCAACGTCGTCGGACCACTCAAGCAACGTCTCAGCAAGGGAGCACAGGCATGAACATCCACGAAGCCATCGATCGCCTCGAATACCTGATCGGCCACAGCCGTCAGATCCCGCTGACCCGCACCGTCGTCGTCGACCAGGAAGAGGTGCTCGCCTGCATCGACGACCTGCGGTTGAGCCTACCGGACGAGATCAAGCAGGCCCGCTGGACGCTGCAGGAGCAGCAACGCCTGCTCTCCGAAGCGCAGGCGGAGGCGGCCAGGACGGTCAGCAAGGCTGGCGAGCGGGCCCAGACCATGATCGGACAACACGACCTGGTCAAGCGCGCCGAGAAGCAGGCCGAGGCCATGCTCAAGGACGCCACAGCGAAGGCCGAGGAGACCCGCCGGGCGGCGGACCGCTACGCCTGGGAAGTCATGCAGAACCTTGAGACCCAACTGCTCCGGACGGTTGCCACAGTCAAGAAAGGGGTCGAGGCGTTACGCACGCCGCCGGTTAAGGCAAGCAGGGAAGTGGAGGTCGTCAGCGGGCGCTAGACGCCGGCCCCGTATAATGGGCTGCCCATGGCTCTTCCAAAGACCCGATACGCCCATGCCCGCCAGGGCGAACGGCGTGCCCACCTGGCCATAAAGCGTATCCAGCTCGTCGAGTGTTCGCAGTGCCACCAGCCGAAGCGGCCGCACGCGATCTGCCGTAACTGCGGCTACTACGACGGGCGCGAAGTCATCAAGACCGCCTAGGTTTACCGATCACCGTCGCCTTCCTGTTTCCAGGCCAGGGCGCCCAATTCGTCGGGATGGCCCGCGACCTGCTGGAGCGGGACCAGGGGTCGCAGGATCTTCTTCGCCAGGCTGAAGATCGTCTCAAGATGCCGTTGAAGCGCTTGATGTTGGACGGGCCCGAGGCTGAGCTGCAGGCGACCGAAAATGCCCAGGCAGCCATCCTCTTTCACAGCGTGGCCCTGCTTCGACTGATGACCGCCCGCGGCTTTCTCCCGTCGTTGGTGGCGGGGCACAGCATGGGCGAGTTCGCGGGGCTGGTGGCGGCCGAGGCACTCGATCCCCTGGATGCGCTCGCGGCCGTTCGCGCCCGCGGCGCCGCCATGTCCGCCGCTGCTCCCATGGCGAGCGGCATGATCGCGGTGCTCGGTCTCCCGGACGACGCCATCGAACAGGCGTGTGCGGACAGCGGGGGAGAGGTGGTCGTCGCCAACTACAATGCGCCGGGCCAGGTGGTGATCTCGGGAAGCGAGGCCGGCTTAACCGCGGTCAGCCCGCGGCTGGCGGCGGCGGGGGCAAAGCGCCTGGTTCGGCTGCCCGTCAGCGGGGCATTCCATTCGCCGCTGATGGCGCGCGCCGCCCGGGTGTTCGCCACCGCCTGGGAGAAGCTTCCGCTTGGCGTCTTGCGCCGCCCCCAGGTCTTCAATGCCGATGCTCGCGTTCATCAGGATCCGCTGGAGGTCCGCCGCCTCATGGTTGGCCAGCTGACCGGCCCGGTGCGCTGGACGCAGTCGATCCAGCGCTTGCAGCAGCTGGGCGCGGACACCTACATTGAGGTTGGTCCGCGGCGGACGCTCACCGGGCTGGTCAAGAAGATTCTCCCCGGCGCGGTGGTCCACAATGTCGAGGACCTGACCAGCATGAACACCCTGCTCGAGACCAATCATGCCTGACGGCTTTTCCGAGCAGGTCGTCCTCGTGACCGGAGGCAGCCGCGGCATCGGTCGTGCCACGGCGCTGTTGTTTGGCGAGGCCGGGGCAAAGGTGGCGATCAGCTACAAGAGCCGCAAGGCCGAGGCCGACTCCCTGGTCGAGCAACTCTCCCACGCAGGGCTTAAGGCCATGGCGGTACAGGCCGACTTCGCCGACAGCGCCGCCCCCGGCGTCGCCGTCGAGGCGGTCGTCAAACAGTGGGGCCGGCTGGACGTGTTGGTCAACAACGCCGGGCTCACCCGGGACACGCTGGTGATGCGGATGAGTGAGGCCGACTGGGATATCGTCATCCAGACCAATCTGAAAGCCGCCTTTCTTGCGAGCAAGGCGGCGCTCCGGCCCATGCTCAAGCAGCGTTACGGCCGGATCGTCAACGTGTCGTCGCTTGCCGGTGTCTCAGGGAATGCCGGGCAGGCCAACTACAGCGCCTCCAAGGCGGGATTGATCGGTCTGACCAAGGCGTTGGCCAAGGAGGTCGGCTCCCGCAACATCACGGTCAACGCGGTCGCCCCGGGCTTCATCACGACCGAACTCACCAGCAGCTTGCCGGCCGACCTCCTGGAGCGCGCCCGGCAGGCCGCGGCCATCCCGCGGATCGGGACGCCGGATGACGTCGCCCCGGCCATCGTCTTCCTCGCCTCGCGGGCAGCCGGCTATATCACCGGCCAGGTTTTAGGCATTGACGGCGGTCTGCCAATCTAGGACGATGGGCCCGCGCTTCGTCTAGAATTTGACCGCACTCGCACTGCCAAAAGGGGATTCGGATGGACGGGAACAGTTACGAGAAGTTCAAGGGCATCATCGCCGAGCAGCTCGGAGTGGAGCCCGAGCAAGTCACACCCGACGCCTCGTTTGTCGACGACCTCAACGCCGATTCCCTCGACCTGGTCGAGCTGATCATGGCGTTCGAGGAAGAATACGTGATGGAGATACCTGACGAAGACGCGGAAAAGATTCAAACCGTCGGAGCCGCCTGGGACTACGTCCAGGAGAAGCTCGGCATTACCACCTGAGCCGAAGCTCGCTCAGCCGGACGAGCCCTTACAGAAACTGCAGCGGACCCTTCGGGTCCGCTTTCACGAGCCTGCCCTGCTTCGCCAGGCTCTGACGCATCGCTCCTACAACAACGAGCACCCGGAGAGTGGCTCCGCCGACAACGAGCGGCTGGAGTACCTGGGCGACGCCGTGCTCGAACTGATCGCGGCCGAGCACCTGTATCACACCTACCTCACCTCCGATGAGGGTGAGCTGACCCGGCTGCGAGCTTCGGTGGTGAATACCAAGAGCCTCGCCCGCCTGGCCTCGCGCCTGAGTTTGGGCGACTACTTGCTGCTGGGCAAAGGCGCGCACAAAACCGGTGCACGCTCGCTGCAATCGATCCTGGCCAATACCTTCGAAGCGGTGATTGGCGCCATCTTCCTCGACCAGGGTTACCGAGCCGCCTACAAACTGTTCAGCCGCAGCCTGATCGACGTGCAGGCATGGCCGGACGACAACTACAAAGGCCGTCTCCAGGAGGTGACGCAGGAGCGCTTCCTGTCGACCCCGCAGTACGACATTGTCGGCGCCTCCGGCCCCGGGCACCGGCGTGAATACACCGCCGAGGTCAGCTTCGGCGACGGCGTCAGTGGAAAAGGCCGCGGGCGAACCAAACGCGACGCCGAGCAGATGGCGGCGCGCGAGGCGCTCGCCGCGCTGGGCGCCCTCGATCATCCGCCGGCGCAGGACGAGGTGCTGGAGGCCGTGGCGCACGAGGCGCGCCGCGCACCGGCCAACCAGCCCGGCAACTGACGGGCTCGCGCGGTTAGCCGTCCTTTTCGATTTCGGCGACGCGGGCTTTCACCATCCTGGTGATGAGCCGGTAGGGAAGGGGCTTCTCGGCGGGTAACTGAATCGTGCCCTTGCTCCTGAGGTAATCCTTGAGGTCCTCGGCGTGGGCCTTCGTGACGCGGTTGCCCAGTCCGTACAGTGAATAGTGGGCCTTCCAGTAGCCGAAGTAAGCAACCGGCTTGCGTTTGAGCTTGTAACCCACGATTCCGTAGCTGACCGATTCGGTCGCCGTCGGTGCCGCCGCCTTGATCGTCTGGCGAAGCTTCGCGAGTGCGGCGCGCTTCTCCTTCGGTGCCTTGGCCAGGTAATCGTCGACGGTCTTCATGACCCGCTCGCATCCACGACGCAGAAGCGATTGCCTTCGGGGTCGGCGAGGATGACGTAGTCGGCGTCCGCTGGCCGCTTGCTCCAGTGGACATCGGTCGCCCCTAACGCCTTCAGACGTTGGACCTCGCGGGCCTGATCCTTGGCGTAGAGATCCAGGTGGATGCGGGGCGGCACTTGCACCGTCGAGTGGACCCGATCGAGCGAGAGATTCGGTCCAGCGCCATTCTTCGGCCGGAGCAGCGCGAAATCATCGCCGTCGCCCTCGCGGGGCACGTAATCGAGCGCCGCCGTCCAGAACGCCCGCTGGCGCGGCAGGTCGTCGACACGCAGCACGATCGAGCCGATCCGGATCATCCCAGGTCAATCTACACGGCCGTCCTAAGCGAGGAGGGAACCTGCTGGTTTAGGAGGTTTTGTGCGCAAAAACACCGCAAATGCTAGAGTCCACGGCATGGCTTCGTACAAGATCGGTGAGGTCGCGGAGCTGCTCGGCGTCAGCGTTGACAGCGTCCGTCGGCTGGCCGACAGTGGCAAGCTGGCGACGGTCCGAACCACCGGAGGCCAGCGCGTTGTCGATAGCCGGCAGCTAGCTCGCTTCATGGCGACGGCACCCGCCGACATCAAATCGGAGACGACGATCGGACGGTCGGCGCGCAATCACTTTCCGGGCATCGTGACGCGCGTCGTCAAGGATCGCGTTATGGCGCAGGTCGAGATGCAAGCCGGCCCACATCGGATTGTGTCGCTGATTTCCCGCGAGGCGGCCGACGAGCTCGGCCTCGCCCCCGGCGTGCGCGCGGTCGCGGTGGTCAAGGCAACAAACGTGATCATCGAGTTGGCTGCGCGCTGATGTGCTGATGCGCGCGCGACTCGTCGCCGCACTGCTCGTGGCCATTGCCGTGGGCCTTGTCAGCGCGTGCGGCCCCATGGCACCAGTGAGCGCCAGCCAATCCGGGCTCAACGGGACCATCACGGTATTTGCCGCCTCGTCCCTGAACGCCGCCTTCACGAGGATTGGTGCCGATTTCGAAAAGCGTCATCCGGGGACCATCGTGAAGTTCAGCTTTGCCGGATCATCGTCCCTTGCCGCACAGATCCAACAGGGTGCGCTCGGCGACGTCTTCGCCTCGGCGGACCAGCCCAACATGCAAAAGGTCATTCAAGCCGGGCTCACCTCGCAAATGCCGATTGTGATCGCGCGTAACGATCTCGAGATCGTGGTCGCGAAGGGAAATCCGAAACACGTCGAAGCCCTTGCCGACCTGGCTCGCTCAGGGCTGGTGGTCGTGCTCTGCGCGCCGGCGGTTCCGTGCGGGCACTACGCGGCCCAAACGCTGCAGAAGGCCGGGGTGAGCGTGAAGCCGGCGAGCCAGGAGGCTGACGTGAAGTCCGTGCTCAGCAAGGTGGCGCTGGGCGAGGCGGACGCTGGCCTCGTCTACGTCACGGACGTGAAGTCCGCCGGCAATGCCGTTGAGGGCGTCGCCATTCCACCGGCGCTCAACGTGGTGGCGGAGTATCCAATCGTCATCCTGAAGGATTCCCAGAACAGGGCGCTGGCCAGGGCGTTCGTCAGCTACATCCTCACCGACGGCCGGCAGACCCTAGCCCGCTATGGCTTTACTAACCCGTAGTCGTCGTCGACTGCAATCTTCGGCGCCCTTTCTGATCGTCATCCTGGCGGGCGCCGGTGCCGCCTTCTTCATCATCCCGCTGCTCGGCTTGCTGCTCCGCACGCCCTGGACCTCCGCCTGGCAACAATTCGGCTCAGCCGAGGTGCTTGCGGCCTTGCGCCTGTCGTTGCTGGCGTCCGTCTCGGCGACGGCGATCGCGCTGGTCCTCGGTGTGCCGCTGGCCTGGACGTTTGCGCGGCTCGCCTTTCCTGGGCGCTCGGTCTTACGGGCATTGACCGTGCTGCCCATGGTGCTTCCCCCAGTGGTCGGGGGAGTCGCCCTGCTGCTCGCTTTCGGCCGCCGAGGCCTCGTCGGCGGCTGGCTGGCGACAACCCTCGGGATCCATCTACCTTTCACGACGGCGGGGGCCATCATCGCGGAGACCTTCGTCGCCATGCCGTTCCTGGTGATCACCGTCGAGGCCGGGCTTCGCTCGATGGACACACGCTTCGAGGACGCAGCCCGAACGCTCGGCGCCAGCCGGTGGACCGTTCTTTGGAGGGTCACCCTCCCGCTGGTGCGGCCTTCGCTGATCGCCGGCGCCGTGCTGTGCTGGGCGCGGGCGCTGGGCGAGTTCGGGGCGACGATCACCTTTGCCGGGAATTTCCCGGGGACGACACAGACGATGCCGCTGGCGGTCTACCTGGCGCTCGAGAGCAACCCGGATGCGGCCATCGTCCTCAGTCTCGTCCTCCTCGCGGTCTCGCTGGCGGTGCTGATCGGACTTCGTGATCGCTGGCTGGGGGCGTCGTGACGCTCGAGGCGCGGATCCTGGCCCGCGTGGGCGATTTTGAGCTCGACATGGAGCTCGGCTTGTCTGCTGGAGAGCTGGTCGCGGTGCTGGGCCCAAACGGGGCAGGGAAGACCTCGCTGCTGCGAGCCTTGGCCGGTCTTCTTCCGTTGAGCGGCGGACGCGTCACCCTGGATGGCGCCGTGCTGGAGGATCCGGCGCAGGGGATCCGGGTGCCAACCGAGCAACGTCCGATTGGCCTCGTGTTCCAGGACTATCTCTTGTTTCCGCATTTATCCGTTCTCGAGAACGTCGCCTTTGGCCTGCGCGCGAGGGGAATGGCGCGCACGCCGGCCAACCGCGAGGCCGGCCGCTGGTTGGATCGCGTTGGCCTGTCGGCGGAAGGAGAGAGGAGGCCCGCGTCGCTATCCGGTGGACAGGCACAGCGCGTCGCGCTGGCGCGCGTGCTCGCCTTGAATCCGGCGCTCCTGTTGCTCGACGAACCGATGGCGGCGCTGGACGCCAGCACACGGGCCGAGTTTCGTCGCGACTTGCGGCGCCACCTCGAATCCTTTCGCGGCGTTCGCCTATTGGTGACTCACGACCCGCTGGAAGCGATGGCGATGGCCGATCGTCTCGTCATCCTGGAGGAGGGCCGGGTGCTGCAGTCCGGTTCACCATCTGAGGTCACGCAGCATCCCCGCTCGCGTTACGTCGCCGACCTGGTCGGCGTCAACCTCTTTCGCGGGCGAGCGAGCAACGGCCTGATTACACTGGCCGGCGGCGGATCGCTGACGGCGGTAGCTGGACCAGATGGCGACGTCTTTGCCGTCGTTCATCCGCGCACGGTGGCGCTGTATCGCACGCGGCCTGACGGCACGCCACGCAATATCTGGGAGGGTCGCGCGGCCGATCTCGACCTGGAGGGTGACCGCGTCCGCGTTCGGCTCTCGGGCTTGCCCTCGATCGTTGCCGAGGTGACACCCGTCGCGGTGCGCGAGCTCGGGCTCGACCGCGGGGATCGAGTGTGGATCGCGGTCAAAGCGACCGAAGTCAACGTCTACCCGGCATAACGCACCGTTGCCTTCGGCAACGGGGACATGCTCTAATACACGTCGTGACCCGCGCCGTGGTCCATGCATACGTTTCTGATGGGCGCGAAAGCCCAGCCATGCCTATCACCGCATAGCCTGTGTATCTGAAGTCGCTGCAGCTGCAGGGGTTCAAGACCTTTGCGCGCCGCACCGAGCTGCCCTTCAGCCGTGGCATCACGGCCATCGTCGGCCCCAACGGCAGCGGCAAATCGAATCTCGTCGACGCCATCCGCTGGGCGCTCGGCGAGCGGAACGCGCGTGGGCTGCGCGGTCAGAAGATGGAGGACGTCATCTATGCCGGCGGTCCCGGCAAATCGGCCGTCGGCATGGCCGAGGTGATGCTGACGATCGACAACGCCGACCAGCGCCTCAACGTCGAGTTCAATGAAATCGAGGTGGCCCGCCGCCTCTACCGCTCGGGTGAGAGTGAGTACCTGATCAACGGGGCACGCGCGCGCTTGAAGGACATCGACGCGCTGCTGGCCAGCACCGGGTTACGGCAGGACGGCTATGCCGTGACGGCGCAGAATGACATCGACTTCGTCATCCAGGCGGCGCCGGCGCTCCGCCGCGAGCTGATCGAGGAGGCAGCCGGCGTGCGGCGGCTCCGCGACCAGCGGCAGGAGGCCATCAACCGGCTGGCCGAAGCGGATCGAGACATGCGTCGGGCGCGCGACATTCTCAACGAGCTCAGTCCCCGCGCTGAGGAGCTGCGGCTGCAGGCGGCCTCGGCCGAGGAGTACAAGAAAGTCGCGGACGCGCTGAAGGCGTTGCAGGGCAGCCTCGCCCGCGACAGCTGGCGTAAGGCGATGGTGCAGCTGCGCAAGGCCGTGGCCCGCCAGCAAACGGCCGACCACAAGCGCACCGCGGCGACGCAGACCGTCGCCGAGTTCGAACCGCTCTACGCCGAGCATCGCTCGGCATTACTCGCCGCGCGCGAGGCACGCTGGCGCCACCAGGAAGCCGTTGCGGACGTACGCCTTCGACTCGCCGAGAGCCAGCACCAGGCGCGTATCGCGCAGGAGCGCAACGCCGCCGCCGTTCAGGCGCTCGAAGCGTTGCAGAGCGAACTCCAACGACTCAACGCCTCGGAGCGAGCCGGCAGCCGCGTCGTCGATGAGCTGGCTCGCGCGGCCGAGAGTGCCCGCGTGGATCTGGAGATGGCCAATAGCGCGCTCGAAGCAGCCGCGCATGCCGAGCGTGGCGCTCGCGAGCGGCAGGCAACGCTCGAGGCGGACCGTCTCGCTCGCCAGCAACAACGCCACGAGGGACAGCGAGAGACCGCATCGATCGAGGCCGAGCTTCGCCAGTTGGAGGGCCGCCGTCAATTTCTGACCGAGCAGCAGCAGCAGGCCCGCGCGCAACTGGAGTCGTGGTCGTTGCGCCACGGCGCCTTGGGCGACGAGTTCGATCGGCGGACACGCGCCGCCGAGGCGGCCAGCGGCGAGTTCCAGGCCGCCAGCGAGGCGTCGGGCATGCTCGAGCAGCGACTGGCGGAGGCCGACGCTTGCCTCGACGCCGCCCGCAAGGGGATCGTGGAGCACGAGGCGGCGCTGCGCGCGCTCGAGGCAGAGCTGGTCGGACTGCGGACGTTGCTGGACGGCGCCCAGCGTCGCGGGCCGCTGCGCGTTGATCGCAACTGGGAACGCCTGCTCGAGCTGATCGAGGTCGAACCCATCCATCGCGCCGCCGTCGAGGCCGCACTCGAGGGGTGGCTGCACGGGTGGGTGGCAACCGGCCGCGATGGGATCGCCAGTGCCGCCGCGGCGGTGGCCGCCGCTGAGGATGCGCGCGAGACGCTGCTCTATGCGCCACAGGACCGAGCGCCGTCGCCGGTGCCGGATGGGCTGCTGTCGGTCATCGACCTGGTGCAGGCGCCCGACCACGTGCGGCGGCTCATCGCGCACCTGCTCCACGGCGTCGTGCTCGTGTCCGATCGGACGGAAGCGGCTCGCATCGTCGAGAAGCATGGGGAGCTGCGGGCGGTCACCGCGGCCGGGGAGATCATCACCGCCGTCTCCTACCGCGGTGGGAAAGCGGCGGACCCGGTGCTCGAGGTCCAGGCCAGGATCCGGGACGCGGAAGAGGCGCTCGACCGCGAACGTCAGGCCGCCCTTACCGCTGCCGAGGAGGTAGAGCGCCTCGCCATCGCGCGAGCCGATGTCATCGCCAAGCGGCATGTGATTCTCACTCGGGTTGACGTGGCGCGGACGGCCGCAGCGCAGGCCGCGGGGGCGCTGGCGGCGGCGACCGAGGCCGTCCAGCGTGAGGCCCCACAAGAAGCGCAGCTGCGCCAGCAACTGATCCGGATCGGCGGACTGCTCGGCCAGGCCGAGCAACTGCAGGCCGAAACGCTGAACCGCCAGCGCGTGCTCGCCGATGCCGAGCTGGTCGCCGAGCAGGAGCTGGCTGCACTCGAACCACGGGTCCAGGAAGCGGCGTCCAGCCTCGCGGAGCTGGTCGAGCGACGGCAGGAAACCGAACTGCGCGCGGCGCTGGCGCGCCAGCGGTCGGATGACCTGGTTCGCCAGCTGGAGCGTGCCCAGCAGGTCTTGCGAGCACACGGGGATGAGGTCGCCCAGCGTCGCGCGGCGGAGGCGGAGCTGGCGGTGCAGCCGGCCCTCATCAATGAGGAACGCCGGCAATGGACCGAAACCTCGGAGGGGCTGCGCGCGGAGCTCGGTACCCTCGAGTCCGCCCACCTTCCCGATGGAGAGACGCTCACCGCCTTGGAGGGGCAGCTCCGCGAGGACGAACAACGCAATGTCACGCTGCAAGTCGAGCTCGCCCACGCGGACGACGCCTGGACTGCCGCGGCCGCCGACCGCGAGGCGGCGCAGGCCGAAGTCGATCGCTGCACGCAAGCGCTGCGCGAAGGCGGCCAGGAAATCGAAGATGACACCGTAACGATCGAGGAGGTCGACTGGCAAAAGACGGAGCGTGAGGTCTCGCGCCTGCAGCGGCGCCTCGATGCAATGGGCGCGGTCAACCTGCTCGCGCCGGAAGAATATGCGCAGGTGCGCGACCGCTGCGAGAGCCTCGCCGCCCAGCTGGGCGATCTGGAAGCCGCGTCGGCGCAACTGAACGAGCTCAGGCAACGGCTCGAGGACGAAATCGATACCCGCTTCCGCACGGTCTTCCAGTCGGTGGCCATCAACTTCCAGGAATTCTTTGCCGAACTGTTCGAGGGCGGCCGCGCGACGTTACGCGTCGAGCCGCAGGAGGAGGACGGCAACCCGCTCGATGAGGGCGTGGAGATCCTGGCGCAGACACCGGGCAAGCGGCTGCAGCCGCTGACGCTGCTGTCCGGCGGCGAGCGGGCACTGACGGCGCTCGCATTTCTCTTTGCGCTGCAGGCCGTCAACCCGAGCCCGTTCTACGTGCTCGACGAGGTCGATGCGGCGCTCGACGACGCCAACGTGGTTCGCTTCAACCGGGTGCTGAAGCGGCTTTCGGCGGACCAGCAGTTCCTGATCGTCACCCATAACCACTCCACGATGGCGCAGGCTGAGGTGCTCTACGGCGTGACCCTCGGCGAGCACGGGATCTCGCGCATGGTGTCGGTCCGGCTGCACCAGGACGCCTTGGTCCCGGTCGGTGAACGCTCCGCCTAATCCAGAGGACACGGCGCCCGGCGAGCGCCAGGGATTCTGGAAACGCTTTTCGAAAACACTCGAGGCAGGGCGTCAGAGCTACGTCGCCGACATCAAGGAGGTCTTTGGCCGCCCTGCCCTCGATGCCGCCTTCTGGGACGACCTGGAAACGACGTTGATCGCCGCCGACGCCGGCGTGCCCACCACGGAACGAGTCGTCCAGGACCTGCGCCGGCAGGCGGCTGGGGCGCACCTGCGCTCGCCGGCTGACGCGCTTGCCTATCTCAGGGCCGACCTCGTCGGAGAACTGCAGGGGCGTCCGCGCGCGCTCAACCTCGACGGCGCTCCGGCCGTCGTGCTCGTGGTCGGCGTCAATGGCTCGGGCAAGACGACGACGATCGGAAAGCTGGCCTACCTGCTCCGGCGCGAAGGCCGCCGCCCGCTGCTGGCCGCCGGGGACACCTTTCGGGCCGCAGCCATCGACCAGCTGCGGCTGTGGGGGGAGCGGGCGGGGGTCGAGGTGGTGGCCCATCAGCCCGGCGCCGACCCGGGCGCGGTCGCGTTCGATGCCGTGCAAGCGGCGCGCGCGCGGGGCGCTGGTCCCGTCATCATCGATACGGCCGGCCGCCTGCACACTCGGAGCGACTTGATGGAGGAGTTGCGAAAAGTCCGGCGGGTGCTGCAGCGGCTCGATCCAGCGTCCCCGCAGGAGGTGCTCGCCGTCCTCGATGCGCACGTCGGGCAGAACTCCGCCCAGCAGGTGAAGGTCTTCCAGGAGGCGATCGGCCTGACTGGGCTCGCCCTCACGAAAATGGACGGCAGCGCTCGAGCAGGCGTTGTGCTTAGTATCGAGGCTGAGCTTTCGGTACCGGTGAAGTTGGTCGGCATCGGCGAGGGTCTCGAGGACCTGAACCGATTCGATCCCGGGCAGTACCTGGACGCGCTATTGCGGATTGAGGAGGCCAGATGAACCCCGAAGAGAACTCGCAAGCGTTCACCAAGCTGGTTACGGCCAACGGCCTACCCGAGGCCGACGTCTGGAAGGCGGTCCTGGAAGCCTCCGGCATCCAGGTCTTTCTGCGGCACGAGGCGATGGCGGCCGTCATCCCCGAAACGGCGGGAGAGATCGCCGCCGTGGACCTCTGGGTCCCGCGCGACCAGGCGGCGGAGGCCTTACAGATCCTGCAGGACGAGCGAGTCGAGCCGGTCGACGAGGACGAACCGCTCTGACCTTCATCATCCTCGCCGTGGTCGCCGGTGCGATCGGCGTGGTCGCGCTGGCGGCCGTCGTGCTGGGCATGCTGTGGCTGGTGCAGTTCGTGCTGCGCAACGAGGAGAAGCGCACCCGGGGCGGCTGAGGATCCGTATACTGTCAAGGCTAAATGCTTGACAGTGCCCAACGCCGCCAGCGCCAGCTGCGCCTCCTCGACCTCTACGGCTCGCTGCTGACCGACCATCAGCGCCGCATCCTGCACTTTGCGTGGGAGCTCGACTGGTCCTACGGCGAGATCGCGCAGCGGGAAGGGGTCACGCGCACCGCCGTCTACGACGTGGTGCGCCGGACGACGACCAACCTCGACGACTACGAGCGCAAGCTCGGACTGGAGCGGGCCCAACGTGTTTGAGTCCCTGACCGAGCGTCTCGACCAGGCGCTGAAGACGCTGACCGGCCGCGGCAAGCTGAGTGAGGCCGATGTCGACGCGGGATTGCGGGAGGTACGGCTGGCACTGCTCGAGGCCGACGTCAACTACAAGGTGGTCAAGGACTTCGTCGCGAGCATCCGCGCACGGGCGGTTGGCGCCGAGGTGATGGACAGCCTCAACCCAGGACAGCAGCTGGTCAAGATCGTCGACGAAGAAATGGTTCGCTTGCTCGGCGACCGGGTGCCCATGGGATACGCGCCCTCGCCGCCCACGGTGATCGTGCTCGCCGGGCTGCAGGGCTCGGGCAAGACGACGACCGCCGGCAAGCTCGCCCTCTTTACTCGTCGTGAAGGGCACCGGCCGCTGCTGGTGTCGACCGACGTCCGCCGCCCGGCCGCTATGGAGCAGCTCGAGATCCTGGCCAAAAGCATCAACGCGCCGGCCTACGCGCCGCGTGGCACCGATCCGGTCGCGATCGTCGCGATCGCCCGCGAGTCGCTCGCGGAGGCGCGACGCGTGAACGCCGACGTCGTCATCGTCGACACGGCGGGCCGGCTCCAGGTGGATGAGGACCTGCTCGCCGAGTTGAAGCGCATCACGGACGCGGTGCCAGCACAGCACCGGCTGCTGGTGCTCGATGCCATGACCGGCCAGCAGGCGGTCAACGTCACGGTCAGCTTCCAGCGGACCATCTCACTGAGTGGCGCGATCCTGACCAAGATGGACGGCGACGCGCGGGGTGGGGCGGCGCTCTCGCTGCGGGCGGTGACGCAGTGCCCCATCCAATTCGTCGGCGTTGGCGAGAAGCTGACCGATCTCGAGATCTTTTATCCCGATCGCATGGCCTCGCGCATTCTCGGGATGGGCGATGTCCTGACGCTGATCGAGAAGGCGCAGGACCAGGTCGACGCCTCGCAAGCGCGGGAGATGGAGAAGAAGCTGCGCGCCGGCCGGCTCACCCTCACCGACTTCATGGAGCAGCTGAAGCAGGTGAAGAAGATGGGCCCGCTCGAAGGGATCATCGGCATGCTGCCGGGCGCGGGAAAGATCAAGAACCTCGCCGGTGCGCTGCCCACCGACGACCAGCTCAAGGAGATGGAGGCGATCATTCTTTCGATGACACCCCTGGAGCGGGAACGACCGGAGGTGATGGACGGCAGTCGTCGGCGCCGCATCGCCCGCGGCGCCGGCACCGACATCGCGGCCGTCAACCGGCTGCTCAAGGGTTTTCAGCAGATGCAGCAGATGATGAAACAGATGGGGAAGGGAAAGCGAATCAAGGGATTACCCATGGATCCCGCGCAACTTTTGAAAGGCTAGGAGGTCAATTTGTCAGTAAAGATTCGACTACGGCGGATCGGCGCGAAGAAGCACCCGTTCTACCGGCTGGTGGTGGCGGACACCCGCTCACCGAGGGACGGAAAGTTCATCGAGATCCTCGGCACCTACGACCCGATGACGGAACCGGTCAAGCTCAACATCGACGAAGAGAAGATCAAGGCCTGGCTGCAAAAGGGGGCGCGCCCCTCCGACACGGCGCGGGCGTTCTTGATCGGCCGAGGACTGCTGCCCAAGGAATCGGCGAAGAAGCGGCCGACCAAGCCGACGAAAGCAGAGGCGGCCGCGGCGGCTGCCAAAGCCGCCGCGCCGGAAGCCGGCGCTCCCGCTCCGGCCGCCGCAACCCAGGAGGTGTAACAATGCACGACTACACCGACCTGGTGAGCTACATCATCAAGGCAATGGTGTCGAAGCCCGAGGACGTCAAAGTCGCGATGGTCGAGGGTGAGCGCACCAACCGGGTGGAAGTGACCCTCGCCAACGATGACGTCGGCAAGGTGATCGGGCGCGGCGGACGCAACATCGACGCGATCCGCGCCGTGGTGCGGGCGGCCGCCCTCAAGAATCACGATCGGGTGATGGTCGAGATCGTGTGACGGTCGAACCGGAGCCCGATCTCCGGATTGGGCGCGTGCTCAAGGCCCACGGCGTCAAAGGCGCGCTGCGGGTGGAACTCCTCACCGATTTTCCTGATCGTTTCGCTCCCGGCCGCGAGGTGGTGGTCGGGGGGCGTCCACTGAGGGTGGCGCGCTCGGAAGAACTGGACCGCAGCATGCTGGTCACCTTCGAGGGCATCAGCGATCGCAGCGCCGCCGAGCCGCTTGCCGGCTCCTACGTCACCGTCCCCTTGGCCGAGGCGCGGGCCCTGCCCGCCGACCACTACTACCACTTCCAGCTGGTCGGCCTCACGGTTTTCGATACGCGTCAGGCGCGCCAGCTCGGCCGGGTCGCGGAGGTGCTCACCTATCCTGCGAACGACGTGCTGCGCGTGACGGGCGGGGATCGCGAGGTGTTGATTCCGATGATCCGCAGCGTCGTTCGTTCGATCGCGCCCGCCGAGGGGATGATCACGGTCGACCTCCCCGAGGAAGCGTAGGCGTGATCATCGAGGTCCTGACACTCTTTCCCGAGATGTTCCCCGGCCCGCTGAGCGCGGGAGTCACGGGACGGGGGCTCGCCAGCAGTCTGGTCACGTTGCGGGTTCATAACCTGCGCGACTACACGCACGATCGCCACCGGCAGGTGGACGACGTTCCTTACGGCGGCGGCGCCGGCATGGTCCTGAAGCCGGAGCCGATCTTCGAAGCCGTACGGGCGCGCACCGGCAAAGGCCCGGTCATCCTGCTCACGCCGCAGGGCGAATTGCTGAACCAGCGGCTGGTGCGCGAGCTGGCGGGCCACGATGACCTCTACCTGATCTGCGGCCGCTACGAGGGGGTCGATGAGCGCGTCGCGACCCACCTGGTGGACCGGGAGATCTCGATCGGCGACTACGTACTGACGGGAGGCGAGCTCCCCGCCATGGTCCTGATCGATGCCGTCAGCCGGCTCGTGACCGGCGTGCTGGGCTCGGAAGAATCACCGAAGGACGAGTCCTTCGACCAGCATCTCCTCGAGTATCCGCACTACACCCGCCCCCCCGAATTCGAAGGGCATCCCGTTCCCGAGGTGTTGCGCTCGGGCCACCATGCGGAGATCGAGCGCTGGCGCCGCGCCCAGGCTGCCGAACGGACTCGCCGTCGCCGCCCGGACTTGCTCGACCACCAGGGGTAGCCGCGAGTCGGGGTGATATCCTTGTACGCCGTGTCCAACGTCATCAGCCTGCTGGAAGCGGAGTCCCAGCGCAAGAACGTTCCGACCTTGATCCCCGGCGACACCGTCAAGGTTCACGCCAAGGTGGTCGAGGGCACCCGCGAACGGATCCAGATCTTCGAAGGCATCGTGATCGGCTGCCGGGGCAGCGGTACCAAGGAGGCCTTCACCGTTCGCCGCATCGCTCATGGTGTCGGAGTGGAGCGCAGCTTCCTGCTTCACTCGCCGCGTATCGACAAGATCGATGTCATCCGGCACGGGAAGGTGCGCCGGGCGAAGCTGTACTACCTGCGAGGAAAAGTCGGAAAAAGCGCCCGCATCCGGGAGAAGCGCCAAGCCGTTGCCACAACTGCCGTCCCTGCCGACACCGAAGTCGCAGCCGAAACGCCCGAAACGGCCGAAAGCTGACCGGGACCTCTGGGTCTTCGAGCGGCAGGCCTTTGGCCTGGGTTACGCGACGGTTGCGGGCGTCGATGAGGCAGGTCGCGGCCCCTGGGCCGGGCCGGTGGTGGCGGGTGCCGCGATCATGCGTCCCTACTTCCACTGCGAGGGCATCGACGACTCCAAGCTGCTGACGGCCGAGGAGCGCGACCACTATTACGACTGCATCCTGGACGGCGCGGAAGCCTGGGGCGTCGGCATCGTCGAGGTCGACGAGATCGATCGGGTGGGCGTGTCGCGGGCCAACCGCTGGGCGATGGGCATCGCGCTCCAGCAGCTCGGTCGATCGATCGACTACCTCCTGGTCGACGGCTTTTTGTTGCCCGAAGCCCTGACGCCGCAACTCCCCATCGTCAAGGGCGACCGCCGCTCGATCTCGATCATGTGCGGCGGCATTCTCGCCAAGGTGACGCGCGACCGGTTGATGATGCGGATGGCCGAGAAGTTTCCCGGATATGGCTTCGAGATGCACAAGGGATACCCGACGCCCGACCATCTGACCGCGATGGACCGGCACGGTTTGAGCCCGTTGCACCGGCGCTCCTTCATTTCGATCCGGACGCGCGCCGAGTTGGAAGCGGCCGCCATTGCCAGTGCCAGTCAAACCGCTCGGGACTAGCGGAGAAGCGCTGGCCGAGGACCACCTGCGTGGCCTCGGCTACGAGATCGTGGGGCGGGATGTGCGGACGCCGCTCGGTCAGCTGGACCTGGTGGCGAAGGACGGGCGCACGCTGGTTTTTGTTGAGGTCAAGACGCGGGCCGGACACGGCTTCGGGCTGCCGCAGGAGTCGGTCGACGCCCGGAAGATCCGGAAGCTGCGCCAGCTCGCGCTGTACTACTTAAAGATACGGCCATATCGGGGTCCGGTCCGCTTCGACGTGGTGGGCCTGACCGTCAGCGACGGGCACCTGGTTCGCGTCGACCACATCAAGAACGCGATCGACTAAAGCCAACGACTCCTCGGGATCCGTTCAACCAACCCGGACGACGAAACTGAGCGTTGCGCCCCTGAGGTGCCCCGTAATCTCCCAGCAGCCCGCTGCCGGGATCTCGACCCCGACGAGGATCGAGGAGCCGATGTCCTCCGCAAAGGCGTTGGTAGCAGCCGAGGAGCGAAGTGGTGGGGCGGCTCCATCAATGCGCATACCAGTAACGGTCAGTGGGCTCTCCCACTTGTAATCCCGGCTCCACCAGAAGACCTTCTGCGTATAGGCGCCGTCCTGATAGGGAAGCCCATTCCACGTCCCGTCCGGCCGGAGGGCGGTCCACAGCGCTTGCGTCCCATACCAGAATTCATCGGCCGGTGGGGACGCCGACCGAGGCGCTGGAGGCACGGGAGGCACGAACGGACGACTCGGGGGTCTGGTGATCGGGCAGCCGTCCGGGTCGGCCGCACTGGCCGATGCGGTGGCAGCAGGTGCCGTCGCCTCCCGATCAGCCGCTCGGCCACACGATGCCAGCAGCAGAACCACCACGAGGGTCAGCCATCGCCAGTCTCGGGCGACCGCGGATCTTTGGGAGGCGCCCATCCCGAAGCTACTACATCCGACGTCGGAAGTTGGTTCCATTCCGGCGCTTGGACAACATCAACCACGCGATCGGATTAGACCGCGAATGGATCCTACAAGCTGAACTTGCTTTGCGCGGCCGCGTATCGGCCTTGCTTTCTGAAGCTGTCCGCATCGACGTCAAGCCGCCGGGACACCTCGAGCGCCAGCCATTGCAAGGGCACGACGTTGACGATCGGAGCCAGACGTTCGTCGATCGCCGGCGTTTCCAGCGCAACCGTCGCCTTGAGACTCGCGGCCGAGGGACCGACGGCAAGGGTCGACATGCCGATCTCGTGGAGGGCTTCGGCCAGCTCGGTCGTCCTCTCGAGGGCGGGCCCGGGCTGCGCCACCATCACGACCGAGTCCTCGGCGGTGAGGCTGATCAACGGCCCGTGGAGGATGCTCTCCAGCTCATGACCCTCAGCGCTCACGTACGACGCCTCCCGTAGCTTCAGCGCTCCCTCGAGTGCGGTCGCGTGAGCGGGCCCGCCGCCGACAAAGTGGACGACCCGTGCGAGGTGGAGCCGATCGAGAGCGTGGACGACCGCAGCGCGGAGCGGTAGCGTCATCCGGATCGCGTCGGGTACGCGAGCAAGCTCGGTGTTCCACGGCGGCGATCCGAGGGCGACGGCCAGTTGTGCGAGTCGGACCATCGCCCCGGTGTGGCTCGCGGTGTGCACGGGCGAGCGCTCCTGCGGAACGGTGTGGAGGACGCCCAGGCCGCTCAGCGGGGAGCCCTCTCCCGTGACAGCCAGCCAGTGATCCTGGCTGGCCAAGCTCTCGAGCGCCGCCTGACTGAAACGCTTGGTGCCGCGATGACTGAGCAGCACAAGGCCGTCATCCGCCGTGATTCGTGGTGGATACTTCGCGAACTCAAACGCGGGAATCGCCCAGGCGTCGATGCCCGCGCTCCGCAGCAGGTACTGTCCGACGAGCGCGCCGTGGTAGCTGGTTCCGGTGCCGACGATGAAAATGCGCGACCGGCCCGATAACCGTGCGACGGCAGAGGCCGACGGTGGGTCATGGAGAAGCCTCTCCAGCACATCCGGTTGCGATTCGATGGTTGCTTCGAGAAACGAGCCGGCGGTGGTCAGGCGGCTTCTTCCCAGGCCTTGAGGAACTGGTAGACGATCCGGCCGGTGGCGCCCCAGATGACGTCGTCGCCGACGGTGTAGTAATGAATTCGATACCGCTGCTCGCCCAAGCTGCGCGTCTCGGTCGTGTGGACCTGCGGATCCAGTAGCTGGGCGACCGGGACCACCAGCAGACTCTTCACCTCGTCCGGCGCCGGCACAAGGTCATCGATGCCGCCCTCGACCAGGCCGACCACAGGGGTGATGACAAAGCTGCTGACCGCGGTGAAGACGTCGTCCAGCTCACCGAGCACGGTCACACGCGATGGCTCGAGGCCGATCTCTTCGTAGCTTTCGCGCAGGGCGGTCTCGACCGTCTCCACGTCGGAGTCCTCGCGCTGCCCACCCGGGAAAGAGATCTGGCCCTTGTGCGTCAAGACCGTGTCCGTGCGCCGCGTGAAGAGCACCTCGATGTCGTGGCCGCGCGACACCAGGGGAATCAGAACCCCGGCGCGGATCAGCGGTGGCGCCGTGTCGATGGTGCGCCGGACGCGATGCTCGAGCACCTGGCGGAGCCGCTCGAGGCGGGTGCTGGCGGCGGTCGTCAGGTCCATGCCTCGAACGAGACCGGTACCTGGTGGCCGCAATGGGTGCACACCCAGACCTGGCCTCGGCGCGTCACCTCCCGCCCGTCGTCGAGCCGGACGGACTGGTCCGGCCCGTTGATCCGCTCCCAGCGGGGCATGTGCTTGCACTGGTCGCAGGTCGGCGGCGGTGGGTTGGTCTTCACTCGTCTCGATTATCCCCGCTGGCGCGAGAATCAAGCCGCCGAAGCACCCGTGCGGGATTCCCGCCGACGATGACCCCGGGCGGAACGTCGCCGAAGACGACAGCGTGGATGCCGACGACCGTGTCGCGCCCGATCCGGACTCCGGGAAGGATCGAGACCTGTCCGCCGATCCAGACGTTGTCCTCGATCACCACCGGTTGGGCCGGCCCCGAGCGCCGGCGATCGACCGGCGACTCGGAATAGGGGAGATGGTCCCGGAGCTCGCAGGAGCCCAGCACGCAGTCCGCCCCGACCTCGACCCGCTCGGCGGCGACGATGGTGCAGCCGTTCAGCCGCGCGTGGCGACCGATGCGGATGACCGCTTCCGGGCGGGTGGTGATGAGGCGATTGACCTCGGCGTGTGACCAGGCATTGACGTCAGCCCCCACCTCCACGCGCCCGGGACCGGAAATCCGCAGCCGGCCATTCCCCAGGAGGCGCGGTCCGAGGTGGACGTTGCGGCGCCACCGATAGGGCAGGGTGGTCACCCATCCTAGAGCGCGTGCGGCGACGTGCCTCCACTGCATGGGATGTGCGCCTACCCGGCGAAGCATGGCGCTAGGATGACGGTCATCGGCCAATCATCGGGGAAGGGAGGGTGACGATGAAGGCGCTCGACGAGTCGAAACTTCGGCGCCGCTATCGCAACGCCTACGTCGCTCTCTACGTCATCGGCGCTTTGACGATACTGCTCGGTCTCGTCGCCGCATTGGCCCGGGCCCAGGTCCTGCCAGAGGTGTTTGCCGTCGAGGGGGCGATCCTGATCGTCTTCGGATACTTCACGATGCGCGGGTCGTTGCTGGCGCTGGGGATCGCCACCGGACTCTACGCCATCGACGGCGTGCTGACCGCCGCGGCAGGTAGCTACCAGGGCATTGTCATTCGGGTGCTGATCCTCTACTTCCTGATCCAGGGCTTGATCGCCTTGCGCGAGTTGAAGCGCCGCGAAACGACGCCGGGTACTAGCTAGCGCAGATAGACAAACTAGTGTAATATCGGCGCTGGTGCTCGCCAGGGCCCTCTCCGGGACGGTGTTCGGCCTCGATGGTGTCCGGGTTGAGGTGGAGGCGAACATTGCCGACGGCCTCCCCGGGTTCCACATCGTGGGACTCGGCGACCGCGCCCTTCAGGAAGCCCGCGAACGCGTGAAGATCGCGATCAACAACAGCGGCTTCGAGTTTCCCGGCCGCAAAGTGACGATCAACCTCGCGCCGGCACAGCTTCCCAAAGAGGGGAGTGGCTTCGACCTGGCGATGGCCGCGGCCATCGTCAACGCCTGCCAGGAGCGTGGCCTGCCGGGCGATGCCGCCTGGCTGGGCGAGCTCGCCCTGGACGGGACGCTGCGCGCGATCCGCGGCACGCTGGCGATCGTTGCCCACCTCGACCGCCTCGGGGTGCGGCGCTTCTACGTGCCAAGCGCCAATGTGGCCGAGGCGAAAATCGCCACGGCAGCGACGGTGGTGGGCGTCGACCATCTTCGACAGCTCAAAGCCCACTGGGAGTCGGGCGAGCCGCTGGAGGCATCGTCGGTCGCCCAGTCGTCATCCGCCAATCCACCCGCTCACGTCGACCTGGCCGACATCCACGGTCAGCCGTACGCCAAGCGCGCGCTCGAGGTCGCGGCCGCGGGCGCGCATCATCTCCTGTTGGTCGGTCCGCCGGGAACCGGCAAGACACTCCTGGCCCGGGCCCTCCCGGGGATCATGCCCCCACTCAACCGGCGGGACGCCGTCGAGGTGACCTCGATCGCGTCCTGTGTCGGGATGCTGCCCGCCGGCGCCGGATTGCTCGAGGTCCCGCCGTTTCGGGCTCCTCACCACAGCATCTCGCCGGCCGCCCTGGTTGGCGGAGGCGGCGCGGCTCCGCGACCTGGGGAGGTCACGCGCGCGCACCGCGGGGTGTTGTTCATGGATGAGATCACCGAGTTCCGACGGGACGCCCTCGAGGCGCTGCGCCAGCCGCTCGAAGAGGGACGTTTGGCGGTGGCCCGCTCCCGCGGCCACGCGGTGCTCCCGGCTCGCTTCATCCTGGTCGCGGCATCGAATCCGTGCCCCTGTGGCTTCGCGGGCGACCCGCGCCAACTGTGCGAGTGCACGCCGCTGGAACGCCAGCGCTACCGCGCCCGGCTCTCCGGGCCGATTCGGGACCGGATCGATCTGCAGGTGATGGTGCCGCGGCAGGCGGCCGGCGAACTGCTGCGGACCGCGCCGGCGGCCGAGTCGAGCGCCACGGTTCGGGAGCGAGTGATCGGTGCTCGCGCCCGCCAGCGGGAGTGCCGGCCACAGGGTCCCTGGAATGGCGCGCTCACGGGTCCGCAGCTCCGACGGGACGCCCCCCTGGACGCGCAGGGTCAGGCGCTGCTGGAGGCCGCCGCCGAGCGGCTGCAGCTCAGCGGCCGCGCGGTCCACCGGGTGCAACGCGTTGCCCGCACCATCGCCGACCTGGAGGGATGCAGCGACATCGAGCAAGCGCACGTGGCCGAGGCGCTCCAGTACCGCGAAAGCGGATGAACCTCGTTTGGCTCAGCGATCCGGACTATCCGGCGCGGCTCAAGCAAATCCATGACCCGCCGGCGCGGCTCTTCGTCAACGGGCAGCTGCCATCTGAGCCGATGATCGCCATCGTCGGCTCGCGGCACGCGACCCCCTACGGTCGTCGCACCGCCCAGCGGCTGGCACGCGACCTGTCGGACGCCGGGGTGGTGGTGGTCAGCGGGCTGGCCCGTGGCATCGATGCCGCGGCGCACCGGGGCGCCCTGGAAGGGAGGAGTCCAACAGTCGCG
Organism: Chloroflexota bacterium; assembly: GCA_005881235.1. GTDB lineage: Bacteria > Chloroflexota > Dormibacteria > CF-121 > CF-121 > CF-13. The sequence goes on along the minus strand of VBEQ01000154.1, from coordinate 4,772 downwards.
GTGATGGCCACGGGACTGGACCGGATCTATCCACCCGAACATGCCGAGCTGGCGCAAGCGATTGCCGCGTCGGGCGCTGTCATCACCGAGGCCGAGAACGGGACGCTGCCGCTGCCCGGTCGGTTTCCCGTGCGCAATCGCATCATCAGCGGCCTCAGCCTCGGCGTCGTTGTGGTTGAGGCGGCGCAGCGAAGTGGCGCGCTGATCACGGCGCGCATGGCGGGCGAGCAAGGACGCGAGGTGTTCTGCGTCCCGGGCAGTATCGAGAACCCACTCGCGGTCGGCGGTCATCAGCTCATCAAAGACGGCGCAAAACTGGTGCAGACCGTTGAGGACGTGCTGGAGGAATTTGCCGACCTCGCGCGCGCACGCGCGCGAGCGCAGGCGCGTGTACACGCGCACACGCGTGCGCGTACGCGCGCGGACTCGGGACCGCAAGAACCTGAACTCTTTGCCGTTTGGGAATTGCTTGATTGGGTAGAACCGCGCCATCATGATGAATTGGCGGTCATGATGAACCTTGACGTCAAGGAAGTGAGTCGGCGCTTGACATTGTTGGAAATGAGCGGCTATATAATCGGCGACTGCGGGGCGGTCACCCGCTGTTCTCCAGCCTGACATGGCAAACCCACTGATCATCGTTGAATCCCCTGCGAAGGCCAAGACGCTTGGCCGGTTTCTTGGTGCCAAGTACGACATTCGCGCGTCGATGGGTCATGTGCGCGACCTGCCGAAGAGCACGCTCGGGATCGATATCGAGCATTCCTTCAAGCCGGAATACGTGACGATTCCGGGAAAGGAATCGACGATCAAGGATTTGAAAGCCGCCGCCAAGGGCGCTTCTGAAATCCTCCTGGCATCCGACCCGGACCGTGAGGGCGAGGCGATCGCCTGGCATCTTGCGCACGTCCTCAACCTGAAGGACCCACGCCGCATCGAGTTGCATGAGATCACGCCCACCGCTGTGGAAAAGGCGCTCAACGCGTTGCGTCCGATGAATCAGGATCTCGTCGATGCGCAGCAGGCTCGCCGCGTGATCGACCGGCTCGTCGGCTACAAGCTGAGCCCCTTGCTCTGGAAGAAGATTCGAAAGGGCCTCAGTGCCGGCCGCGTGCAATCTGTTGCGGTCCGGCTGGTTTGCGAGCGGGAAGAAGAGATCGATAAGTTCGTTCCCGTCGAATCCTGGACGCTCGACGCGATGCTCTCCAAGATCGACCTCCCGCAGCGCATCTTCGCCGCCCGCCTGTACAGCAAGCAGGGCAGCGACGAGAAGCTCGAGCTCAAAGAAGAAAGCCAGATCAATGAGATCGTGGCGCAACTCGACGGCGCCAGCTACAAGGTCCTGTCGATCGAGACCAAGGACAGCACGCGGAATGCGCCGCCGCCATACAAGACCAGCACGCTGCAGCAGGATGCGTCGAACCGGCTGCGGATGAAGCCGAACCGGACGATGAGCCTGGCGCAACAGCTCTACGAAGGGGTCGAGCTCGGCAGTCAGGGACCGGTGGGCCTGATCACGTATATGCGCACCGACTCCTTCCGCATCTCGGACGACGCGAGCACGGCGGCGCGACGCTTCATCACCGACCAGTACGGGCCGACCTATGCCCGCCGTGACAAGGTGGAGTTCAAGGCCAAGGGCCCGGTGCAGGACGCCCACGAGGCGATCCGGCCGACCGACGTCGAACGCACGCCGGATTCCCTGCGCAACTTTCTCACGCCCGACTTGCTCAGGCTCTATCGGCTGATCTGGCAGCGCTTCACGGCCAGCCAGATGACCCAGGCGCGTTTCGCGCAGACGCGCGTTGACATCGGTGCCGCCGACTACGTGTTCCGCGCGAACGGCTCGGTGTTGGTCTTCGACGGCTTCTATCGCGTCTGGGAGCGCGACAGCGATAACGACGAGGAGAAGGAGCTGCCCGCGCTCGCCGTCGACGAAGGCCTCAACCTGCGGGAGCTGAAGCCGGAGCAGCATTTCACGCAGCCGCCGCCGCGCTACACGGAGGCTTCCTTGATCAAGGCGCTCGAAGAGCTCGGCGTCGGCCGGCCGAGCACCTTTGCGCCGACCGTCGAGGTCATCCAGACGCGCCACTACGTCAAGCAAGAGGAGCGCCGGCTCTTCCCAACCGACCTTGGCAAGACGGTCAATGGGTGGCTCGTGGAGCATTTCCCGGACATCGTCGACGTCACCTTCACCGCCGGCATGGAGGAGGAGCTCGACGACGTCGAGGAAGGGCGGCGCAAGTGGGTGCCGATCGTTCGCGAGTTCTATGCGCCCTTCTCCAAGACGTTGACCAAGGCCGAGGCCACGGCGCGCGTCAAGGTCCCGATGCGGGAAACCGGCGAGGACTGTCCCAAGTGCAAGCAAGAGGGACGCACTGGCCGTCTCGTCTACCGCATGAGCAAGCTCGGCGAGTTCGTCGGCTGCTCGCTGTATCCCGAGTGCGATTACATCCAGGGTCGCGAGGGCCAGGAGAAGGCGCCGCCACCGGAGCCCACCGGCGAGATGTGCCCGAAATGCGGCAAGCCGCTGGTGACGCGCACTGGAAAGCGCGGCCCCTTTGTCGCCTGTTCCGGATATCCGAAATGCCGCTACGTGAAGCGCGAGATCAACCCGGCCGACGTCGTCGAAGGCCGCGTCTGCCCCACCTGCGGCAAGCCGCTGCTCAACCGCAAGGGACGATTCGGCAGCTTCGTCGGCTGCTCCGGCTATCCCGACTGCCGCTACATCGAAGGTGGCAAGCGAACGGTGGCGCCTCCCGCCGCCAGCGAACTATTGATGGACGATCCCTGCCCACGGTGCGGCAAGCCGCAGGTGCTGCGCCAGGGACGGTACGGGGAGTTCAAGAGCTGCTCCGACTACCCGGCGTGCAAACCGGAGCGGGCCGCCCGCACCAGCGCCCGACCCCGGGGCCCCCGCACCAGGAAGCCGACCGTTCCCGCGGCCTAACCCGGGTTTCAGACTCGCGGGCAGCGGCTATACTTTGGCGAGCAAATAAGCACGCCTCTCGACGGCCACGGGTTGCCTGAGCACAGGTCCGCGGGCCGGATGACGGAGGCGGAAGTAGAAACAGGAGGTTCGTTTTCGCATGCCACTCGTGACGCTCAAGCAACTCCTCGAGGCTGGTGTCCACTTCGGCCATCAGACCAGCCGCTGGAATCCGAAGATGAAGCGGTACATCTTCACCGCTCGCAACGGGATCCACATCATCGACCTCCAGCAGACGGTCAAGCTGCTGGACGACGCCTCCAACTGGGTCAAGGAGGTCGTCGGCGGTGGCCGGCTGGTGCTCTTCATCGGCACCAAGAAACAGGCCCAGGAATCGATCGAACTGGAGGCCCGGCGCTCGGGCATGCCGTTCGTGAATCACCGCTGGATGGGCGGGATGCTCACCAACTTCACGGTCATGCGGCGCCAGATCGAACGCCTCAACAGCCTCCGGGCCATCCGCAACAACGGCGGATTCACCGGCAGCAAGAAAGCGATTACCCAGCTGGAAGAGGAGTACCAGCGGCTCGAGCGCTTCTTTGGCGGGATGGCGGAGATGAAGCGTCTCCCTGGTGCGGTCTACGTCGTCGACCCGCGCAAGGAGCACATCGCCATCACCGAGGCTCGCAAGCTCGGCATCCCGATCGTGGCCATCACGGACTCCAACTGTGACCCGGACGAGATCGACCACGTCATCCCTGGAAACGACGACGCCATCCGCGCCGTCAAGCTGATCACCTCGAAGATTGCCGACGCGGCCCTGGAGGCGCGCCAGCTGATCAGCCCGGAGGAGCTCGCCGTGGCACCTGAGGTTCCGGTCACCGAGTTCGAATTTGGTGTGGAAGAAGAGGAAGAAGAGGAAAAGAGCTTTGCTGGAATGCCAACCGTCAACGAGGCTGAGTTCTACGAGGACGAAGCCCTGGACGACGAGAAATAGCCATGGCCATTTCGGCAGACCAGGTCAAGGCGCTGCGTGACGCAACCGGCGCGGGGATGATGGACTCGAAGCGCGCCCTGGAGGCCACCAACGGCGACCTCGAGAAGGCCAAGGACTGGCTGCGCCAGAAAGGCATGGCCAAGGCTGGTGCCAAAGCGACCCGCACTGCGCGGGAGGGCATCATTGCCACCTACGTCCATCACAACCACCAGCTGGGCGTCCTCCTGGAGCTGAACAGTGAAAGCGACTTCGTCGCCCGTAACGATGAGTTCCGCCACCTGGCGCATGAGATTGCCGTCCACATCGCCGCCGCGGAGCCGAAATACCTGCGGCGAGAGGATGTGCCCGCGGATGTGCTCGACCGGGAGCGCGCCATCTTCGAGGCGCAGGCCAAGGATCAGAAAAAGCCGGAGGCGGTGATCGAAAAGATCATCCAGGGCAAGATGAACGACTTCTACAAGCGTGAGGTCCTGCTCGACCAGGCCTGGGCCAAGGACGACAAGCGGACCGTGGACCAGATGCTCAAAGAGGCGATCGCGAAACTTGGCGAGAACATAACGATTTCCCGTTTCGCGCGTTTCAAGGTCGGAGAAGCCAGCTAGTCCAGCCACGTCATGCAGTGATCAAGCCGTCGGCTCTGCCGCGCTACAATCGGGTGCTCCTCAAGCTGGGAGGCGAGGGACTCGCCGGCAAAGCGGCCTTCGGCATCGATCCCGATGTCGTCAACGACATCGCTGAGGACATCATCGCGGTGAAGTCCAAGTACAACACCCAGTTCGCGATCGTGGTCGGCGGTGGCAACATCATCCGCGGCGACGCGGCGAGCAAGCGCGGCATGGATCGAGT
>VBEQ01000184.1 GCA_005881235.1 Chloroflexota bacterium | reverse complement strand
CGTCATCCTGAAGGGCAACCGCAAGGTCCGCTCACTCGACTGGTCGGTGGTCCGCAGCTGGGACAACAAGGAGCTCAGCCTGAAGGTGGACGCCGGCAGCTTACAGCCGCACAGCCGTGCCGATACCGAGTTGTGGCTCGCACGGCAGATCCTCGACAAGCAGATCGTCGACATGGACGGCCGCCGGGTGGTGCGTGTCAACGACCTTCAGCTTTCCCAGGTCGAAGGCTCGACGCTCGTCATCGGCGTCGATATCGGGAGTCGCGGGCTGGCGCGCCGGGTCGGGCTCGAGGGGCTGGGCCGACGCATTACGGCGGCGCTCGGGCTGGACTGGCCGCAAAAGCTCATCTCCTGGGAGGCCGTCGACCCCGTGAAGACCGACGTCAGCTCGGTCAAGCTGCGGATCGCCCATACCAAGCTCGCCAAGCTCCATCCTGCCGACATCGCCGACATCGTCAATGAGCTCAGCCCCGACGACCGGAGTGCCGTCTTCGCGGCCCTCGATGACGAGAAAGCCGCGGATACGCTCGAAGAGATCGATGAGCCGCAGATGCAGGCCTCCATCCTCGAGCGCCTCGATGTCGAACGCGCCTCGGACATCCTGGAAGCCATGGCGCCCGACGAGGTAGCGGACCTACTCGCCGACATGCCACGCGAGCGGGCGCAACAGCTGCTGCAGAAGATGGAGGAGGACGAGGCGGGTGACGTCGAGGAGCTGCTCGCCTACCGCGAGGACACGGCCGGTGGCCTGATGACCACCGAGTACGTCGCCGTGCTGCATACCCTCACCGCGGCTGAAGCGATCGAACGGTTGCGTGAGCTCGAGCCGGATGCCGAAAGCGTGTACTACGTCTATGTCACCGATGAGGAGGAGCATCTGCTGGGGGTCCTCTCCCTGCGCGACCTGATCGTGGCCAAGCCCGAGACAAAGATCCGCGACTTCATGATCAAGAACGTGATTTCCGTCGGCCTCGACGCGGGGCCACGTGAAGTGGCCGCGGTGACCTCGAAGTACAACCTGCTGGCGGTCCCGGTGGTCGACGAGCACAACCGGATTCACGGCATCGTCACCGTCGATGACGTCATGGAGCGGGTCATGCCGGCGCGAGCCGGCGGGCGCCGCCGCCGCATCTTCTAACCGTTTTGGGCCCGCCGAGCGCGCTGGCGCGGCCGTTCGGTCTCCTCCGCAGCCGGCGAGCGCGGCTCATGATGCTGCTGGCGGTGGTCGGCCCGGGCATCATCACCGGCAACGTCGACAACGATGCGACCGGAATCACCGGGTACGCTCTGGCCGGCTCGCAGTTCGGCTACGAGCTGCTGTGGTTGCTGATCGTCACTGCCATCTGCCTGGTCGCGATCCAGTCGATGGTCGCCCGCATGGGCACCGTTACCGGCAAGGGGTTATCGGACCTGATTCGCGAGCGCTTTGGCATCGCGCCGACGCTCTGGGTGATGATCTTCCTCTTCTTCGCCAACGCGGCCACGACCGTCGCGGAATTCGCCGGCGTCGGTGGGGCGGCCCAGCTCTTGTTCGGCGACGTCGCTCGCTACGCGGCGATCCCCGTCGCCGCTCTGCTGGTCTGGTTTCTGGTTCTCCGGGGATCGTTTCGCGTCGTCGAGCGCGTCCTGCTGCTCCTCACCCTGGTCTACCTCGGCTATATCGTTTCGGCGTTCCTTGCCCACCCGAAGTGGAGCGATGTGATCCACCACACCGTCGTTCCGACGATCCACTTCACGCCGTCATTCATCCTCATCTTCATCACGATCATCGGCACGACGATCACGCCGTGGATGGCGTTTTTTCAGCAGTCCAACGTCGCGGACAAGGGACTGCATCCCGACGATCTGAAGTACGAGCGGGTCGACACGGTTGCCGGCATCCTGATGCTGAACGTCGTGGCCTTCTTCATCATCGTCGCCACGGGAGCCACGATCTATGCAGCCCATGTCACCGTGAACCCTTCAGACCCCTCAGCGTTCTCGAAGATTGCCCTGGCGCTCAAGCCCCTGGCGGGCCAGTATGCGGAACAGCTCTTTGCAATTGGCCTGCTGAACGCCTCGCTGATGGCCGCGTCGGTGCTGCCACTCTCCACCACCTATGCGATCACCGAGGCGTTTGGTCTCGAACGCGGCATCGACAAGTCCTTCCGCGAGGCGCCGGCGTTCCTCACGATTTACACGGCCACGATCGTCGTGGGGGCGGGCATCGCCATGTTCCCAGGCGCTCCCCTGGTCTTGATCACCAACCTCCCGAACATCATCAATGGCATGCTCCTGCCCCTCCTCCTACCGCTGCTGATCCTGCTGGCCAACGACAAGCGGATCATGGGCCGCTACGCGAACTCGCCGCTCTTCAACGTCTTCAGCGGGGCGGTGATGGTGTTCCTAACGGCCGTGACGCTGGCCTTTCTCGCCTCGATCTTCGTCCCCGGATTGTTCGGTGGGCGCTAACTGCCGGTCTGCTTCAGCACGGAACGCCGCTTCCGCATCCGCACCGAGGAGGACGAAGCGAACCTCGCGGATGCTCGAGGGATTCCTGCTGTGGGCCGCCACCTCCTCGAGCATGATGCGGGCGCACTCGTCCATCGGGAAATGCGCGATTCCGGTGCCGACAGCGGGGAAGGCGATCGACCGAAGAGCCTTATCCTTCGCGATCTCGAGGCTGCGGCGGGTCGAGTCGCGCAGGCTCTCGGCGCTGGTCCGCCCGCCCAACCGCATGCTCGCCGCATGGATGACGTAGCGAGCCTGCAGCGTGCCCCCGCCGGTGATGGCGGCATCTCCGACCTCGATCGGGCCGATGCGCCGGCACTCGGCCTGGATCTGGGGCCCTCCGGCGCGCGCGATCGCACCGGCGACGCCGCCGCCTAACTCCAGGTCATTATTCGCCGCGTTGACGATGGCGTCGACGTCTTGCTGGGTCAGGTCGCCCTGCAAGACCTCGACCGTGAGGCTCCCGGTCGGCCAGCTCATGTCATCGATGGAAGCCAGGCCATCGACGCCATGCGGGCCTCGACGTCCTCACGGGTGATCGGCTGCAGCCCGCGCACGCTGAAGTGCTGAATGGTGAAGGAAGCCATCACCATCGCGTATCCGAGGGCGAGGCGCACCGAGTCCTCCGTCTCCACCTGCTGCTCGGCGAGGCATCCGAGGAACCCGGCGGCCACTGCGTCGCCGGCGCCGGTCGGGTCGATCGGCGGATCCACCGGCAAGGCGGGAAGGTGGATGTCGTCACCGTGGCGGTAGAGCGTCGCGCCTTTCGGTCCCTCCTTGATGACGAGCCCGCGCAGCGTGAAGCGATGGCGCAACTGGTCCGACGCTTCCTCGATCGTTCCGACCTTTGCCAGCGCCATCGCCTCCGAGGCGTTGAGGAAGAGGTAGTCGAGCCGCCGCAGCACAGGTTCCAGAGCCTCCGGCTGCTCCCGGATGTAGAGCTTCATGGTGTCGCCGGCGACCAGCCACGGATCGTCGAGCTGCTCGAGCACGCGCATCTGGTGACGGGGCTCCATGCTGCCGAGGAAAACGATGCGGGACTTGCGCTGATCCGCGGTGAGGTCCGGGGAAAAGCCACGGTACGCGCCCTGGTCCGAGCGCTCGTTGCGGGTGGTACCCGTCTCGTAGTCGTGCTCGGCGAACCATCGGTAGGTGGGAAGCTCAGAGGTCACCGTGCTGCGCAGGTCGGCACCGGTTCCTTTCATGGCGGCTTGAAAGGCATGCATGAAATCAGGACCTGCCGTGCCAACGACCGACACGGGAGCAAAGAGGCGTGCGGCTAGCGTGAAGTAGGTGGCTGATCCACCGAGCCCATCCGTGTTGACGCCCATCGGCGTGCGCACGTCGTCGCGTGTGATGGTGCCGGCGACCAGCAGCGGCCACGGCCGGTGAAGGGGCGTCACGAGGCCCCAATTCTACGAAGGTCTTTAGACGGCGAGCAGTTGCGGGTCTGGCCGGGCCAGCTCGCCTTCGACCGCGGCGACAAACCGGCGCACCGCGGTTGGATCGGTGAGCAGCCACGCTTCCTCGGGATGGGTGGCATCGGGCTGGCAGATCACGGCCATTGCCGTGTCGTCTCCCATCACGGCGCTGAACCAGATGCGAGCCAGCCACCCGAGGCCTGGGTCGCGACGATCGGCCTCCTGGGGAAGGGGCGTCGTGTCCGGCGTCGTTACCACAGCCCGTCGCGCGCTGCGCAGGAGGGTAACTTCCTGGTCCCATTCGGCCCGAACCGCGGCCGGATCCGGCCGGCCGAGATAGACGGTATAGCGGCCGGGCCGCATCGTGGCCAGGCTTTCGACCACGCGCCGCAGTAGCGGCACGGTCGTCACATCGGCTACCGGGCGGCTTCCAGGGGTGCCTTGGACCAGCGTCGCCATCTCGCCCATGAGGGGAAGGCTAGCACAGGCGGCCGGAAAAAGCAAACATATGTTCGTAGGTGTTAGGGCCGGCGAAACAGGGGGACTACGTTGCCGGGCCGGCCGCGCCGGCGGCTTCGTGCCGCGAGCATGAGAGCTTCCTGGGCGTCGAACAAGATCTCCGCCGTTCCGTCGAGGGACCGGTCGATACCAAGCCGTTCGGTGTAGCCGCCGTCCAACTGGCCGAGCAGATGCACGATGCGACGCCAGATGTCGGTCGGGATCAATTTCAGCTCATGGACGCGGCATTCTTCGATCGCACCGAGCAGTTGATCCGTTTCGCGCAGCTGGCTGCGAGGTGTCGGCCGGTGCCGACGCTGCCAGGCCCAGAAGCGGAGTTGAGCGATCTCGAGAACGGTGCGTTCGATCATGACCTAAGCAGCCATGATAATCCCGGTATGGAGGAAAGGGTCGAAAGCCAGGAAGTCTATGGCGGCAAACTCTTCAAGGTCTACCGGGACCGCGTGCGGCTACCGGGCGGCCAACTGACGACAAGGGAGATCGTTCGCCACCCCGGCTCGGTCGGCATCATTCCGCGGGATGCCAGCGGGCGGATTGTTCTCGTTCGCCAGTTCCGCTACGTGGCAGGCCGCGAGTTGTGGGAGATCCCGGCGGGGACACTCGACAAAGCGGGGGAGGAGATTCCGGCAGCGGCCCGACGGGAGCTGGCTGAGGAAGCCGGCTTCCTGGCGCAGCGATGGACCCTGCTCGGCACCGCCTACCTCATGCCGGGGTACTGCGATGAGCGCATGACGTTCTTTCTCGCCGAGGACCTCTCGCCGACCGAGTCGCATCCCGAGCTGGACGAGTCCTTCAAAGTCAATCCCTTCGACGCGCACGACCTGCAGGTGCTGCGCGCGAGCGGGGAGCTCCTGGACGCCAAGACGCTCCTCGGGCTGGCCTGGGCCGGGGTGCCGCTCTGGGCGGCGCCGAGCCAGCGCTGACTTACCCTTCCTCTTCTTCCCCGCCCTTCGACTTCTGGTACGCGGCAATCACCGGCTGCGCTGCGTGAGCCGGCACCTCTTCGTAGTGCGAGAACTTCATCGTGTACTTCCCTCGACCCTGGGTGATGGAGCGGAGATCGATGGGGAATCGGTACATCGACGACAGCGGTACCTGGGCTTTCACCTTTTCCATGTGGTCGCCCGACGGCTCCATGCCCGCGATCTTGCCGCGCTTGCCATTCAGATCGCTGATGACGTCGCCCATGTTGCGCTCGGGGACCAGCACCTCAACCTCCATGATCGGTTCGAGTAGCACCGGTTTGGCATCCATCACCGCCTGGCGCATCGCCATCGCGCCCGCCAGCTTGAAGGCGATGTCCTTGCCGTCGACCTGGTGCGTTGATCCATCCAGCAGGCGGACCTTTATGTCCACCAGCGGGTTGCCGGTCAGTACCCCTTGCTCCATGGTTTCCCGTACGCCCCTCTCGACCGATGGTCGGAAGTTCTGCGGGATCGAGCCCCCGAAGATCTTGTCTTCCCAGACGAACCCGGTGCCGCGCGGGACCGGGGCGATGTCGATCACGCAGTGGCCGTAGAGGCCGGCGCCTCCGGACTGCTTCTTGTATTTCTTCTCCGCCTTGGCGCTGCTGGTGATCGTTTCCTGGTACGGCACCCGCGGCACCGCCAGCGTGCCCTCGACCCCGTACTTGCGCTTCATTTTCTCGAGCACGACATCGAGATGGATATCGCCCATGCCGTGCACGATCGTCTCCTTCGTGATCGGCTCGTGCTCCAGCGTCAGGGTCGGGTCTTCGTCGACCAGCTTGACCAGTGCCGCGTTCACCTTTTCCTCGTCAGCTTTGTTCTTGGCCCCGACGGCGGCGCTGAATGTCTGCTCCGGGTATTCGATCGGTGGGAGTCGTAAGGGGTGGTCGCGGCTGGCGAGCGTGTCGCCGGTCGCTGTTACCGACAGCTTGCT
>VBEQ01000183.1 GCA_005881235.1 Chloroflexota bacterium | reverse complement strand
ATGCGCCGCGCAAAGGCAAGGTTGGCCTGGTGTCGGGGGGTGGCAGCGGTCACGAGCCCATGCACGGCGGCTATGTCGGCCTGGGGATGCTGGATGCGGCGTGTCCCGGTGCGGTCTTCACCTCGCCGACTCCCGACCAGATGGCGCGGGCGACGGCGGCGGTCGATGGCGGGGCCGGCGTCCTGCACATCGTCAAGAACTACACCGGCGACATCATGAACTTCGAGATGGCGGCGGAATTGGCGCGAGGAGAGGGCGCCA
>VBEQ01000182.1 GCA_005881235.1 Chloroflexota bacterium | reverse complement strand
CCATCGTCAAGGACCTGCCCTACAAACGCGGCGATGAGGTCCTAGCGTTCGTCAATGGCATGGGCGGGACGCCCTTGATCGAGCTCTATGTGATCTTCAACGCGGTCAATCGGTACCTGACCGGCGAGGGGATCAAGATCACGCGCTCCCTCGTGGGGAACTACATCACCTCGCTGGAGATGGCCGGATGTTCGGTGACGCTGCTC
>VBEQ01000181.1 GCA_005881235.1 Chloroflexota bacterium | reverse complement strand
CCCAGCGAGCAACGACAACGACCACGTAAGGAGGATGGGTATGGCGGACAAGAAGTACGCGGCAGCCGTCGACCAGGGCACCACCGGAACCCGTTTCATGGTGTTCAGCCACGATGGCAAGGTCGTGTCGACCGACTACCTCGAACACGAGCAGATCTATCCCAAGCCCGGATGGGTCGAACACGACCCGATGGAGATCTGGGAGAAGACGCAGCGCGTGATCAAGGGCTCGATGTCGAAGAAAGGCATCAAGGCCGACGAGCTCTCGGGCATCGGCGTCACCAATCAGCGCGAGACCACGGTGGTCTGGGAAAAGAAAACCGGCAAGCCGGTCTACAACGCCATCGTCTGGCAGGACACCCGCACCATCGACATCTGTCAGAAGCTGATCAACGACGGCGTCGAGCCGACCGTCAAGGCCAAGACCGGATTGGTCGTGGCCACCTACTTCTCGGGACCGAAGATCCAGTGGATCCTCGACAACGTCTCGGGCGCGCGGGCGGCAGCCGAGCGCGGCGACCTGCTCTTCGGCAACATCGATACCTGGGTCATCTGGTGGCTCACCGGCGGGCCCGAGGGTGGGGCGCACGTCACCGACTACAGCAATGCCTCGCGCACGATGTTGATGGACCTCAAGACGCTCGACTGGGATGCGGAGCTGCTCAGCAAGATCAAGGTGCCTCGGGCGGTACTGCCGCAGATCCGGCCCTCGAGCGACAAGAAGCTCTACGGGCAGACCAAGGCCAATGGGCCGGTGGGTGGCGCGGTGCCGGTCTGTGCCGACCTCGGCGACCAGCAAGCGGCCCTCTTCGGACAGACCTGCTACGCGGTCGGTGAGGCGAAGAACACCTACGGCACCGGCAACTTCATGCTGCTCAACACCGGGACCTCGCCGGTTCCGTCGAAGAGCGGCCTGCTGACCACGGCCGCCTACGGCCTGGAGCAGGGGAAGTCGGTCTACGCGCTGGAAGGCTCCATCGCCATCACGGGCGCCGCGATCCAGTGGCTGCGGGACAACCTGCAGATCATCAAGGACGCGTCCGAGACCGAGGAGATCGCGAAGTCGGTGAAAGACTCCGGCGGGATCTACTTCGTGCCGGCGTTCTCCGGCCTGTTCGCGCCGCACTGGGACATGTACGCCCGGGGCGCGGTCGTCGGGCTCACCCGTTACGTCACCCGCGCGCACCTGGTCCGGGCCACGCTCGAGGCCATCTGCTACCAGACGAAGGAAGTCGCGGACGCGATGGAGGCGGACTCGGGCGTCAAGCTCACCACCCTCAAGGTGGATGGCGGGGCGGTCAAGAACGACTTTCTGATGCAACTGCAGGCGGACATCCTCGGCGTCAAGGTGGTTCGGCCGCAGGTCCAGGAGACGACCTCACTGGGCGCCGCCTACGGCGCCGGGTTGGCGACGGGATTCTGGAGCACGCTCGATGAGCTGCGCAAGAACTGGCAGGTCGACAAGGTCTTCGAGCCGCAGTCGACCGAAGAGCAACGCCAGGCGGGGCTCGCCGGTTGGAAGAAGGCTGTCGAGCGCACGCTCCGTTGGGTCGAGAAGGAACCGACCCGCGAAGCCGTCGGCGCTGGCGCGAAGTCGTAGAAAGCGCGCTAGGATGAGGGGAAAGGGCCGCGTTGGTCCTTTCCCCTTTCTCCTGAATGCCTGACACCAGCACGGGCGTTGTCGTCATCGGGGGTGGGTCGACGGGCGCCGGGGTGCTCCGCGACCTGGCGCTGCGCGGTGTCGATGCCATCCTCGTCGAGAAAGGCGACCTCGCCTCTGGGACCACGGGACGCTCGCACGGGCTGCTTCACTCTGGCGGCCGGTACTGCGTCAACGACGAGCAGGCCGCCATCGAGTGCGTCGAGGAAGGGCGCATCCTGCGCCGGATTGCGCGCAGCACGGTCGAGGACACCGGCGGCTACTTCGTCTCGGTCACCGAAGAGGACCACGAGTGGGAGCCGAGGTTTGTCGAGGGCTGCCGGCGCACCGGCATCACCTGCGAGCGGATTTCGCTCGATGAGGCGCGCCGGCGCGAGCCCGCCCTTTCCCGGCACGTGCGTACCGTCTTCTGGGTTCCCGAGGATGGCCACCTCGACCCCTTCTACCTGGTGGTGGGAAACGTCGAATCGGCGCGCCGCCGAGGCGCCCGGGTGATGACACACACCGAAGTCGTGGGTTTCCTTCGCGACGGGGATCGCCTGACCGGTGTGCGCATCCGCGATTCGAAGACGAACGACGAAGGATCGATCTCCTGCCAGTCGGTGATCAACGCGACCGGGGCCTGGTCCGGGCTGGTGGCGCGCCTCCTGGGGGTGGAGGTCAAGGTGGTGCCGGTCAAGGGAACGATGGTGGTGCTCTCCCGGCGGCTGGCGCACGCGGCGATCAATCGCTGTCACAAGCCGGGCGACGGCGACATCGTCGTTCCGGGGCTGAGCGTATCGATTCTCGGGACCACCTCGGCGA
>VBEQ01000180.1 GCA_005881235.1 Chloroflexota bacterium | reverse complement strand
CGCGCAGCCCGCGCAAGAGCGAGTACTGCTCCACGCCCCGGGTCAGGCCGGGCCGACGGATGCCGGCGGTATCGACCAGCAACACGCGCTTGCCCTGAAACGTCACGGTCGTGTCGACCGGATCGCGCGTCGTTCCCGGCACTGCCGTCACCAGGCTTCGCGCGTCGCCGATCAGCGCATTGACGAGGGACGACTTCCCCACATTCGGTCGCCCCAGAATCGCGACCCGGCCGGCCAGCTTGTCATCGACCACCTCCGGCTTCGGCGGCGGCAGCTTCTCCACCACCGCATCCAGCAGATCGCCGCTCCCAGTCCCGTGGAGAGCCGAGATCACCCACGGGTCGCCAATCCCCAGCTCGTAGAACTCGCTCGCCAGCACCTCGCGGCCGCGCCCGTCGGCCTTGTTCGCCACCACCAGCACCGGAGTTCGCGACTTGCGCAGCAGCTCGGCGATGTCGCGATCAACGGCCGTCAAGCCCTCGCGCACATCGAGCACAAACAAAACCAGGTCCGCCTCCTCGATGGCAAGCCGGCTCTGCTCCTCCATCCGCCGGCGGAGCTCGCGCTGAGCCGGAACCTCGTCGCGGTCCTTCCCCAGCACCAGCCCGGCCGTATCGACAATCACGAACTTGCGCCCCTGCCACTCGCTCTCGGCATAGAGCCGGTCGCGGGTCAGCCCGGCCATCGGGTCGACGATGGCGCGGCGTTCACCCAGAATCCGGTTGAACAGGGCGGACTTGCCCACGTTCGGGCGGCCGACGATCGCCACGACGGGCAGCGCCATCAGCCGGGTGTGGGGATTGTCAACATTTGATGTATCTCTATGGGGGGCTTGCTGAAAACCCGAACCTATAATAGGCACCGTGTCGGACGGCCGGGTGGTTCTGAAAGAGAACCGGATCATGATGGTGTCCGATGAGATGGGCGACATCCCGGCCGGAAACAGCAAGGGGCTTGGCCTCTACTTTTCTGACACCCGCTTCGTCTCGACCTATGAGTTCCGGCTCAATCGCTTACAGCCGATCCTGCTGTCCGCTTCCGTCGATGAGAGCTACGTCGCCACCTTCCAGATGGTCAACCCGGTGCTGCTCCTCGACGAGGGCAAGCGCCGGATCCCACAGCAGAGCCTGAGCATTCGTCGCAGTCGCTTCATCTATGGCGGCTTGCACGAGCGCATCGGCATCCAGAACTGCGGCACCGAACCCGTCGAGATCGAGTGCTCACTCCGGATCGAGAGCGACTTTCGCGACATGTTCGACGTGCGCGGCTACAAGGTGCAGACTCTCGGCACGATACGACCGACCGAAGTCAACACTCGGGGCCTGACCTTCGCCTACGACGGCCAGGACGGCCTCCTGCGCCGCACCGAAGTCGTCGTCAAGCCGGAGCCACGCACGCTCAACCAGGACGGCACCCTGAGCTGGCATTTCCACCTGAACTCGAAAGACACCGTCACGCTCGTGATCGACGTCATCCCGGTGATCGGCGAGAACGAGCCGATGCTGAGTTACCTCTACGACGACGCGCTGCAGGCGCTGCAGGGCTCCTATCGCCGCTGGCACGACAATACGACCCGGATCCGCACCGACAACGCCTTTCTCGACCGCGGCCTGTTGCGTCGCAGCCAGATGGACCTGCGCATCCTGCTCGAGGAGTTCGACAGCGGCCTCTTCCCGATGGCGGGCATCCCCTGGTTCTCGGCCCCGTTCGGCCGCGATGCGCTGATCGCCTCCATCCAGACCCTGATGCTCAATCCGGAAGTCGCGCGCGGAACCCTGCGCTACCTCGCGCAGCATCAGGGAGGGAAGGTCGACCCTTCGCGCGAGGAGGAGCCGGGAAAAATCCTGCACGAGGCGCGCTACGGCGAGCTCGCCAACCTCAAGCTGATCCCGCACACGCCCTACTACGGATCCGTCGACAGCACCCCACTCTTCCTCGTCGCCGCGGTCGAAATGATGGACTGGCTCAACGACCAGGATCTGTTCGTTGAGCTGCTGCCCGCCATCCTGGGCGCCCTCAAGTGGGTCGACCTCTACGGCGACTCGGACCACGACGGCTTCGTCGAGTACGCCGAGCGCGCCAGCGGCGGCGTGCGCAACCAGGGTTGGAAGGACTCGCATGACTCGCTGCTCTATCCGGATGGACGCCCGGTGGAGCTGCCGGTGGCGCTCGTCGAGGTACAGGGATACGTCTACCAGGCCAAGGTGGGGCTGAGCCGCATCCTCGAGCGCCTCGGCCAACCGGTGATGGCCGAGCGGCTGGCGCGAGAGGCGGCCGAGCTCCGGCGTCGCTTCGAGCTGGCGTTCTGGCTCGACCGTGAGCAGTTCTATGCGCAGGGACTCGACCGGCAGAAGGTGCAGATCCCGTCGATTACCTCCAACCCGGCGCACGGTCTGTGGGCCGGCATCATCGATCCCGAGCGCGCCGAGATTCTGCGCGACCGGCTGATGGCGCCCGATATGTTCTCCGGCTGGGGGATCCGCACCCTCTCCGCCGACTCACCGCACTACAACCCGATGAGTTATCACAACGGCACCATCTGGCCCCACGACAACTCGATCGCGGTCGCCGGCCTGCGCCGCTACCGCCATGCAGAGGCGGCCGGCCGCGTGATCGAAGGCATCATGGAAGCCGGCATCCGCATGCCGGACCATCGCCTGCCAGAGTTGTTCTGCGGATTTCGGCGCGACAGCCATTACAACAACGGTCCCGCCGAGTACCTCGTATCCTGCAACCCGCAGGCGTGGGGCGCGGGAGCGGCCTTCCACTTGATGCAGACCGCGCTCGGCATCGTGCCGGATACCACGGCCGGCCGCGTCTACCTCAACCCGATTCCGTTCGGGCAGGCGCGCAGCATCGAGATCCGCGGGATGCGGCTCGGGAATGGCAAGCTCTCGTTCAAGGTGGATTACAACGGCGGCCGGCCGCACGTCGACGTCCTCGAGAAGCCCGACGACCTGGCCGTCATCCTCGACGAACCGCCCCTCATCACCTAGCCGGCCCGTGACCACTCGGGCGCGCGTCGGGCTCCTGCATTACACCAGCCCGCCGATCATCGGTGGTGTCGAAACCATCCTCCACGAGCAGGCGGTGCGCCTCGCGGCCCGCGGCTACCCCGTGACAATCCTCGCCGGACGTGGCGGTCCATTGCCGGGCCGGGCGAAGCTCGCCATCATCCCGGAGCTGGACTCCCAGGAGACCGCGGTGAGCGCGGTCCGCGAGGCCCTCGACCGCGGCGAAATTCCGTCGGAATTCGCGACGCTGCGCGCGGAGATCGTCCAGCGCCTCACCACCGAGCTGGATGAGCTCGACGTGCTCATCGTCCACAACGCGCTGACACTCCACTTCAACCTGCCGCTGACCGCGGCGCTATGGACGCTGGCCAGCGGGCATCGCGCGCGCATCATCTCCTGGGTGCAC
>VBEQ01000179.1 GCA_005881235.1 Chloroflexota bacterium | reverse complement strand
GAGTTGAACGAGATGGTGACGTCGGGCGCGTTCGTGTTTGGGTCCGTGGAGCGGCTGGCGTTGGTGATCATGCTGCCATCGATGCCGGTGTATACCGGCTTGTATCCCGGGTATTTCTGGGCATCGGTCGGGTTCAGCAGCTGCAGCGTCGCGGCGTCCGGCGTTCCGGGCTCCCACTTCCAGATGGTGAGGTAGGAGGTCTTGCCGAGGATCTGTTTGGCTTGCTCCAGGTTGACGCCGGGCAGTTCGACGATGATTCGGTTCTCGCCCTCAGGCCGGACGACCGACTCCGCGTAGCCGCTGCTGTTGACGCGGCGCTCGATGATCGAGACCGCAATATCGCGGGCGGCTGAGGGAGTGATCCCGGAGCGAACGTTGGTGATCTCGAGCTCGAGGTGTGTGCCGCCCTGCAGGTCGAGCCCCTTGTGGACATAGATCTGCTGCTCGAAGCCGAGGAATGGGATGGAGAGCGTCGGAACGCCGCGGAGGGGGCCGGTCAACGGCTGACTGGTCGCCAGCCGGTAGACGTAGGCGAACCCATCGATGAAGAGGGCAATGACGCCAACGACGGCAATCAGTGCCAGGAGTCGACGATCGACGCGCATGCGAGGGAAGTATAGGTGAGGCCCGATGAGAAACTCTTAAAGCGTTGTGTCCCCTGGGGGCCACTCAGGGCAACGGCGCGAGCGCCCACTGACCACGCAGCGACGTGATCGTCTTCGCCAGCCCACCGCTCCCGATAGTCTCCCGGATCTCGGTGACCAGTCGCACGAGGACGCGCAGGTTGTGGATCGATGCCAGCCGGTGGCCGAGGATTTCGCCGGCCATGAAGAGGTGGCGCAGGTAGGCGCGTGAAAAACGCCGGCACGTGTAGCAGTCGCATCCTTCGTCGGCTGGGCCGCTGTCGTCGATGAAGCGGCGATTTCGGAGGTTGATCCGGCCGCCGCGGGTCAGGATCGAACCGTTGCGGGCAATCCGGGTGGGCAGCACGCAATCGAACATGTCGACGCCGCGGGCGATGGCCTCGACCAGGTCGCCGGGCGTGCCCACACCCATCAGATAGCGCGGGCGATCGCCTGGTAGGACCGCCGTCTGCAGGGAGAGCAACCGATAGGTGACCGACTTGGGTTCCCCCAGGCTCAGCCCGCCGATGCCGAAGCCGTCGAAGGGCTGTTGGGCGAGGACCTCGGCGCTCGCGCGTCGAAGCCCGTCGTCGAACCCACCCTGGACGATCCCAAAACGAAGCTGGCCAGGAGCCGCTTCGGCGGCGAGGCAGCGGGCCGCCCAGCGATGCGTGCGCTCCATCGCCGCACGGGCCATTTCGTCGCTTGCCGGCCATGAGACCGGCTGGTCAAACACCATCGCGATATCCGATCCCAGGTCCCGCTGGATCGCCATCACCGACTCGGGCGTGAAACGCTGCTCGCTGCCGTCGAGATGCGACCGGAAGATGGCGCCATCATCGCTCACCTTCACCAGGTGGTCCAGGCTGAAAACCTGGAATCCTCCGCTGTCCGTCAGGATCGCACCGTCCCAACCCATGAAGCGGTGCAGGCCGCCGAGGCTTTTAATTCGCTCGGCGCCGGGCCGCAGCGCCAGGTGGTAGGTGTTGGCAAGCAGCACCTGGGCGCCCAGGTCGTGAACCTCTTGTGGCGTGAGCGCTTTGACGGTCGCCTGGGTGCCGACGGGCATGAAGGCCGGCGTGTCGATCAGGCCGTGAGCGGTGCGCAGCCGCCCGCGCCGCGCACCCCCCTCCTCCGCCAGCAGCTCGAAGGTCACTTGATGATCAACATGCAATCGCCGAAGCTGTAAAAGCGGTAGCGCCGCTCGATCGCCGTTGCGTACGCCGCTAGGATCCGGTCGCGCCCCGCAAAGGCACTGACCAGCATCAGCAGCGTGCTCTTCGGCAGATGAAAGTTGGTGAGCATCGCGTCAACGATGCGAAAGTGATAGCCGGGCAGGATGAAGAGTCCGGTCCATCCCTCCCCTGCGGCCACGCCACCGTTGGTAGCAGCACTTTCGAGCACCCGGACGCAAGTGGTACCGACCGCGATCACCCGGCCGCTCTCCGGGTGGGCCTGATTGATCGCGGCCGCCGATGCCTCGTCGATCCGGTACCACTCGCGATGGATTCGGTGCTCCGCCGGATCATCGACGCGGACGGGTCGGAAGGTATCGAGACCGACGTGCAGCGTCACGAAGGCGACCCGCACCCCGCGGTCGCGGACTGCCGACAGCAGCTCCGGCGTGAAGTGCAGGCCGGCCGTCGGCGCCGCTGCCGAGCCTTCCTCGCGTGCATACACGGTCTGGTAGCGTTCGCGGTCCACGAGCCGCTCCCTGATGTAGGGCGGCGTGGGCATCTCCCCGATCCGGCGGACTTCCGAAAGTGCGTCGGCCACGCCGTCGAGCCGGACAGTCGCGATCTCTCCATCCCGAGCCTCGATGGCGACGGCCAGCGCCGAATTCTCGAAGGTGACCTGCGAGCCGGTCTCCAAACGGCGGGCGGGCCGGATCAGCGCCTCCCAGCGGGAGTGACCCTCAGGCAGCGGGCGCAGCAGCAGGACCTCCGCCTCTCCCCCATCGCGCCGCCGCCCGATCAGTCGCGCCGGCAGTACGCGGCTGTCGTTGAGCACCAGGACGTCGCCAGCCTCCAGGTACTCCGGCAGGTCCCGGACGCTGCGATCGACGAGGCCATTCGATCGATCGAGCACCAGCATTCGGGCGGCGTCGCGCTCGGCCGGCGGGTGCTGGGCGATCAGCTCAGGTGGTAGCTGATAGTCGAAGTCGTCGGTTCTCATCGCAATTGTTCCCTCCCCCGCTTGCGGGGGAGGGCAGGGTGGGGGTTCAGAAGAGTCGAGGCTGTTCGCCGGTGTTCGCTTGTACCAAGCCGAGGTGCTCGTAGGCGAGCTTGGTCGCGACGCGCCCGCGGGGCGTCCGCGCCAGAAAGCCCAGTTGCATCAGGAATGGTTCGTAGACGTCCTCAACCGTCTCCGGGTCCTCCGACACGGACACCGCGATGGTGTCGAGTCCGACCGGGCCGCCTTCGTACTTCTCGACGATGGTCCGTAGGATCCGGCGGTCGATGGTGTCGAGACCGAGCTCGTCGACCTCGAGCATGGCCAGCGCGTCGAGCGCGATCCGCTCGTCGATCCGTCCCTGCGCCCGTACCTGGGCAAAGTCTCGAACCCGTCGTAGCAGCCGGTTCGCGACCCGCGGCGTGCCCCGGGCGCGGCTGGCAATGATCCGGGCGCCCGGGTCGTCGATCGCGACCTTCAAAAGGGCGGCCGACCGAATCACGATGGCAAATAGCTCGTCCGTCCCGTAGAAATAGAGCGGATAGACGGCCCCAAACCGGTCGCGCAGCGGGGCCGAGAGCATGCCCTGCCGGGTGGTCGCACCAATGACGGTGAAACGCGGAAGCTGCAGCCGGAAAGTTTGCGCCCCGGCTCCCTTGCCGCTGACGAAGTCGAACTTGAAGTCCTCCATCGCCGGGTACAGGGATTCCTCGACAGGCCGGGCCAGGCGGTGGATCTCATCAATGAAGAAGATGTCGCGGTCCTCCAGGTTGGTCAGGATGGAGGCGAGGGCGCCCTGGTGCTCGATCGCCGGGCCGGACGTCGTGCGGATGTTGACGCCCATTTCGTTCGCCATGATGTTGGCGAGCGTCGTCTTCCCCAGCCCGGGCGGTCCCGCGATCAGGATGTGCTCGATCGGCTCGTTGCGGCCGCGCGCCGCCGAGATCAGGATCTCCATGTTCGCCTTGACGCCGTCCTGACCGATGAACTCGGCGAGGCGACGCGGGCGCAGGCTCCATTCGAATTCTTTGTCTTCGCTGCGCTCCTCGGCGGTGATGACGCGCTCGCTCATCCGCGATCGAGCCCCTTCAGCGCAACCGTCACCAGCTGCTCGACCGAGTGGCTACCACCGTTGCCACCACTGGCCTTGCGCACCGCTTCCTTGGCCTCGGCCGGGGTGTACCCCAGCCCGGTCAGCACCTGTAAGGCCTGGGCCATGGGGTCGGAGCCGGACGCCGCCGGCAGCCGCGCCTCTTCGCCGAAGATCTCGTCTTTCAGTTTCCCCTTGAGCTCCAGGACGACGCGCGCAGCCGTCTTGGGGCCGATGCCGGGAACGGTGGCCAGCAGGGCGGCGTCGTCCTGCAGAACCGCCCGTTTCAAGACACGCAGCTCGGCGCGGCTGAGGATCCCGAGCGCCGCCTTGGGGCCGATCCCCTTGACGGAGAGCAGGAGCTTGAAGAACGCCAGCTCCTCCTGGCTGAGAAAGCCGAAGAGGCCGAGGGCGTCTTCGCGCACATACGTATAGGTATAGAGACGAACACGCTCCCCCGCGCGCGGCAGCTCGGTGAGGGTACGGCTGCCCACCGTCACCAGGTAGCCGACGCCGTGAACGTCGACGATCACCGAGTCGGAAGCCCGCTGAGCTAACACGCCCTCGAGGGTCGCGATCAACGGCGCACGATGGCCGGGGCTGGAGCCCGGCTGATGACCATGCGGAGCCGGCCGCTGTGGTGGTGACAGATGGCGACCGCGAGCGCGTCGATCGCGTCGTCAGAGCGAGGCAGCTCGCGAGTGGCGAGCAGCGACTGGACCATCTTGAGCATCTGGCCTTTGGTGGCGCCGCCGTAGCCGGTGACGGAGAGCTTGACCTGGTTGGGG
>VBEQ01000178.1 GCA_005881235.1 Chloroflexota bacterium | reverse complement strand
TCGTCGAGATTGCGGCCTCGTCGGCTCCGGCGCCCGCGCCGGTGAAGCCGGCACCAGCCGATTCGAGCCCGATCAAGATCAGTTTCGTGGGCCAGGAGGACGCGCCGGCGTGCTCCGACTGCGGCTCGATCATGATTCGCAACGGCACCTGCTACAAGTGCCTCAACTGCGGCAGCACCAGCGGGTGCAGCTAGCAAGAAAAACGGAGGAGACCCTCACGGTCTCCTCCTCTCGACCCTCGGAGACGGTGCAAGAGCATCCACCGTGGTCGCATGAGGGTCCGCAATGTCCGTGCGGAGGCTTAACCGACTGGGATGGAAGGAAATTTCGTTGTCGTGGATGCGGCCTCTATTACGAAACCTGCTGCGATGGCGGTCGCTGTCCCTGAGCAACGAAAAATTCTGAAAAATTCTGTTCATTGACCGGCGCGCGGCCCGTCAGGCCGCCGCTCGCGAAAAAATTTGGGCCGAGAGTATGCAAAGCGGCTCATTTCATGCTATGGTCGCACTTAATGAGCGCGCAGCCGCGCTCTGATCGTCGCGTGGATCAGGGCGAGGATTTGAAGAAGGGCAACACTCAAAGAACTCCGCGGACCACACCGATGATGATCAACGTATGGCTTCACGGATCCCGAGGGTCGATCGCGACACGCCGTCGCTCCCCTCGTTTTTCTCTCTCCTCATTGCTTCCGGTACCCGGCCTCGTCGGCGCCCGCGCGTCCACGGTACCCGTGGCGCTCACGCGCGTTTGGCGGCGGCGTCCAAGCGGCCGACCGGGAGAGTCTTGCTAAGAAGGAGGTGACCTGGAATGGCCGCAAAGAAGAAAGCAGGCGGAAAGAAGAAAGCCGCGAAGAAGTCGTCGAAGAAGAAGTAGGTTAGCTTTTACAGCTGACTTCAACACAGCCGGTGCCTTCGGGCGCCGGCTGTAGCATTTGTGGGCGATGATCGATCTCGAGCGCGCCCGCCACTTCATCAAGGTCCGGCATGACGGCATCCTGGCCACCATCAAGCGCGACGGTCGCCCCCAGCTCTCCAACATCCTCTATTTCGTGGACGATGACGGCCGCGTGAAGATCTCCGTCACCCAGACCCGCGCCAAGACCCACAATCTGCGCCGCGACCCGCGCGCCAGCCTTCACGTGCAGGGCCGCGACCGCTACGAGTACCTGGTGGTGGAGGGAACGGTCGAGTTTATCGAGGGCGACGGCCTCGCAGAGGCGCTCCGCCACTACTACCGCAAGGTCCGCGGCGAACACCCCGACTGGGCCGAATACGACGCCGCCATGGCCGCCGACCAGCGCCTGCTGCTCGCGATGACGGTCGAGCGCGCCTACGGCCCCCTCCGCTAACGGACAGCCAGGCAGGTGACGGTCTTGAAGACCCCATCGATCTTCTGAATCTTTTCGACAATCACCGATCCGATGCCCGCCACGTCGGGCGCTTCGACCGCGGCGATCACGTCATATTCCCCGGTGATGGCGTCGGCCAGCTCAATGCCTTTGACGCCCTGAAGAGACTTGGCGACCTCGATCGCCTTTCCCGCCGACGCGTTGATGAGTACATACGCCCGCATGACACCCTCCTGGTCGAATTTCCACCTCAGGATACGGGTTTGGCCGCCGCTAAGATGAAAGCCATGACGTCCATGACGGCAGTGGTCAAAGCCGCTGCCGGTCCGGGCGCCGAGATCGACCAGGTCGAGGTCCCTGAGCCGAAGGGCGCGGACGTCTTGATCGAGGTCGCCGCTTCCTCCATCTGCGGCACCGACGTCCACATCTTCGACTGGAATGAATGGGCCCAGCGCCACATCCTTCCGCCGCGGGTATTCGGTCACGAGATGTCGGGGCGCATCGTGGCCACCGGGCCGGACGTCAAAGACCTCGCGCCCGGGACCTTCGTGGCCGCTGAGACCCATGTCGTCGACCACACCTGCCGCCAGTGCCGACGTGGCCTCTACCACCTCTGTGAAAACACGCGGGTGCTCGGTGTCGATTGCGATGGGTCCTTTGCCCGCTACGTGCTGCTGCCCGCGGAGAACTGCTGGCGGAACGCCCCCGGGCTGAGCCCGGAGGTCGCCGCCTTGCAGGAGCCATTCGGCAACGCCGTCCATGCCGCCACGGCCGGTGCGTTGAAAGACAACGCCGTGGCGATCTTCGGGCTCGGCCCCATCGGTCTTTGCGCCGTCGGCATCGCGCGGGCGGAGGGTGCGGCGGCCGTCTATGGCGTCGAGCCCAACCCCTACCGGCGCGAGCTGGCGCAGCGGATGGGCGCGACCGCCGTCCTCGCCCCCTCGGCGTCGACGGTCGACGACATCCGCAAGCTCAACGGTGGGATGGGCGTAGACGTTGTCCTGGAAATGTCGGGCCATCCGGTGGCGATCGAGCAGGGGCTACAGGCGCTCCACCGCGGCGGATGGATGAGCCTGCTCGGCATCGGCGACCGGGCGGTCACGCTGGACCTCAACGACCTGGTGGTCACCAAGGGGATCACGATCTACGGCATCTTCGGCCGGCGCATCTGGGACACGTGGGAACGTACCTCGGGTTATCTCAGCACCGGCAAGGTCGACGTCTCGCCGCTCATCACCCACCGCTTCCCGCTCGACGATTTCCAGGAGGCGATGGCCCAGATGAAGAGCGGTCGATCGGGGAAAGTCGTGCTGCTGCCCAACGGTGGTTAGGAGAATCACATGATCACAGAAAAGAAAACCCAGTTCCTTCTCGACGAATTGGAGCAGCTGCGGCAGCAAGGGCTCTTCCGGCCCCTGCGGGTGCTGGGCTCGGCCCAGGACACCGAGGTCGTCGTCGATGGCAAGCACGTCCTCAACCTCTCGTCGAACAACTACCTCGGACTGACGACCCACCCCCGGTTGAAGCAGGCCATGATCGAGGCCACCGAACGGTGGGGGGCCGGCTCCGGCGCCGTCCGCACCATCGCCGGCACCATGACCGTCCACGAGGACCTGGAGCGCCGCCTCGCCGAGTTCAAGCACACCGAAGCCTCGCTCGTCTTTCAATCCGGTTTCACCGCCAACCTCGGCGTCCTCCAGTCACTGGTCCGCGAGGGCGACGTCATCATCAGTGACGAGCTCAACCACGCCTCGATCATCGACGGCATCCGCCTGTCCAAAGCGGAACGTTCGATCTTCAAGCATCGCGACATGGATGACCTCGAGCGGCATCTGGAGAAGCACCGCGACAAGCGGGTCAAGTTGGTGGTGACTGACGGCGTCTTCAGCATGGACGGCGACATCGCGCCGCTGGCGGCGATCGTCGAGAGGGCCGAGCGGTTCCACGCGCTGGTGATGGTCGACGACGCGCACGCCAGTGGCGTGCTGGGGGCGAATGGACGGGGCTCCGTCAACCACTTCGGCCTCGACGGACGGGTCGACCTCCAGATCGGGACGCTCTCCAAGGCGATGGGGGTGCTGGGCGGTTACGTCGCCGCCCCGCAAGCCGTTCGGGACTTCCTGATCCATCGGGCTCGGCCGTTCTTGTTTAGCACCTCCCACCCACCGGGTGTCGCGGCCGCCTGCATCGCGGCCATTGATGTCCTCACGACCGAGCCGGAGCGGATCGAGCGGTTGTGGAAGAACACGGCTCGCTTCAAGGATGGTCTCAAACGGATCGGCTTGGAAACCGGCGCCAGCGAGACGCCGATCACGCCGGTCATCGTGGGCAAGGGCTCGGTCGCCATGGAGTTCTCCGACCGCCTCTTCAAGCTCGGGGTCTTTGCCCAGGGCTTGGGCTTTCCGACGGTCCCCGAGGGGCGGGCGCGGATCCGCACCATCGTCACCAGCGTTCATACGGATCAGCAGCTCGACCGGGCGCTGGAGGCCTTCGCCCAAGCCGGCAAGGAACTTGGCGTAATCGCGTAACCTTCACCACGCAAGGTACATATATGGATAGGTCAGCCGCGTGACCGAGCGTTCGGCGGCGGAGCTGCAAGACGAGGCGCGCCTGATCGAAGCCGCCAAGCGGGACCGCAAGGCGTTTGCCGCCCTCTACGACCGCTACTTCGATCAGATCTACTCGTACTGCTACTACCACTCCGGCCGGCGCGAGGAGGCGGAGGACCTGGCGAGCGAGACGTTCCAGCGAGCGTTGGAAGGCCTCGAGAATTTCGAATGGAGAGGAATCCCATACTCAGCATGGCTCTACAAAGTCGCGTCCAACTTGATGTCGAAGCGGCGGCGCCGGCCGCCCTGGATCGAGCTCCCCGACCCGATCGCGGGGAGCGGCGAGAACGATCCCGAGCGGCTCTGGCTGCGCCGGGAGCAGGGCGATGAGCTGCACAAGGCGGTCCGCAAGCTGCCCCTCGACCAGCGCGAGGCCGTGCTTCTCAAGTTCGAAGGCCGGCTCCGCAACAAGGAGATCGGTCTGATCATGAGCCGAAGCGAGGGCGCCGTGAAACTGCTGCTCTTCCGGGCGGTCCACGGCCTGCGCCGTCGCCTGAGCGAACAGGAGAAGGGGCGATGAATCCGCGGCCGGAGGACGTCGACGCCCTGGCCCGCGCGATCGACCGCGTCGTCTTCGCCGAGACGGGTGGTCCCCCACGGCCCGAGACCCAATCGGCGTCGCTGGCCCTCATCTCCTACCTCAACGACAGCTTCCCGCGCATCGGGGTGGCCGCCGGCCGCCGCGAGCGGCTGCAGCGGCGGCTGATCCGAGCGCTGCGCGTTCCCAGCACCCCGGCCTCCCCCGGCTGGCT
>VBEQ01000177.1 GCA_005881235.1 Chloroflexota bacterium | reverse complement strand
AGTCGTTCTCTGCCGCCCTGACCGATTTCGCCGGACCGGCGCCGCTAACAACCTGCCGGACCCCTACGATGACGACCGCGTCGAGCCCAACCGGTTTTAATCTGGCGCCCGGGGTCGTGGCCAGCGACCACGTGACGGTGCAGGGTCCAGCCGGCGGTGCGACGCCACAGGGCACCGTCGCCTTCCTCCTCTGCGGCCCGAGCCAGGTGACGGCCGGCGGCTGCCCGGCAGGAAACCCGGTGGGCGCCGTAAAGACCTTGGTCAGCGGAGCCGCGACATCGGACACGACGGCAGCCACGACCGCGCTCGGCACATACTGCTGGCGCGCCGTGTATACGCCCGCGGGCGCAAGCGTGGGGATCTACGACACCGCGGCGCACACCGATGCCGGCCCTGAATGCTTTGCGGTTGGTGTTCCCGGACCGCCGGATGCCGGCCGCGGTCTGAATCTGCCGATGCCGCCTCCAGACTTCGTCCCGATAAACGCGGTGTTGGACAATGCCCCATTCCGCCTTGAGGTCCCGTCGGTGGGAATCGACGCGTCAGTGGAAAGCCTGGGTCTGCTGGCGAATGGCGCGATGGCCGTCCCGCAATTCGTGTCGGATGCGGGCTGGCTTCGGACGAGCGCTGTCCCGGGATCAGCCGGCAACGCGGTCATCGGTGGGCACCTGGACGGAAATGCCGGAGAACCTGCGGCCTTCTGGGCCCTCGGACGATTGCGACCGGGCGATGCCATCATCGTCACCACAGCGACCGGAACGCAGCTGCGCTTCAGCGTGGTGAGGATCGGCCAATACCGGCGGCAGGCCGTTCCGCTGGTCGCCGTGTTCGGCCCGTCCAGGGAACCGCAGCTCAACCTGATCACGTGCGCCGGTCCGTACCTCAAAGATCATCGGACCTACCGTGACCGGCTCGTGGTGTACACGCGCCTGGCGGCAGTCATCAACCTTCCATCGGGCACAGTCCCCACGGACAAGCCTCCACTTCGCGCGACTTAGCATCCGCGAAGGCCCGGCCTAACATTCGGATATGGCTGGGGCTCCACTCAACGGTGTGCGCATCATCGCGGTTGAGCAGTTCGGCGCTGGTCCGTTCGGCACGCTGCACCTGGCTGATCTTGGAGCGGACGTGATCCGCATCGAGGACCCGTCGACCGGCGGCGATGTCAGCCGCTACGTCTCACCCGGGCAACAAGGCACTGACAGTCTCTATTTCGATTCGTTCAACCGCGGCAAGCGCAGCATCCTCCTCGACCTCAAGCAACAGGCCGGCCAGGAGGTGCTGCAGAGACTGGTCGGCAGCGCGCACGCGGTTTACGCCAACCTCCGCGGCGACGTTGTCAAGGAACTCGGTCTGACTTACGCGACGCTCGGCCGCATCAATCCGGCCATCGTCTGCGTCTCGCTGTCGGCCTATGGCCGCGATGGCAAACGGAGCAGCGAGCCAGGCTACGATCCGCTTGTCCAGGCGGAGGCCGGCTGGGCGGCGTTGACCGGGGATCCAGACGGTCCGCCGGTCAAGAGCGGTCTCTCCCTCGCCGACTATGCCGGCGGCGTGATGACGGCGCTGGCGCTGATGGCGGCCGTCTTCGACGCCCAGCGCACCGGCCGCGGCCGCGACGTGGACGTCAGCCTATACGATGTCGCGCTCGCCTTTCACAATTACCGTGCGACCTGGTACCTGACCACCGGCGTTAAGGGCGAGCGCACGCCCGACTCGAGCCATCCCAGCATCGTGCCCTTTCAGTTCTTCGCCACCGCCGATGGCCAGGTGGCGATCGCGTGCGCCAAGGAAAAATTCTTCCAGGCGCTGGTTCATACGCTTGCCTTGCCGGCGCTGGCCAGCGATCCGCGCTTCTCCTCGTTCGAGGCTCGGCGAAAAAACCGCGAGGCCTTGGTCGCGATTCTGGCGGACCAGTTTCGCCGGCAGCCGAGCGCGCACTGGGTCAGTCTGCTGCGCGGTCAGGTGCCAATCGCCCCGGTGCGATCGATGGAGGCGGCCCTCGATCTTAAAGAGTTGCGGGACCGGACAATGCTGGCCTCATACCGTCATCCGGCGTTGGGGCAGGTGACGACGGTGGGTTTGCCGATCAAGATGGGCGAGTTCGCCCCGACATACGGGCCCGCGCCCAGCCTGGATGGTGACCGGACCGCCGTTCTCACCGAGGCCGGCTACCGGCCTGATGAGATCGAGGGCCTGCGCGGCCGGGGCGCCTTTGGCCATGGCTGAGCTCGCTCCCGAGGTGCGCAGCGCACTATTCACGCCGGGGACAGAAGCCGCCCGGCTTCGAAAGGCGGTCACAGTCGGCGCCGACGTCTGCATCTTCGATCTCGAAGACTCGGTTCCGCTTGAACGCGCCGTCGAGGCGCGCCAGACCGTCTCCCGGGCACTCGCTGAACTTCATGGGCGAGGCCAGATCTGGGTCCGCGTCCATCCATCGTCGAGCCCGCAAATGCCGGAGGACCTGGCGGCCCTTCCACTCGACCGGGTGGATGCCGTGATGCTGCCCAAGGTAGGCGGCGCGCACGACGTCGTCGAGTGCCGCACCGCCATCCTGGCGGCAAAGGGTCGACCGGACCTTCCCCTGGTCCCCATCATCGAAAGCGCGGCGGGCGTCCTCAACGTCATCGATATCGCCCGCAGCGTCGAGATTCTCTGTCTGGCATTCGGTCGCTTCGACCTGTCAGCGGACCTGGGGATCGACCCCGAAGCTGGCAGTCCGGCGCTGGCGACCGCGCGAGCCGCCATCGTCCTGGCGTCGGCGGCCGCCGGGCTTCATCCCGGGCTCGACTCGCCCTGGCTGAAGATCGACGACCTCGAGGGCTTGCGCGCCGCCGCGCAACAGGGGCGGGACGATGGCTTCGGCGGCATGTTGCTTATCCACCCGTCTCATGTGGATACCGTCAATCAGGTCTTCTCTCCCACTGCCGACGAGGTTACGTGGGCCCGTGGCATCGTGGCATCGGCCGGCGAAGCGGAAGCGGTAGGGCGTGGCGCGTACGCCCGAGATGGCCAGATGGTGGATGAGGCCGTCGTCCGGCGGGCGCGACGCATCCTGCACCAACGCTGATGGACTTCAGCCTCAGCGATCAGCAGGAACGGTATCGCGAAGGAATCCGGGAGGTCTGCGCGAAATTTCCCAACGCGTACTGGCGGGCGCTCGACGCCGAGAAGCGCTATCCGGAAAAGTTCGTGCTGGCGCTCAGCGACGGCGGCTGGTTGTCCGTCTTGATCCCCACCGAGTACGGCGGGGCCGGGCTCGGGATCGTCGAGGCGTGCATCGTCCTGGAGGAGATCAACGCCTCCGGCGGCAATGGGGCGGCCTGCCATGCCCAGATGTACACCATGGGTGCGCTTCTGCGACATGGCACCGAATCCCAGAAACGCCGCTACCTTCCGGAGATCGCCGCCGGCCGCCTGCGGCTCCAATCGATGGCGGTCACAGAACCGGAAGCCGGGAGCGACACCTCGCGAATCGCGACCTTCGCACGCAAGGAGGGGGATGGCTACGTCGTCAACGGTCAGAAAGTCTTCACCTCGCGGCTCCAGCATTCTGACCTGCTGCTGCTCCTCGCCCGAACCCGGCGCACAGACGAGGTCGCGCGCAAAACCGACGGACTCAGCCTGTTCCTGATCGACCTCCGGCTGGCCGGCTCGGCGATCGAGGTCCGACCCATCGAGACCATGGTCAACCACGAGACGAACGCGCTCTTCATGACCGACCTTCATCTACCAGCCGACGCGCTTGTCGGCGATGAGGGCGCCGGCTTCCGGCAGGTGCTCGATGGGCTCAACGCCGAGCGGATCCTGATCGCCTCCGAGAGCATCGGTGATGCCCGCTGGTTTGTCGAACAGTCGGTCAAGTACGCCAGGGAACGGGTCGTGTTCGGACAGCCGATTGGCGCCAACCAGGGCGTCCAGTTTCCGATTGCCCGCGCCTTCATGCGCGCGCAGGCGGCCTCGCTGATGCGCTGGCAGGCCGCGGCGCGCTTTGACGCCGGAAAACCCTGCGGTGCCGAGGCGAACATGGCGAAACTGCTCGCCTCCGAGGCGGCATGGGAAGCTGCGGAGATGGCGATGACGACTTATGGGGGCAGCGGCATGGCCGTGGAGACCGGCATCGAGCGGAAGTTTCGAGAGGCGCGCCTGTACCTGGTGGCGCCGGTGACCAACAACCTCGTGACGGCATACGTGGCCGAGCACGTCCTCGGCTTGCCGCGTTCCTACGGCACGGGAGGATCAGGATGAGCGACAACGCCGAGGGCCGGTTCTTCGAGGACTTCACCGTTGGGGACGTGTACCGCCATCGGCTCGGTCGAACGTTGAGCGAGGCCGACAACACCTGGTTTACGCTGCTGACCTGCAACACCAACGAGATTCACTTCAATGCCGATTACGCCGCGCGTACCGAATTCGGCCGTCCCCTCATGAACAGCTGCCTGACCCTCTCGCTGGTGACCGGATTGAGCGTCGAGGACATCAGCCGGAACATCGTGGCCAATCTCGGCTGGGACAAGGTCACCCTGCCGGCTCCCGTGTTCGCCGGTGACACCATCTATGCCGAGTCGGAGGTGCTGGAGACGCGGCCCTCGAA
>VBEQ01000228.1 GCA_005881235.1 Chloroflexota bacterium | reverse complement strand
CTTCAGCGCGATTGGTGCTACCGAAGACCGGCGTCATCTCCGAGCCGGCATAGGTCGTTGGGATCGCGATCAGGCGCTTTCCCTCCCCCGCTTGCGGAGAAGGGTCAGGCTGGGGGCCGTCGAACACAACTCCCTTCCCCACGCCCATGGCGCTACCGCCTCCCAATACGACAACGACGTCGACTTTTTGCTGTTGAGCCAGCGCCCGGGCCGCGTCGACAACCTCTCGTGGCACGTGCGGCTCGACCTGCGCGAACTCAGCCACCAGGCGGTCGCCAAGCGATGCCCGCACGCGCGCTGCGTGACGGGACGCCTTCAGGCTGGGGGTGCAGACAAAGAGGACATGTCGCCCGAGCGCCTCCGCCTCAGCGCCGACGCGATCGATCGCCCCGCGCCCGAAGAGGACGCGGGGCGCGTTGAGTGTCCAGTCGCTACTGGGCGAGCGGACGGCCCTCCATCACTTCCAGCGGATCGGCCTCGATTTCCAGCAATTCCCCGTCCGGGCCCTTGAAGTACAGCGAGTTCTCGACTCGATCCGGGCCGAAATACTCGATCTGGCGCTTGTCGAGCTCGCCACGGATGCGATCGAACTGCTCCCGCGGGACCGAGATCGAGACATGGTGCATGCCGCCGACCGCTTCGCGTGTGGGCGGCATCGGGTCCTCCGGGAAATCGAAGAAGGCGAGCAGGTTGCCGTGCCCCAGGTCGTGAAACCAGTGGGTTGAGCTGGCGAGGTCACGATTCTCGAACAATTCCACAAGCGGGAAGCCGAGCACCTCGCTGTAGAACTTGATTGTCCGCTCGATATCGGACGAAATTAGCGCCAGGTGGTGGATACCGCGGGCGCTGGTCGCCGGCCGCTTCTGCTTCGGCTTGAGATAGGCGGCTTTGATCGCCTCGCGCTTTGCCTCGTAGTCGACCTTGGTAGTGGCCATCGTCCCTCCCGACCTCAGATTTTGAAGAACAGCCGCCGGATCTTGTAGGCGAGCGCACGGTCGCCGATGACCGCTCCTCCCGGAAAGCGCTGGTAAGCCGTCAGTACCCAGTCGTTGGCGTCGAAATTGAAGACGACCGGCAAGCCGGCGACGCTCCCTTCTTCGTAGGTCAGCTTTCCATCTTTGAGGGCCAGCTTCCAGCTGCCACCGGCATCCCCGCTGATCCGCACGCCCCAGTTGGCATCGAATCCTTTCGCGGCTTCCTCATCGACGGTCACCTGCAGCACGATGAACATGTACGGGATCAGAGTGTTCGCCGCATCGTCGCTGAGCGGCTTGAGCTCGCCGAGCCCAGCTCGCATATCCCAGGCATGGACCGAGTAGTCGATCAGCTGAAACGCCGGGTAGATCATGGTCGGCAAGGGGCCCATGTATACATGCGGGATCATCTCGGTGGTGTATTGGTCAGGGCTCAGGGCATCGAAGATCTCGAACAGCTTGTCCGATGATTCCTTGAGCCGGGCAATCAACTGGGTCCGCGACGAGCTCCGGAATCGCTTGGCGCCCGAATCCAGCAGCTTGGCCATGCCCGGCAAGCCCAACGCCTCCGGGAATGGCTGCTTGGCTCGGGCCAGGGTAAATCGCTCGATATACCCCTCGGTCACATCGACCAGGTGCCCGACGACATCCCGGACCTCCCACTCGGTGCAGGCGGTCGGCGTCTTCCAGGTCTCGTCATCGGTGCTGTCGATCAGGTCGTAGAACCCCTGGCGCTCCTTGCGAACGACCTTTAGCAGGTGGTCCTTACCTTCGGGTGCAAAGGTGTTGATGCGCGCGGGTCGGACTTCGACGCTCATCCAGCTTCCTCCTCTGGCCTTTCAACGCCCTCCCCAGTTTGGGAAGGGCAGGGTTGGGGCGTTTCTAGGATGCGCCCGTGTAGGCCAAAACACAATACTCACGCGATTCTCCGATCGAGCCGTTGCGGGGCATCGCGGCCGGCGGGACGTGCCGGGGCGATCCAGGTCCGCAGCAACAGGAAGCGCACCACCGTGGCGATCAGATTTGCCACCAGCAGCACCGCCAGCTCGGTCAACCGCGAGGCGCCCGGAGCGACGAGGTGAAGGCCGGCGATCGCGCCGGTCGTGAGGCTCAGGGCAAGGCCGAATGCCGTCAGACCTCCAAGGTGATCGCGGGCCGCCAGGCCGTTGCCAGAGCCATCAAACGTAAACCGCCGGTTCGCCGCGGTGTTGCCCAGCGCGGTGAGCAGCTGGCTCAAGGCGTTGGCGAGCGTGGCCGGCAGGGCCAGACGAAACGCCGCGTAGCAGGCGATGTAGGCCAGGGTGCTCAGCACCCCGATCAGCAGGAAGCTCCGTAACTGGTCGGACAGGCGCCACACGCCGCGCAGGTCCTCGATGGCGGTCGAGATGACGTCGACCCGGGAGTCGGGATCGTCGGTCCAATCGACTGGGACCTCGTGGATGCGCATCCCGGTCCGCTGCGCCCGGACCAGCAACTCCGTGTCGAAGAACCAGGCCTCGTCGACCACCTCCGGCAGGAGCTGCCGGGCGGCGTCGGCGCGCATCGCCTTGAAACCACACTGGGCGTCGCGAACCCGGGTGCCCAGCACGAGGTGCAGGAGGAGGTTATAGGTGCGCGAAATCAGCTCGCGCTTGAATCCGCGAGCGATAACACGGGCACCGGGCGCGAGGCGGCTTCCGATCGCGACGTCGCTGTGGCCTGAAACGAGCGGTGCGATGAGGGGAAGGAGCGCATCGAGATCGGTCGAGAGATCGATGTCCATGTAGGCAACGACCGCCGCATCACTCCCGAGCCAGGCGTGACGAACCGCCCGGCCGCGTCCCTTCTCGCGAAGACGCTGGGCCCGAACGCCGGGCAGCTCGAGGGCC
Source organism: Chloroflexota bacterium (assembly GCA_005881235.1). Taxonomy (GTDB): domain Bacteria; phylum Chloroflexota; class Dormibacteria; order CF-121; family CF-121; genus CF-13. The sequence continues at coordinate 1,432 of VBEQ01000228.1, read as the reverse complement.
AGCGCTCGGGCGATGTCCCAGGTGCGGTCGGTGCTGGCGTTGTCGACGATCGTGATCCGGGCCGCAAACGGGAAACGCGCGTCGAGGTAGGCGCGGAGCCGGCGGACGTTGGGCTCGAGGTCGCGTTCTTCGTTGTAGACCGGAATGGCGATATCGACGACCGGCATGCGCTCATCGTGCACCCGGATTCCTGTCGATTCCGTGACCGGCCGTTAAGAAAGTGGTGAGCCCGGCCGTCACCGTTTTGCAAGGGTGCCGGGCGCAATGTTGACTCCATGGAAAACACCACCCCGCGAAAAACCATTACGCGTTCGCACCCGGCCTGGGAGCGGCCCGCATTTCTCGGCTTGCTCGGTGCGACCGCCGTGCTCTATCTGTGGAACCTGGCCGCGTCGGGTTGGGCGAACGCATACTACTCCGCCGCGGTGCTGGCGGGGACGAAGAGTTGGGCGGCCTTCTTCTTCGGATCCCTCGATGCCTCGAACTTCATCACGGTTGACAAGGCACCGGGCTCGCTCTGGGTCATGGAGATCGCCGCGCGCCTCTTCGGGTTCAACGCCTGGACCGTGCTGGCGCCGCAGGCCCTCGAGGGTGTCGCGACGGTAGCGATCGTCTTCCTGGCGGTGCGGCGTTGGTTCGGACCCGCCGCCGGCCTTCTTGCCGGCGGTGTCGTGGCGCTGACGCCGGTTGCCGGGCTGATCTTCCGCTTCAACAATCCCGACGCGCTGCTGGTATTGCTGCTCACCGCCGCGGTCTACGCGACCCTGCGCGCCATCGAAGGCGGACGGACCCGCTGGCTGATCCTGGCCGGCGCGCTGGTCGGTTTCGGGTTCCTGGCCAAAGAATTGCAAGCCTTCGTGATCCTCCCGGTCCTCGGCGCTGTCTATCTATTCGCTGGACCGCCCGCGCTCGGGCGACGCATCACGCAGTCGCTACTCGCCCTGCTGACGATGATCGTCGCCTGCGGCTGGTGGGTGGCTGCGGTCGAGCTGTTCCCCAGCGCGTCGCGCCCGTATATCGGCGGATCGCAGAACAACGACCTGCTCAGCCTGATCTTCGGATACAACGGCTTTGGCCGCCTGACCGGCAACGAATCCGGGAGCGTCGGTGGCTTCGGCGCCCTCGGGTCGCGCTGGGGGCTCACGGGCTGGGATCGCCTCTTCAACGCCCAGTTCGGTGGACAGATCTCCTGGCTGATCCCCGCGGCCATCATCTTCCTGGGCGTCGGGCTACTCCTGACATGGCGCCGACCCCGGACCGACATCGTCCGGGCCGCGTTCCTGACCTGGGGCGGCGTGCTGCTGCTGACGGGCGCGGTGTTCAGCTTCGCCCAGGGCATCATTCACCCGTACTACACCGTGGCCCTGGCACCGGCGATCAGCGCGCTGGTCGGCATGGGCGCGGTCTTCCTTTGGGCACGGCGGTCGGAACA
>VBEQ01000227.1 GCA_005881235.1 Chloroflexota bacterium | reverse complement strand
CGACTCAAAGAGACCGTGGGCTGGAGCGCCTACGGCGACTGACGTTCGGCGCGACCGCGGGGGCATTGGTCGCGGTGGTTGGCGTTAGCTACGTCGCCGCCGCCTCGTATGCCGGCACATCGTCCGCAAACGCGTCGGCGACGGCCGCGGATACAACGACGTCGACCACGACGACCACCGACTCGAGCTCGAGCTCGACCAGCAGCAGCAACAGCCTGCAGCAGGCACAGCAGGCGCCCACCACCGGAAGCAGCGGCAGCGGCACGGTGACCAGCGGGGGTTCGTGATGGCCGTGGCGCTCGAGAGCTGGAAGGCGCTGGGCACCTCGGTTCACGTGGTCGCCACCGATGCCGACGGACTTGGTCGCGCCACGTCCGCCGTGAGCGCAGTCCTCGAGGACGTCGACACGGCCTACAGCCGATTCCGCAACGACAGCGAGCTCAGCCACCTGAACGCGAGTCCCGGCCGCCCCGTTCGCGTGAGCCCGTTGCTGGCCACCGCGATCGACGCGGCGCAGCGCGCGGCGCGCCTCACCGATGGGGCGGTCGATGCGACCATCGGCCAGGCCATTCGCGTGGCGGGCTATCACGATGATTTCTCCCGGGTTGCCGCGCAGGCGGGCCCCCTGAACCTGCGCGCCTGGCGCGTTCCGGGCTGGCAGGCGATCCGCTTCGACCGGCGATCGCGCACCGTCCTGCTGCCGCCTGGCGTTGAGCTCGACCTCGGCTCCACGGGAAAGGCGCTGGCGGCCGACCTTGCCGCCAGGGCCGCGCTTTCCGCCGCGGGCAGCGGCGGTGTGCTGGTCAGCCTCGGGGGCGACATCGCCATGGCGGGGACACCACCCTCGGGCGGATGGGCGATCCACGTCGCCGAAGACAGCCGCGTGAGTCCCGATGCCGACGGCGAGGTCATCTGCCTTCCGTCGGGCGGCGTCGCCACCTCGAGCACGACCGTCCGCCGCTGGACGCGCGGCGCCGCGGTGCTGCATCACATCATCGACCCACAGACGAGCCTGCCGGCCACCGGCCCCTTCCGAACGGTCACGGTTGCCGCGGCGACCTGCCTCGACGCCAACATCGCGTCGACGGCGGCGATCGTGCGTGGCGAGGGGGCCATCGACTGGTTGCTGAGCTGGCGCCTGCCGGCCCGCCTGGTCGAGAACGATGGCACCATCCATTACATCGGCCGCTGGCCGGATCCCTCGGGAATCGCGGCGTGAGCGACACCATCCTCTGGTACGCGACCCGCGGCGCCGGCGTGGTCAGCCTCGTCCTGCTCACCGGCGTCGTCGTGCTGGGGATCGTGTCGGCGATGCGCTGGCAGACCGCTTCCTGGCCGCGCTTCCTCACCACCGGTTTGCACCGCAACCTGGCGTTGACCACCCTCGTTTTCCTCGCGATACACATCGTGACCGCGGTCGTCGACCCGTTCACGGCCCTGGGGTGGCAGGCCGCCATCGTTCCGTTCTCCTCGTCATACCGTCGCCTGTGGCTCGGGCTCGGCGTGGTCGCCGTCTACCTGCTCCTGGCGATCGTCGTGACAAGCCTGCTTCGCCGCTACTTCGGTCAATCCGCCTGGCGGGCAGTGCACTGGCTGACCTACGCGATGTGGCCGGTTGCCGTCATCCACGGCATCGGGACCGGCACCGACCCCCGCTTCGCATGGATGCTCGCCATTGAGGCGGGCTGCATCGGCAGCGTTGTGGCCGCGGTCGCCTGGCGAGCGACTGTCGCCCCGCACACGGCGTGGCGGCGCCTCCCGGCGACCTCCCCACAGGCCCAGAAATGGAGCTGATCGCTCGCGCGGCCGGCGCAGAACGCTTGTCCGCGCATCTTCAGCGCCTCGGGCCAATGCCGACCCTTTCGTCGAGCGCCCTGATCGCCGAGCTCGAGGCCAGCGGCTTGCTCGGCCGCGGTGGGGCCGGTTTCCCCGTCGGCCGCAAGTGGCGAGCGGTCGCCGAGCGCGCTGGCGGCGGCGCGGTCGTGCTGGCGAACGGCGCCGAGGGTGAGCCATTGAGCCTCAAGGACCGCTCGCTGATGGCCGCCCGGCCGCACCTGGTGATCGATGGCGCGCTGCTCGCCGCGCGAGCGGTTGGTGCCAACGACATCATCTTTTATGTCGGTAGCGAACACCGAACGGCGGAAGCGGCGCTCCGGCGGGCGCTGGCTGAGCGACCGGGCGATGTGCGCGGACGGGCCCGCATCGTCGCGGCGCCGGCCGGCTACGTCGCGGGCGAGGAATCGGCCGCGGTGCACTACGTCAACGCCGGCGATGCCCGGCCGACGACGACCCCGCCGCGCCCGTTCGAACGCGGTGTCGGCGGACGCCCGACGCTGGTCCAGAACGTCGAAAGCCTGGCGCTGGCCGCGCTGATCGCGCGCCGAGGTCATGCCTGGTACCAGGGTCTCGGCCATGGGCGGGCGCGGGGCATTGGTCTCCTGACCGTGTCTGGTGCCGTCAATCACGCGGGGGTCCACGAAGTCGAGCTCGGGTCGACCTTGTCGGATGCCGCCGCCGCGGCCGGCGGTCTCAACGGCGATGTCGGGGCGGTCCTCCTGGGTGGCTACTTCGGCGGCTGGGCGGACCTCCACGAGCAGTGGGGCCTGCCGCTCGATGCGCCCTCCATGCGTGCTCGCGGCCTGGCGCTGGGATGCGGGGTCGTGCATTTCCTTCCCTCCGACACCTGTGGCGTTGAGGCGACGTCTCGGGTCATGACTTACCTGGCTTCCCAGAGCGCGCGTCAGTGTGGGCCGTGCGTCTTTGGACTGTCGGCGATCGCCGGCGCGACGCAGCGGCTAGCGGCCCAGTCGCCGCAGCCTGGTGACCTCGATCGTCTCGTCCGCTGGAGCGGCCAGGTGACCGGGCGCGGCGCGTGCCATCATCCCGATGGGGCTGCGGCGCTGATGAACAGCGCGCTGCAAGTCTTCGCCGACGATTTTGCCGGGCATCAGCACCGCCGCTGTCTCACGATTGCCGAGCCGGCGCGGGTGGCAGTGGCCTGATGGCCGAGATCTTGCAGATCGACCGGATCCGCTGCAACGGTCATGGACTGTGCGCCGAGCTACTCCCGGAGCTGATCAGCCTCGATGACTGGGGCTATCCAATCATCAAGCCGGGGAATGTTCCACCCAGCGTCGTCGAGCATGCCCGGCGGGCGGTCGATGCCTGTCCGGTCCTGGCACTGCGGCTGGCCCGGACCGCCGCCCTCGTCGCGCTCTAACCTCCCCCCATGGGGGGGCATAATATGTGGTAGCCCGAATGGGCGATTATGGGCCTGACGGACCTACATGCCGATCGCTGCATCTATCGGCGTCCATTCCCCGAGGGGTTCGATGCCTGCCCGGCCTTCCAGGCGACGACTTTCATCGCCGCCGACTCGCGGAACAAGCCACTCGGCACCTGGCGGACCTGCCGGCATCTCGGCACCGGAAACGACCTCGAGAACCGCGGGCGCTTCTATCCTCGCTGCGCGCTCGGTGACCAGCGCCAGCGACTCCAGTGGCTGGCTCAGGTCAGTCCCGCGAAGCTCGGCGTCGTCCGGGCGCTCCAGGAGGAGTTCGACCAGCTCAGCCGGCCGCACCGCGAGCGGTTGTTCGATGCCCGCGCCCGCCTGCATGCCGGGCCGGCGTCGGGGATGCGGGAACCCGAGCTCGAGCAGCTGATCAACGCGTTTCTCGCCACCGTCGACCGCTTCCTGAACCGGAACGACGAGCGCTTCCGCGACGTGGGGCTGCCGGCCGAGCCCTTGCGCCTGCTCATCAAGGAGTGGGTGTGGGCCTGGGTTCGAACCCCCGAGCTGGCGACTCCGCGATTCGACGGCAAGCCACTCGGGGTCTTTGATAAACCGGCCCGCGCCTTCCTCGGGGCCTCCGCCGAACCGGTCGCCTCGGCGGCGCGCCGCCTCTGGGACCGGCCGTTATACGCCGATACCATTCTCCAGATCCTGCCCACCGTGGACCCCCCAGGCCTGGCGCTGGTTGGCGACGTCGACCGATCGAACGTCGCCGCCGTCGCCCAGGCGCTCGCCCGGATGCGTGGCCACGCCGGTGACGTGCACCTCGACCTCAGCGGCTTGCTCTTCTGCGATCTCGGCGGGCTCCAGGTAATCGTGCGAGCCTCCCAGGCGCTCGAGCCGGGACACCGTCTCGTACTTCACGGCATCCCTCATCAGCTCGAGCATGCGCTCGAGATCGTCGATTGGGCACCGCTCCCGAACCTGGCCATCGTCGGAGGCTCGACCGCATGAGCGCGACGCTGC
>VBEQ01000226.1 GCA_005881235.1 Chloroflexota bacterium | reverse complement strand
TGGCCCGGTTCGAAAGGCTTCAGGTAGGCTGACCCGATGCCGCATTCGGACACGGTGGCGGTGCACGCCGGCGAGCCCGCCATCGATCGCAAGGATGCGCCGATCACGCCCGACATCGCGGTCGGATCGGCGAGCGGCTACCCGGACCTCAAGACGCTCGATGCCGCGATGGCCGAGCACCGCGGCTATGGTCGGTGGGGGACCGAGAACCACCGACAACTCGAGGCGGCGGTCGCCAGCTTGGAGGCCAACGGCCTGGACACGAGGCTCGACGCGGTGGCAGTCGGCTCGGGAATGGCGGCGATCGCGGTGGCGCTGATGAGCGAGATGAACGCGGGCGATCACGTGGTGGCCGCCCACGACTGCTACGGCACAACGCTCACCTTCGTGCGCAACGACCTGTCGCGCTTCGGGATCACCAGTAGCATCGTCGATTTCCAGGACCTCGACGCGGTGAAGCGCGCCGTGACCGATCGCACCCGGGTGCTGCTCTGCGAAATGTGCACCAACCCGCTGATCCGTGTACCCGACCTCGAGGCGCTGGCCGGGATCGCGCACGATGCGGGTGCGCTGCTCCTGGTCGACAACACGGTACCGACCCCGGCGCTGAGTCAGCCGTTTCGCTGGGGCGCCGACGTCGTGATCTACAGCGCGACCAAGAACCTGAGCGGGCACGCGGACGTGATCGGTGGCGTGGTGATTGGGAGGGCGTCGTGGCTCGATGCGGCGCGCGTCTTTGCGCATACCTTCGGACCGACGCTCGGGCCCTTCGACGCCTGGCTGACGCTGCGCGGCATCCGCACGCTGTCTCTGCGCATGCAGCGGCACACCGAGAATGCGCTCCGCCTGGCCCATTACCTCGAGCGACATCGCGCCGTGAGCCGCGTCAACTACCCCGCGCTGGAGAGCAGCCCCTTCTGCGCCCGAGCCCGGAGGCTGCTGCCGGCCGGGGCAGGCGCCCTCCTGTCCTTCGAGCTGGCCGGCGGCAAACCCGCCCTCGAGTCGATGATCCGCCGGCTCCGGCTGGTGCGGTTGATGCCGAGCCTCGGAAACGTCGCCACCACCATCAGCCACCCGGCATCGACCTCGCATCGAGGCCTCGATGCCGCCGAACGCGCGCGGGCCGGCATCAGCGACGCGTTGCTGCGCTGCTCGGTCGGGATCGAGCACCCCGACGACCTGCTCGCGGATTTCGAGGCGGCGTTGTCATGAGCAAGGCGCCGCCCTACCGGAAATCCGGCTTTTTCAACAACAAGGTCGTGAACCCTCTGCTGAGCGCGCTGCGGCTGGCACCAAGCCTCACCATCCGAGGCCGCGCCAGCGGGCGGAAGTACACCATGCCGGTGCTGCCCCTCGACTACGAGGGTCGGCGCTACCTGGTGGCGCCCCGCGGCAACACCCACTGGGCCCGCAACTTGCGCGCGGTCGGTGAAGGGGACCTGCGGCTCCGCGGTCGAACGATCCACTTCAAGGCCACGGAAATTCCAGCGGCGCAGCGCGGCCCCATCGTTGCCGCGTACGTCGCGGAGCACGGCAAGAAGTACGGCGGGTTCGTGGCCAAAGAGTTCGAACTGATGCCGGATCCGGCCGACCACCCGGTCTTCCTCCTGATCGAAACGCGCCCCGCAAAATCCTGATCGAAACGGCTGCCTAGGCGAATCGCCCGGATAAAATCACTTCCGATGCCTCATCGTGCCCTCTCCGTGCTGGAGAATCTCCCGGATCAGTCGATTCTGCAGCGGATTGGCAACACGCCGCTGATCAGGGTGCGTCTGCTCGAGAAAGAATTCCCGCACATCACTTTCTACGCCAAGGCGGAGTGGTTCAACCCCGGCGGCTCGGTCAAGGACCGGCCGGCGCTGCGCATGATCGAGGAGGCCGAACGCACCGGCGAGCTGACGGTCGAGAAGGTCATCCTCGATTCCACCTCGGGGAATACCGGCATCGCCTACGCGCTGATCGGGGCGGCCAAGGGCTACCAGGTGAAACTCGTGATGCCGGCCAACGTCAACGAGGAGCGGCGCGAGATCGTCAAGGCGTTCGGCGCCGAAGCGATTTTCACGCCGGCCCTCGAGGGATCGGACGGCGCCATCCGCGAGGCGCATCGCATCAAGGAGTCGGCACCGGGCGTCTACTTCATGCCGGACCAGTACAACAACCCCTTCAACTGGCGCGCGCACTTCGACACCACCGGGCCGGAGATCCTCGATCAGACGCACGGCGAGGTGACCCACTTCGTGGCGGGCCTCGGCACGACTGGGACGCTGATGGGGGTCGGGCGCTTTCTGAAGCGACTCAATCGCGGCATCAAGGTGATCGCGGCCGAGCCGTCGGACGGGCTGCACGGGCTGGAGGGCCTCAAGCACATTTCGACCTCGATCGTCCCCGGTATCTACGACCCCAGCGTCCAGGACGAAAAGATCAGCGTGCCGACGGAGGCCGCCTACGAGCTGGCGCACGACCTGGCCCGTTCCGAGGGCCTGCTCGTCGGCAACTCATCGGGCGCGGCGCTATACGCGGCCCGTGAAGTCGCCCGCCGAACCTCGGAGGGGGTCTTCGTGATGGTCTTCCCCGACGGCGGCGACCGGTATCTCAGCTCGGGACTCTACCGCCGGAAGTTTTGACGCGTTGACGCTACGGGTCCCTCGGTCCGTCATGGACCGGATGCGGGAGCACCTCGAGGCCGGTTACCCCAACGAAGCCTGCGGCGCACTCATCGGCCGCGTCAACCCCGGCGATCACGAGGTGACGGAATTCCGAGGTATGCGCAATACCATCACCGATCGCCCCTGGGATCGCTACGCGCTCGACCCCCTGGAACAGCTGCGCGTCCAGAAGGATGCGGAGTCACGCGGGCTGGAGATCATTGGCTTTGCCCACAGCCATCCCGATCATCCGCCCATTCCCTCGCGCTTCGACGCCGATCACGCCTGGAACTTCTACAGCTACCTGGTGGCCTCGGTGCAGAAAGGCGCGCTGCGTGAAGCGCGCTCGTGGCGCCTCGATGACGCGAACAGCTTCCAGGAAGAGCCGCTGCTAGTCGGCGAGGTGGAGGGTTCGAGCTAGCCGCAGGGCGGCGGTGTAGTGGCGTAGATCGAGGTCGCCTGCGGATCCTGTCCGGTGCAGCTGGTGTCGCTCGCATACCAGCCATCCGAGGTCTGCAGCACCGTGATGTCCAGTCTGACGGTCGATCCCGAACCGAAATCGAGGACGACGTGGGCGATCGCACCCGGGTTGCCTTCCGGCAGCGGGGTCGAGGTGATCGTCCGCGATTGATAGGTGTTCTGGCAGCGGCACAACGGTTCAGCCTGCTTGAGTGGGTTTGCGTCCAGCCGCTGCGCTAGGCCATCGGTGACGGGGCAGCTGTCGTAGGTGCCGTTCGCGCCACAGACGCCCCCGCTGGGTGGATAGAGGATGCCGGCCACCACCGCGGCCCCATCCGGGTCGAGATTCGAGACGATGATGCGCCCGTTGACCACCGTGGGCGAGGGGATCGGCGTTGCCGTGGGGGAGGGGCTCGGTGTTGCGGTTGGGGTCGGGCTCGCCGTCCCGCCGGTCATCGGCATGGTGCAGGCGCCCAGCGTCAC
>VBEQ01000225.1 GCA_005881235.1 Chloroflexota bacterium | reverse complement strand
GCCGGCGACGGGCGCGCACGCGAGCGTGAGCACCCGACCGCTAAGGACCAACCGTGTACCGGACATGCCGCTCTCGATCAGGGAAGTCCTTGCGGGTGATCCTGGCTTGAAGTACGGCCCTTCCGTCTGGGCCGGTGTCGACTGCGTCAGGCATGCGTCAGTCGACGCCGCCGCGGGGCTGAGGCTGGCAGCAGATGATGGCGTGCTCGTGGTAGATGCGCTGGTAGACGGCTGACCGCAGGCGGAGAGTGCGAGAACTGCTGCGACGGCGGTGAACCAAATCGCTGGGCTCATCACCCAAAGCCTACCTACCGCGGCCGGGCGACCGTCTTATTCGCCACCGGCCCGAGCATTCACAGCCGACTGCGCACACGTCTGCGGCGATGGCGCGGGGACGTGGACGGCCTCGATCGACCAGTTGTAGTCAGCGACTCGCCCAACCATTTCGAACCACCCCGGATGATCCGTGACGTAGGCGCTGTAGTCTGCGCGATCGTCGGGCATCACGAGGATGGAGGTCATGGTGGTGGAAAGCCAGCATTGGAGAAGTGTGCCCGCCGTCGCTGGATGATCGGCGTAGTGGTAGCCAGCCGGTAGGTAATAGAACGGGTCGTACAACTGGCTGACGAAGTGCCGGCCCTCGAGCCCACCATAGTGCACGAGCGCATAGGTGACGGCGGGATGGTCGGGCGGAGGCAGATTGAGCGCGCCGGCGCGATAGTCAGGCTGACCGAAGATGCTGGCGATGTAACGTCCCGTGGTCACATCGGTGTTCCAGGCCGAGGCTGTGCTCGTGTACGCCATCGCGATGGGGATCCAGGTTAGCTGCACGCCGACCAGCAGGACCCCGGCCGCCAGCCAGGTGACCTGTCGAATTCCCCTTCCGACATAGCGAGGTACGATCACGAACAAGCCAATCGCAACGAGCAAGGCGGCGAAGTCGTAGGGGAAGGCGAGGATCCACATCATCCAGCGCCAGGGATACCACTCGGTGATGAATGCCGTCAGCCCGAACAAACCGAAGACCAGCGCACAGGATCCAAATCCGTAAAGCAAGAGCAAGTACGATCGCGGACGGCGCCAGAGCGTGGTCAGCAGGCCAACCGTTGCCATCGCCCAGAGGGCGACAAACCACGGCCTCGCCGATTGCTGGCTCGCGATCAGCGGCTTCATCCACAGGCCGCCGGCATTGGCCAGGTAATTCCAGTAGACCGGATAAATGGGGTTACCGGTCCGCGCATTGAGGAATGCCATTTGGGCGGCCATGACGCTCACAAACCCGAGGAGCAGCAGGAACCATCGGCGGACGGTCGCACGGCGCAAAGACGACGCTAGGACAAGCCCCGGTGACGACAGCCAGGCCTCGGGTCGGGCCGCGGTGGCAAGCCCCCAGGCGATCCCGGTCCCGAGGGAGCGTTTCGGCAGCAGCCAGATGCCGAGGAGCGACAGGCTGACGCCCATCGGTTCGAGCATCCCGGACGAATCATTGAAGACGCTCGTGGGCGCAATGGCGGCAAAAGCCGTCGCGGCGACAGCAACTGAGAGGTTCCAATAGCGCTGGCAGAGATGGAAAATCAGGACCACCGCAAGCGATCCGAAGGCAAGACTCTGGAGCCTCGCGAGCACGATGTCAGTCGAGCCGGTGACAAAAAAGAGGACGACGAGGACGATGGGGTGCAGGCTTCCCCAGAAGTACTCCACACCCTTGAGGTCCCAGAGGCGCAGGCCGTGGCTCAAGCCGATTTCTTTGGTGAGGTAGGCGATCTGCCAGTGCTGGTAGACATCGGTGTACAGGCCGTCGCCAGCGTTTTCGGGATTCGAGATGGCAAAGAGGTAGATGAGACGTGGGACCAGGGCTATGAGCAGCACCCCCAGGGTCCACCAGCTCCAGAGCGCGACGGGAGCGTGAGCCGGCGAGGAGCCGCCATCCGGCCGTCGGTATTCCTCGTCGGGATCCGGGAGGACGCGGGCCAGGCTCACTAAATCGTTGACAACGCGAGTGGAGGCAAACTTGCGAGTTTGGCCCGCGGCGTCAAGCGTTGAGCAACGATTTCGAGGGCGCTTACGCGGACGACGCGGCGGGCCAGAGAAGAGACGACAGTTCGTCGGCGCTGTAAGAAACGCCGAACACTGGTCCATCCGGCTCGAGGGCCAAGCCCGCTTCGAGCGGCCCGGCATCGACAGCGTCGAATCCGAGTCGATCGACCAGCTGCATCACCGCGGCGACCGCCGCGCGGTCATCACCCGCCGCCGCCATGGCGATCCGTCCCGGTGCACCGTGCGGACGCCTGCCTTCGTCGAACTTGTAGTAGGTAATGTGATTGAGACTCTTTACCACCCGCGCCGACGGGAACCGCTCCTGCACGAGGATGCTCGTGCCGGCTGGCGCTGTGGCGAGCTCCTGATCGACGCCATCGATCTCTTCCCAATAGTTCATCGCATCGATGAGGATCTTGCCGGCGAACAGGTCACGCGGCAGCTCACGGAAGCGATGCATCGGCACGGCGAGAACGATGACGTCCGAGTGAGCGACGACCTCCTCGGTCGTAACGGCGCGAGCGCCGGGCGCCAGTACCTCGACGATCAACGCGATGCGTTCGGCGCCTCCTGATCCCGATATCGCGACGTCGTACCCAGCCGCGATTGCCGCGCGCGCGATGGTGGTGCCCACCCGGCCGGCGCCGACGATGCCCAGGCGCCGCTCGCCGGTCTCCCCGCTAGACATGGGTCGGCGCCGTCACCGCTTTGGCGGGATAACTGGAGGAAATCGGGGGTACCGGATGATCGGCCAACAGCTCGCGCACCCGCGGAATTACCTCCCGCCCGTAGAGCTCGATCGTCGCCAGCCTCTGCGGGTGCGGCATTCGTCCCGTGGCGTAGGCCAGGTCGAATCGACTGAGCCCGAGCAGCCGCATCATCGCCGCAATTTTGGTGGCGACGGTTTCGGGCGATCCGATATAGAGCGATCCGTCTGCGCGTTCGGCCTGGAATCTGGCCATGGTCGGGCGTGCCCATCCGCGCTCGAGTGCCGCTTTCTCGAAGGTCTCCTTCCAGTACGGCCACTGAATGTCGACCGCCTCCTGGTCTGTTCGCGCAATGTATCCGTGGGAGTGCATACCAATCGGCAGCGGCGCGTGCCCGTACGCATCCAGCGCGCGCTTGTAGAGTTCGACCAAAGGGGCAAAGCGGCCCGGGGGTCCGCCGATCACGGCCAGCATCAAGGGCAGGCCGTAGCGGGCGGCCCGGACCACGGACTGCGGGCTGCCACCGACACCAACCCAGGTGGGGAGGTGTCCCTCCGGGAGAGCCGGGGTCACGTATTGGTTTACGAGCGGCGATCGAAACTTGCCGGACCAGGTCACAGGTTGGTCCCGGAGCAACCGCGTGAGTAAGTCGAGCTTCTCTTCGAAGAGCTCCTCGTAGTCGGCGAGGTCGAACCCGAACAAGGGGAAGGACTCAGTCAGCGAGCCGCGACCGACGACGAGCTGCGCGCGGCCGTTCGACACGGCGTCGAGGGTCGCGAAGTTCGTGTAGACCCTCACCGGGTCCTGCGTGCTCAGCACGGTGACGGCCGTGCCGAGGCGGATGCGTTTGGTTCGGCCGGCGATCGCCGCCAACACCACGTGAGCGGCCGAGTCCATGAAATCGGGCCGGTAATGCTCGCCGATGTTGAAGGAATCGATCCCGACCGAGTCGGCAAGGACAGCCTCCTCGACGTAATTGCGGATCACGACATCAGGTGCGAGAGGCTGGCCGGACTCATCAACGGTGATGTAGCCGAAGGTGTCCAATCCGAGTTCGAGTTCCGGGGTGGTCATCGCCTGCGCTTTGCCTCCGGTACCGGGTCTGCTGACTCCTCGGGAATGTCGCAAGGAGGCGTCTTGGCCCCGACCGCGCGAACGAGCAGATCGTAGAGCGTGGCCCGCTCCCGCGCGCTCAGGGGGCTCAGCAGGTCGTCATCGATACGGCGGAGGCGGTCGTAGGCGTCGCAGAGCTCCTTCTGCCCTCGAGGTGATAGCTCGACGATGTGGCGGCGGCGGTCCGCGGCATCACGGCGACGGGTGATCAGCTTGCGCTCCTCTAGCTCGTTGAGAAGTCCCACGACGTTGCTTGGATCCAGGCTCAGAGAGTCGGCGAGGGCCTGCTGGCTCGCGGGTCCGCGTTCGCTGAGAAGCTTGAGCGCGATGAGGTGACGGGGCCGTAGGCCGCCCGGCGCGAGCGTGGTTTCGAATTCGCGTCGACCGACGCGCGCGAGGTGCTCGAGCAGTGGAAGGAGCCGCTGGTCCGCGAGAGTGGGGGTCTGGCTTCCGGCCATACTCCGCAATGATACACGATACACCAATGATTTGTGGTATACCATGCATATGACCGCTCGCGATCTCGGCCTTCTCGCGCGCTCCGCATAGCCGTCGGCGGCACTCTGGTGGCTCACGGCGTGCAGAAACTGTTTGGCTGGTTTGGCGGCAGGGGGATCGATCAGACCGGGGCAACATTCGACCGGCTCGGGTTCCACCCCGGCAAGCTGAATGCAATCGCGGCCGGCTTGGGCGAAGCCGCCGGCGGAGCCCTCTTGGCGGTCGGGCTCGGTGCTCCGGGCGCTAGCGCCGCCGTGGCTGGGACGATGATCGTTGCCGCGTCGATGCACATTGAACGCGGCTTCTTCAACAGCAAGGGGGGTTATGAGTACCCGGCGGTCCTCGGGTGGAGCTCCGCCGCGCTCGCTCTCACCGGACCTGGCAGCTTGTCGCTCGACCATGTTTTGGGGCACCGACTGAACCGACCCTGGATGCGTAACCTGGCACTGGCTGCGGCGGCCACCACCGCGGTGGCGGTCATTGCCCGACAACGCCGCACCCGCACCCATTCGGCCAAGCCCGATCCGACGCCACAGGCCGTGAGCAGCCTTGGTGAGGACGGTAGGCACATTGAGCGAGCTCATCAAGGAGGGCAGGGGTGAAGGCCATCGGCCTCTCGGAAGCGGCGCGCCTTCGTCGCCTACTCACCGCTTGGCCGCGGCTTTGTCACAGGTCAGATCCACTCCACGGACCAGTTGAGCCCCGACGACTTCCGTGCCAACAACCCCCGGTTCCTAAAGGGCAACTTCGAGCA
>VBEQ01000224.1 GCA_005881235.1 Chloroflexota bacterium | reverse complement strand
GGTGGAGACGAGTTTGCCGTGGTGCCCTGGGGTGCAACGGATGTCCCGCGGGCGGTGCTGATCGCGGAAAAAATCGTGGAGGCCGTCGGCAAGCCGATCACGATCGACGACCAGCCGATCACGGTCAACATGAGTATTGGGATCGCCGTCTTCCCGCAGCATGCCGACGACGCCGATGCGCTGACGCGTCGCGCCGACGTCGCCATGTATGCGGCCAAGCGTGCCCGAAGTGGCTTCAGCGTTTATTCGGTCGATCAAGAGGGCGGTGACAACGGTGGGCGCCTGCCGCTGATCGGCAAGTTGCGTTATGCGATCGACCAGTTCGAGCTCGTGCTGCACTACCAGCCGATCATCTCCGTGCCGGACGGGCGACCCACAAAGGTCGAGGCGCTCGTGCGCTGGGGCCACCCCAGCCACGGGCTGCTGCCACCCGATGACTTCATTCCGTCCGCGGAGCAGACCAACCTCATCAAGCCGCTGACGGCCTGGGTGCTCAACGAGGCGCTCGGCCAGGTGCACGCCTGGTCGAAAGCCGGCATCGACGTTGGGGTGTCGGTGAATCTGTCGGCGCGAAACCTGCTCGATGACGAGCTGCCCGACGCCGTGGCCCAGTTGCTCAGCACCTGGCAGGTTGAACCCCAGAAGCTCAGCCTCGAAATTACCGAGAGCTCGATCATCGCCGCAGAGGCGGAGGACACCCTGCGGCGCCTGCATGAGACCGGTGTCGAGATCTCGGTCGATGACTTCGGGACCGGTTACTCGTCGCTGACGCACCTCAAGCGCCTCCCGGTCCAGGAGATCAAGATCGATAAGTCCTTCGTCCTGGACATGGCGACGAACCGCGACGGCGCGGCGATCGTGCGCTCGACCATCGATCTCGGGCACAACCTCGGCCTGAAAGTCGTGGCGGAGGGCGTCGAGGATGAGAAAACCGAGGGCCTATTGCGGGAATACGGCTGTGACTTCATCCAGGGCTTCCACATCAGCCGTCCAGCCGCCGCCGGGCTGCTCGGGCCCTGGCTTCGAAACCGCGCTGGGGCGAACGGCGCGCTCAGCGCCTGATTTGCGGTAGGCTCGATTCGGGAGCAAGCGGGTGTTCGGGCTGACGCAACGGCTTAACGCCTATTCGATACGACACCCCTGGCGAACCGCGGCCATCGGGTTCCTCTTCTTCGTAATCCTGTCAGTTGTGCTTTCGTTGCTTACTCACCGAAGCTTCTACGGCGGGCTGTTCGGCGCGTATGGCGTGGCCGTCGGGTTGGGCGCCGCTTGGTCGACGAGGCGGCAGGCCGGGGCCGTACCATTCTGGCGCAAAGCGCTGGTCGCTCCGCTGTTCGTCCTGGGGTTTCTGGTCCTCGGCTTGCTGCTGCAGGTTACCGGGCAGCTCCCGCGCTAATCTATAGGTCTTGCCCGAACCCGAGTCCGAGCTTTCCTCCCGCGAGGTCGAGCACGTCGCGCGGCTTGCGCGGCTGGGAATCACACCAGAGGAAGTCGTCCGCTACCGGGATCAGCTGCGCCACATCCTGACGGCAATCGACGCCCTCAAACGGGCCGACACCTCGAAGGTGCCGGCCACGGCGCATCCACTGGAAGAGCGCAACATCATGCGGGAAGACGAGCGGCAAGCGTCGCTGCCGGCCGAGGCGGCGCTCAGGAATGCCCCGAGCCGCGAAGACGCGTACTTCAAGGTGAAGGCGATCCAGGAATGAGCCTCTTTCAGAAAACAATCCGCGAGTTGCACCAAATGTTGGTCGACCGCGAGATCTCGTCGCTCGAGCTGACCGAGTCGGTTCTCGACCAGATCGCGGCGGTCGGCGAGAAGACGAAGGCGTACCTCGTCGTCACGCGCGAGCTGGCGCTTCGCCAGGCGAAGGCGGCCGACGAACGCCTCCGCGCCAGGCGTGACGTCCGGCCGCTGACCGGGATCCCGATTGCCCTGAAGGACGTCCTCTGTGTTCGCGACGTCGTCTCGACGGCCGGATCGAAGATCCTCAAGGGCTTTTCGCCGCCCTACAGCGCGACCGTGGTCGAGCGGCTCGAAGCGGAGGGCGCCGTTTTCCTGGGCAAGACGAATTGCGATGAGTTCGCCATGGGCTCGTCGAACGAGAACTCAGGCTACTGGCCGGTCCACAATCCCTGGGCACTCGACCGGGTACCGGGCGGCTCGAGCGGCGGGTCCGCCGCGGCGGTGGCATCGGGGGAGGCCATCGGGGCCCTCGGCAGCGACACCGGCGGCTCGATTCGCCAGCCGGCGGCGCTGACCGGCATCGTCGGCTTCAAGCCCACCTACGGGCGCGTGAGTCGCTACGGCCTCATCGCCTTTGCCTCGTCGCTCGACCAGATCGGCCCGATGACAAAGGACGTCGCGGACAGCGCCATCCTGCTGCAGGCGGTCGCGGGCCACGACCCGCGCGACTCGACCAGCTCGCCCCGTCCGGTGCCCGATTATCTATCGACCTTGCGCAACGGCGTCAAGGGGATGCGGCTGGGAGTGCCGAAGGAATACTTCGTGGCCGGAATGGAGCCCGCCGTCGAGCAGGCGGTCCGTGATGCCATTCGGCTCCTCGAGCAACAGGGTGCCTCGATCGAAGAAGTCAGCCTGCCGCACAGCGACGTCGCCCTGCCCGCCTACTACATCATCGCGCCGGCGGAGGCGAGCTCGAATCTCGCCCGCTACGACGGGGTGCGTTATGGCTACCAGGCCGAGGGCGCGAAAAACCTGATCGAGCAATACATGCTGACCCGTCAGCAGGGATTCGGCCCCGAGGTGAAGCGGCGGATAGTACTCGGGACCTATGCACTGAGTTCGGGCTACTACGACGCCTATTACCTGCAGGCGCAAAAGGTCCGCACGCTGATCATCGATGACTTCAAGCGGGCCTTCGAACGCGTCGACGCGCTCCTGGGTGCGACGTCACCGACCGTTGCCTTCACGCTCGGCGCGAAAACGCAGGACCCGGTCGCGATGTACTTGAACGACATCATTACCATCCCGGCGAACCTCGGCAATGTCTGCGGCATCTCGGTGCCATGCGGACTCGCCGATGGCCTGCCGATCGGCCTGCAAGTGATCGCTCCCGGTTTTCGCGAAGAGATCGCGCTGCAGGTCGCCTATGCCTTCGAGGCCGCTGCCGACTTCCGCAAGCTGCAGTCGCCTCTCATGCGGGCGGCGGCGTGAGCGCGGTCGCGACGCGCTACGAAGTCGTGGTCGGCCTGGAGGTCCACGCCCAGGTGCTGACGCAGAGCAAGATGTTCTGCTCATGCTCGACCGATTACCTGACGGCGCCTCCAAACTCGCACACCTGCCCCGTGTGCCTCGGTCTGCCGGGTGCGCTCCCCGTGATCAACCGGCGCGCGGTCGAGGGCACGATCCGGACTGCGCTCGCCTTGAACTGCGAGATTCCGGAATTTTCCAAGTTCGACCGCAAAAATTACTTCTATCCCGACCTGCCCAAGGGCTACCAGATCTCGCAATATGACTTGCCCTTCAGTCGCAACGGTCACCTCGAGTTCGACGTCAAAGGCGAAGCGCGCCGATGCGGCATCACGCGCGTCCACCTCGAGGAAGACACAGGCAAGCTGCTCCACGCCGGCGCCATCGATCAGGCGCAGTCTTCGCTCGTCGATTTCAACCGCGCCGGCGTACCCCTGATGGAGATCGTGTCGGAGCCCGACCTGCGCAGCGCCGACGAAGCGCGCCAGTACGTGGTCGAGCTGCGTGCCATCCTGCAGTACCTCGGCATCAACAACGGCGACATGGAATCGGGTCAGCTTCGCTGCGATGCCAACGTGTCACTGCGGCCGGCCGGCCGGGCCGAGCTCGGCACCAAGGTCGAGATCAAGAACATGAACTCGTTTCGGGCGATTCACCGCGCAATCGAGTACGAGATCGGGCGGCAATCCGAGGTCCTCGACAGCGGCGGCCGGCTCGTCCAGGAGACACGCGGCTGGAACGATGCCCGTGGCCTGACGGTCTCGCAGCGGACCAAGGAGTTCGCCGAAGACTATCGATACTTCCCGGAGCCGGACCTGCCGCCGCTCGAAGTCAGCCGAAAATGGGTGGCGGAGATCCGCGCCAGCCTGCCGGAACTGCCGGCCGCGCGCCGGCTACGCTTCGTGACAGCCTATGGCCTCACGCCCTACGACGCCTCGCTGCTGACTTCGTCCAAGCCGATGGCCGGCTTTTTCGAGGAGACCGTCCGGCTGGGTGCTCCGGCCAAGGCGGCCGCCAACTGGATCCTCGGCGACTTCAGCCGGCTGCTCAATGCCGACCGGAAAGAGATCGAGCAATCTTCGGTCAAGCCGGCGCACGTGCAGGAACTGATCCAGCTGATCGACTCCGGTGTCATCAGCGGCAAAATGGCCAAGGAGACATTCGAAATCATGTACCGCGAGCACGATCCGGGGCCGGCGCTGACGGCGCTCAAGGGCTCCAGCCAGATCAGTGGCGACGCCGAGCTGGAGGCCATCGCCGACCAGGTCATCGCCGAAAACGCCCAGTCCGTGGCGGACTTCAAGGCCGGAAAGGAACGGGCCTTGAAATTCCTGATCGGCCAGGGGATGAAGATCTCCAAAGGCCGGGCCAACCCGCAGCGGCTCGAAGCATCGCTCCGAGCGAAGATCACATAGTGGAACTCACGGTCGGCGAGCTCGCCCACGGCGGGGCGGCGGTTGCGCGCCTCGACGGCCGCGTCGTTTTCGTCGAGGGTGCCATCCCGGGCGAGACGGTCGAGGC
>VBEQ01000153.1 GCA_005881235.1 Chloroflexota bacterium | reverse complement strand
CAGCTCGGCCCACGCGAGCCACTCGAGAAGCCGGTATCGAGCCTGGTCCGCAGATCGCAGACAGGTCGTCCGGTAGTGCTCGAGGCACCGCTCCTCGAGAAGTTCATCCTCGTCTGCATCCCCCAACTTGAGGCGCGCGTATTCGCGCAGGGTCTCGTGCAGTCGATAGCAGGCAACTCCCCTGACGTCCTCTTTCGTTACCAGCGATTTATCGACCAGCGCCGATAGGATGTCCAATACCTCCGTGGCAGGCACGTCGCTGGATGTGCAAACTGACGCGACATCCTCTAGGGTGAATCGACCGGCGAACACGCATAACCGCCTGAACAGCACTTGCTCGGCCGGCGTCAAGAGGTCGTAACTCCAGTCAATGGTCGTTCGGAGCGTTTGATGACGCGGGAGTGCCGCCCGGCCTCCGCCGGTGAGCAGCGCAAATCGGTCAGACAAGCGATCCATGATCTGCTCCACGCTGAGGACTCGGGTTCTGACCGCCGCGAGTTCAATCGCCAGCGGCAAACCGTCGAGCCGGCGGCACAGCGCGACGACCACCGCCTGGTTCGAGCCGTTGAGCTCGAAGGTGCCCGATGCCGCTCCCGCCCGCTCACTAAACAGCATCACGGCTTCGTTCTGTCGCAGCTGAGCGAGTGGTTGCGTTCCGTCTCCTGGAGGGACCTGCAGCGGCGGAATGGGGATGACGTGCTCGCCTGGCACCTGGAGCGGCTCTCGAGTTGTAGTGATCAACGTCAGCCTGGGCGCGGCGCGAAGGACTTCGGCCACCAGTGGAGCAACGTCTCCGAGGAGGTGCTCACAGTTGTCGAGGACGAGCAACAGCTGCCTGTTTTGCAAGTCGGAGAGCAGGATCTGCAGCGGCTTGATTGCGGCCTGGTCGCGGAGGTCCAGGGCTGCGAGCACGGCGTTGGTCACCAGAGCCCCATCGCGAATCTCGGCCAGCTCGACCAACCAGGCGCCGTCCGCGAAGCCACGTCCCAGGTCGGCCGCAATGCGTAGTGCGAGTCGGGTCTTCCCGACGCCTCCTGGCCCCACGAGGCTGACCAGGCGGGCCGTGGCGAGCTTCTTTCTGATCTCGCCCAGCTCCCTCCGGCGGCCGATGAAGCTGGTCGCCTCCGCGGGCAGGTTGCCCATCCGGTGCTTAGGTCTGGCCATGGTGACTACGCATCGACTCAGTAATCCTGACGATTCGGGCGGCCGGCTGCGGCCTCAGGCTGACAAGTATGACGAAGGAGCTAGCGACCCAGCGAGTTCAGGTGACATTCATCGGCCCGCCTCCGGTGCGACAAATCGCGCGGGCGATAGGGGTCACCGAGGTCGAGGTCGACGGCCACCGGGTTTGCTGCCTGGTCTGGGGCAGCTTTCAGCCGTTTCTCGAAGCCTTGCACGGTTACGAAGTCACAAGCCTGACCTCCACGCCGGCACTTTCCACAGGGGATGAGTGATGAACGAGCTCAACAGTCAAGTGGAGACCGCGCGCAACGAACCAACAGCAATCGCCTCACTCGACGCACAGCTGACGGAGCTGATCGAGTTCGTCTTGGCCTGCGAGGCTGCGGCCCGGACAGAAGACCGCATCGACGCCGTGATTCGGTACGGGAACAACTGGGGCTCGCGATGAAGGCGAGAAGAGGGGGGAGGTGGTTGATGGGTCCACGATGACACGGCGCTCGCTGTGAACATCAATCCGTGGTCGTCGCGTCGATGACCTTATCAACAAGGAGTTTCCAATGAGTCCACTTCGAAAGACAGCGTTTGCCGCAGGCGCGCTCTACCTGCTCAGCTTCGTCTCGATCCCGACCCTCTTTCTCTACAATCCGCTGCGCGCTTCGAACTACATCCTCGGGCATGGCTCGAATACCGGCATCATCGTTGGCGCCATCCTGGAGATGATCGTGGCGCTCGCCGGTATCGGCACTGCCGTCGCGCTGTTCCCGGTGGTCAAGAGGCAGAACGAGGGAGCCGCGCTGGGCTTTGTCGCCACGCGAACCCTGGAAGGCGGCGCCATCCTCGCTGGCGTGGCGTGCGTCCTGTCGCTGGTCACCTTGCAGCAGGCCGGAGCCGGAACGAATGCGTTGGTCACCGGCCATGCGCTGATCAGCATGTATGACCGGATCTTCCTGCTCAGCCAGAGCTTCATTCCTGCCGTCAATGCGCTGTTGATAGGCTCGCTGCTGTACCAGTCGCGCCTGGTGCCACGGTGGCTTCCGCTGCTCGGATTCACCGGAATGACCCTGCTGGTCGCTGGCGACGGCGCCGTGCTGTTTGGTGTCATCGGGCAGCATGCCTCTACGACCGGGCTGTTCGCAATCCCGATCGCAGTCTGGGAGTTTTCGCTGGGCGTTTATTTGGTCGTCAAAGGCTTCAGGCCGTCGGCCATTACCGCCCTTTACGGCCGACCGGTCGCAGTCGACAACCGTCCCCTGGCCGCTGTCAGGTAGAGCTTCCCGCCTCCACCTGGCGCATCTTGGAGCCCGGCCTTTGGTCGGGCTCCTTTTCATTTGGGACGTAGCCGCCAGCTGAAGGCGCTCCCCCTTGACCATAAGCTGCTCGGTCGGCGCGGGTCCCGGCGAGTCGCATGGTGCTACGACCTAGGCACGTTGCATCCTCCGTGGTCGACAAGCACACTGGCGCCAGTCCAGCGGTCGGCCCGCGGGCACTTGCAGCGCTGCACGAACTGGCCGTGGCGGCCAGTGGCGTCCTCGAGCCGACCGCGCTGGCGAAACACGCGGTCGATTTGGCGTGCGATCTGCTGGGCGTCGACGGGGCGGCCCTCTACTGGTGGGTCTCCAGCACCGGCCTGCTGCACAGCCTGGCCGACAACCGCGGGTACCAGGCGGGTGCCTCGCGCACCCTCGAGGTCGGGAAGGGGGTGGCCGGGCTGGCCTTTCAGCGGCAAGAGCCGCTGATCATCGACGACTATCCGAAGTGGGAGGGCGCCGTACCCTGGGCCCTGGAACACGGCGTTCGCGCCGCCGTGGGCATCCCGCTGCTGGCGCGCGGCAGGACGGTGGGTGCGATGGCGGTGCTGACCCACGCCGTTGGTGGGTTTGACGCGGACGACCTGCGGCTTCTGTCGTTACTCGCGGCCCAGGTAGCGCCGTCGCTCGAAGCCGGTCGCCTCGACATCGACCTTGCCGCCTCCGAGCAGCGCTTTCGCTCGCTCTACGGCAGCGTCGCCTCCGGCGTCCTGGTGCTGAGCGCCTCGGGGGTCATCATCCAGATCAATCCGGCCGGCGAGCGCATCATCGGGCTGAGCGCCGAGGAAATGCGTGGCAAGACGCCGGACCAGCTCTGGCATGCCTACGCAGAAGATGGATCGGCGTTGAAGAGCACCGACCGCATTGGACCGGTCGTCCTCCGAAGCCGGCAATCCGTGCACGGGGTGACGAACAAGATCGTACTCGCCGATGGCCGCGAGCGCTGGGTCCTGATCGACGCCATCCCGGTGGTGGGTCCGGACGGCCAGGCCCTCCAGGTGGTGGCCAGCTTCCTGGACATCACCGAGCGCAAACAGGTCGAGGGGGCGCTGCGCGAGAGTGAGGAACGGTTCCGAGCCGTCTTCAATCGGGCGGCGATCGGCATCGCGCGCATCGACCTTGCGGGCCAGATCATCGAGGCGAACCCGGCGCTCCAGCGAATGCTGGGCTACAGCGCCGAGGAGTTGACGCACAACCCGCTCGCCACCTTCATCCATCCTGACTATGTTCGCGAAGGACGGTTAGCGCAGCTCACCGAGCTATCCGAGGGAAATCGCCACGAGCTGCAGCAGGAACTCCGCTACGTGCACAAGCTGGGCGGGCTTGTCTGGTGCAACTCGATCGCGTCACTGGTGCGCGGTCCTTCCAACGAACCCCTCTTTCTCATCGTCATGACCGAGGACATCACGGCTCGAAAGAAACAGGAGATCGCCCTCGAACATCTGGCCCTGCACGACGGCCTGACGGACCTTCCCAACCGGACCTTGATGTTCGACCGGCTGCGGCAGGCCATCCTGGCCAGCAAGCGCGAGCACCATCCGCTAGCCCTGCTGATGATGGACCTGGACCGGTTCAAGGAGATCAACGACACCTTCGGGCATCACGGGGGCGACGACGTCCTGCGCCACGTATCGACCCGGCTCAAGGGTCAGCTGCGGGAATCAGACACGGTCGCCCGTCTTGGCGGCGACGAGTTCGCCATCATTCTCCCGGGCGTCGTCGACGAAGCCGCTGCGGGCGCGACGGCCGCACGGATCCTCCAGGCGCTCCAGGAACCGCTGGTGATCGAGGACGAGTCGCTCGAGATTCGAGCCAGCGTCGGGATCGCGCTCTTTCCCCGGCATGCGGAAGATGCGGACATCTTGCTCCGACGCGCGGACGCCGCGATGTATGAAGCCAAGCGAGCCGGCGCCGGGATCGCCTTCTATACCCTCGAACACGAGGTCGATTCCAGCAGTCTGACGCTGACCTTCGAGCTTCGTCGCGCCATCGAAGAGAACGCGCTGACTCTTCACTATCAGCCGGTGCTTCGTTGCGGAACGAGCGAGGTCATCGGCGTCGAAGCCCTCGTGCGCTGGCCACATCCGCGTCACGGGCTGCTGGCACCGGATCGCTTCATTCCGCTGGCGGAGCAGTCGCGCCTGATCCGACCGCTCGGTCGCCGCGTCATCGAGGCGGCCGTCCAGCAACAGGACCGCTGGTGGCGCGAGGGCATCACGCTTCGCATGGCAGTGAACCTCTCGATCCGCAACCTGCAGGATCCCGAGCTCCTCCAATGCGTAACCCGGGTCCTGGAAATGTATTCGGTGCCGCCCGACTGGCTGACACTCGAAATCACGGAGAGCACCCTGATGGCCGATGCCGAGGAAACCCTCAAGGTGCTGGCGCCGCTCAAGGCCATGGGCGTGCGCGTGTCGATCGATGATTTCGGCACGGGCTTTTCCTCCCTCACCAACCTGAAGCGCCTGCCGATC
This sequence comes from Chloroflexota bacterium, assembly GCA_005881235.1. Classification (GTDB taxonomy): domain Bacteria; phylum Chloroflexota; class Dormibacteria; order CF-121; family CF-121; genus CF-13. Next base: position 12,996 of record VBEQ01000153.1, on the reverse strand, counting down.
GATGAGCTCAAGATCGACAAGACCTTCGTCACCGACATGCCGTCCAAAAAGAAGGACGGGCTGATCGTCCGATCGACGATCGACCTGGCCCACGCGCTCGGGCTGGTCGCCGTGGCGGAGGGCGTCGAGGAAGCCTCAACCTGGGAGATGCTGGCTGCTCAGGGCTGCGACCTGGCCCAGGGCTACTACCTCTGCCGGCCGTTGCCGGCGGCCGAGTTCGTGCGCTGGTACCAGGCCCGATCGTCGAAAGCGGCGTAAGGCCGCTCGGCTATCGCATCGAGCCGCGCACGGTTCGCGTGATCCGTTCGACCGACGGCATTGCCGCGTCCTCGAGGATGTCGGCGGCCGGTAGCGGCACGTGCGGGGTGGTGATCCGCACGATCGGTCCGTCCAGGTCGTCGAAGCACTCGTCGGCCACGATCGAGGCCAGCTCGGCGCCCCAGCCGCACAGTCGCGGATTTTCCTCGACGGTGAACAGCCGGCCGGTTTTGACCACCTCGCGCAGGATCGTTCGGGTATCCAGCGGGACGAGGCTGCGGACATCGACGACGGTCGCCTGGATACCGTCAGCCGCCAACTGCTCGGCAGCCTGCATCGCCTTTGGCACCATCGCCGCCAAGGCGACGATGGTGCAATCCTTGCCGTCGCGCCGCACCTTCGCCTCGCCGAGCCGCTCCACATGTTCGCCATCGGGGACCTCGCCCTTCACGCCGTAGAGGGATTTCTGCTCGAAAAAGATCACCGGATCCGGATCGCGGATGGCCGCGGCCAGCAGGCCCTTGGCGTCCGCCGGCGTAGACGGCGCCACCACCTTGAGGCCGGGGACCGCCATCGCCCAGTTCTCCAGGCTCTGCGAGTGCTGGGCACCGAAACGGGTGCCACCGCCGTTGGCGGTGCGGATCACGAGTGGGATCGACACCTGGCCGTCGGTCATGTAGCGCGTTTTGGCGACCTGGTTCGCGATCATGTCCCAGCAGGTCGCGAGGAAGTCCGAGAACATGATCTCCGCGATCGGCCGCAGGCCAGTCATCGCCGCCCCCATGGCGGCCCCGATGATCGCCTGCTCCGAGATCGGAGTGTCACGGACCCGGTCAGGGCCGAAGCGCTCGAACAAGCCCACGGTGGCTTTGAAGACGCCGCCGGCGGCGCCGACGTCCTCGCCGATGAAGTAGACCATCGGGTCACGTTCCATCTCCTGCGCGATGCCGGCCGCGATCGCCTCGCGGAAGGTCAGTTCCGCCATGCGGCGCCTCCATCGCTCCAGACCTGGCGCTCGATCGCGTCGACCGTGGCGGGGGCGCCGTTGCGCGCCTCCTCCGTGGCGGCATCGACCTTCTGCTGGGCGCGGGTCTCGATCTCGTTCACCTCGGCTTCACCGATGCCGGCGGCCAGCAGCCGTTCGCGATAGCGCGTGACCGGGTCGCGGCTCAGCCATTCGCGCACCTCGGCGTCCGGCCGGTATTTCGCCGGGTCCGCGCGCGAATGACCGCCGTGGCGATAGGTCAGCGCCTCGACCAGGGAGGGTCCGCCTCCGTTGCGGGCCATATCGATGGTCTGGCGTGCCCTCTCGTACATCACATCGGCGTCGTTGCCGTCGACCAGGATGGGCTCCAGCCCGTAGGCCGACGCCCGGTCCGCCGCAGGATGCTCGACGGCGGTCACGGACCGGATGGGGGTGTACTCCATGTACTGGTTGTTCTCGCAAACGAAGACCACTGGCAGTTTCCAGATCACGGCCAGGTTGAGGGCCTCGTGGAAGGCGCCGATGTTGGTCGTGCCATCGCCGAAGAAACAGACCGCGACCTGTCCGGACTTGCGAACCTGCGCCGACCAGGCGGCGCCGGCCGCGATCGGCAGGTGCGCGCCGACGATTGCGTAGGAGCCCATCGCGCCGTGCCTGACGTCCGTCAGGTGCATCGATCCGCCTTTGCCATGGAGCATGCCGTTGCCCCGCCCGAGCAATTCCGCCATGGCGGCGGCCATGGACGCGCCGCGCGCCAGCGTGTGACCGTGGCCGCGGTAGGTGCAGAAGGTGTAGTCATCGGCGCGCATCGCCACGGCATAACCGGCGGAGATGGCCTCTTGACCGAGCGCCAGGTGGCTGGTGCCGCGCACCAGGTTCTCGAGGAACAGCTCGTAGGCGCGCTGCTCGAAATCGCGCAGCTCGACCATCAGCTGATAGAGCTGCAGCCGCGTCGGGCGGTCGATCTCAGCCGCCGGCGGTTTCTCGACCCGGGTGCTCAATAGGCGTTCGCGATGACGAGTTGCTCGGCGGGGAAGAGGGTGATCACCTCGTGCCCCGTCGCGGTCACCACGATTTCCTCCTCGATGCGGGCCGCCGAATGGCCGTCTGAGGCCGGGCAGTAGGTCTCGAGTGCGAAGACCATGCCTGCTTGCAGCTCGACCGGGTGGTCGATCGAGTTGAGCCGGCTGATGATGGGCCGCTCGTGCAAGGCCAGGCCGAGGCCGTGCCCGAACTGCAGGCCGAACGCCTCCATCTCGCTGTCGAAGCCGAAATCCTGGGCTCTGGGCCAGGCTTTCGCGATCATGTCGGTTGTGACGCCGGGCTTGACCATGTCGATGCCGGCATCGATCCATTCGCGCGCCTTCTTATAGGCGTCGCGCTGGCTCTGGGTCGCACGGCCCACGTTGAACGTTCGGTAGTAGCAGGTGCGGTAGCCGTTGTAGGACTGGATGATGTCGAAGAAGGCCTGGTCGCCGGGACGGATCAGCCGATCAGAGAACACGTGCGGATGCGGGCTGCAGCGCTCGCCCGACACGGCGTTGATGGCCTCGACGTCGTCCGAGCCCATGTCGTACAGCTGCTTGTTCGCGATCGCCACGAGCTCGTTCTCGCGGATGCCGGGCTTGAGCGCTTCATAGATCGTCTGGTAGACCCCATCGACGAGCGCGGCGGACATGCTCAGGAGCATGATCTCGTCCTGCGACTTGATCATGCGGGCGTCGAGCATCGCCTGCTGGGCGTCAACCACCTTGATGCCGCAGTTCTGCAAGGCAAACACCATTGGCATCTCGGCGATGTCGACCCCGAGCGGCTCGTTGGCGACCCCCTGCCCACGCATGATCTCCTTGACGGTCCGGGCGACGTCGTCCGACAGGCCGACCTCGGGCGCAACGGAGCCGCGCAGGCCGGTCATGCCGGCGCGGGAGTTCTCCGGCTTGAGCCAAGGCGCGTGCAAACGGTGTGCCTTCGCCGCCGACCCAAAATCCCACAGGATCGGGTCGCCGCCGCGGGTCAGCAGGGCGAAGCGGGCGACCTTATCCCGCGCCCACTCGCCGATGGTGGTGCTGGTCAGGTAGCGGATGTTGTTCATGTCGAAGACGAGGACGGCGCCGAGTCCCGCGTTCACGATCGCCTGCTGGGCGCGGCCAAGGCGATAGCTGTGCAGCCGCCGGAAATCGACCCGTTCCTCCCAGTCGACGTGCATGCGTCCCGGGGCCGGGACGGACGTCACCGTGAACTCAGGCCGCGCCATCGTCGCTATTTTCGGGGCTGAGCCCGTCGGAGACCGGACGCGCGTCCGGGGCCAGATTGAGATTGGCCGCCCGGGCCTCGAGCTCGAGCAGCGCCGCGAAGTCGCCATCGCCCAGGCCGGCGTCGATCAGCTTGACGATGATCTCGTGAACCAGGGACGAGACCGGCACCGGAACCTTCAACTGGCCGGCCGCGTCCAGCCCCAGCTCGAAATCCTTGCGCAGCAGATGGCCCGTGAAGGTCGGGGTGAAATCCAGGTTGACGAAGGCGGGCGTCTTGTACTGGCTGAAGGTCGATCCCATCACGCTACCGTTGATGAAGTCCAGGTAGTCGGCGCGCGCGATGCCGCCGCGCTCGGCGAGCACCGTGGTCTCCGCCAGGATCTGGGTTACGACCCCGAGCACCAGGTTGTGGCAGATCTTGACCAGGCGCGCGGCCTCGCCCTCGCCGACGTAGGTCACCCGGGCGCCGAGCATCTGCAGGTAGGGCAGCGCTGTCTCGTAGGCGTCGCGCGGTCCCGAGACCGCCAGGGCGAGCCGGCCGGCGCGAGCCACATTGGGGTTGCCACTGACCGGCGCAGCCAGCAACGCTGTCCCCAGCCGCAGCGCGGTTGCGCGCATCTCGGCGGAAACCTCCATCGACACTGTCGACGCGTCGATCAGGAGCGATGGCGCGCGTGTCCCGTCGGAGAGCAGGCCGTGCGGGCCGGCCACCACCTCGACGAAGTCCTTCGAGTCGGAGACGGTGGTGATGACGATGTCGCGGTCGGCGAGGTCGACCGGCCGGCTGACGACGTGCGCGCCCAGCTTCGCCAGTGATTCAGTCTTGGCGGGGGTGCGGTTATATACGGTGACGTCCACGCCGCGCCGCAGCAGTCGAGTCACGAGCGCGGCGCCCATCCGCCCGGTGCCGATCCAGCCCAAACGGTGGCTGTTCGGTGAAGGTGTGGTCATCGATGCCCTCTCCGTTCCCCCGGCTTGCGCAAACGTTTGCTTACCATACCAGCCACTATTTTCACTGTCAAACCTCTACTCCCGCATCAATGCCGCGGGCGCCAGCTCCACGTCGGCCCCGACCACCGTCGATCCGCGCACGACCAGCTCCGGCTGGAAGACGACCTGGCGCGCCGGCCGCTGACCGTTTTCGATCTGATCGAGCAGCAGCCGGGTGGCCATAATCCCGAACTCGTGTGCCGGGACATGGACGGTGGTCAATCCGGGGATCAACCGATTGGCCAGCGGAATGTTGTTGTAGCCGACCACCGCCAGGTCATCGGGGATGCGTAGGCCGAGCCGGCGGGCGACGCTGTAGGCGCCCACCGCCGCCATGTCGTTGACCGCGAAGATCGCAGTGGGCCGGTCCCGCATCGACAGCAATCGCTCGGTGCCGCGGGCGCCGCCGTCCTCGACATAGCCCGACTCGACGACCAGCTCCGGGTCCGCTTTGACGCCCGCCTCGGCGAGGGCGGCCAGGTAGCCGCGCCGGCGAAGGACGCCGGTGCTGACGGTGGGCTGCCCGGCGAGATGCGCGATGCGCCGGTGCCCCAGGCCGTAGAGGTGCTGGGTGGCGACCTTCGCGCCCATGACGTCATCCGAGCCGACGAAGGGATCGAGGCCGTCGTCGCTGAACCGGTTGACGAGCACGTGAGGGATACGCTGCTGACGCAGCCAGCGAACGGATGGGTCGCGCAGAAAGGTGCTGGCCAGGATGACGCCGTCGACCCGCCGCGCGGTGAGGCTCGCCAGGTGTAAGCGTTGCCGGTCCGGGCTGCCGTCCGTGTTGCAGAGCACGACATTGTAGCCGCGCGGCGAGGCGCCGTCCTCCACTCCGCGAAAGAGGGCGGCGAAGAGCGGATTGGTCACGTCCGGGATGACCACCGCCAGCGCCAGCGTCTGCTGCAGCTTGAGGCCGCGGGCGATCCCGTTCGGCCGGTATTCGGTCTCGCGCAGCAACGCCTCGATCCGGCTCCGGGTCGCCGGGGAGATGCGCAAGCCGGGGTCGTTGTTGGCCACCCGCGAGATGGTCGAGGGATGGACGCCGACCCGATCGGCGAGCTGCTTCAGCGTGATGGGCATCGGTGGAAGTAGATTGACATCGTTTTGGTGCCTGTTTAACATAAGGCAATCGTTTGTTCAGATCAAGGAGGGAGTATGCGCCAGCCCCTATCGGTCACATGCCTGGGCCTCGGCCTGCTGTTGGCGGCTTGTGGGGGCAGCTCCACGACGCCGGGGTCGGCCGCTCCAATCACCATCGGGGTTTCCGTCTCGCTGAGCGGCGACTTCTCGGGTGACGGGAAAGCGCTCGAGCAGGGCTATGACCTGTGGGCGCAGGATATCAATAAGAACGGCGGGCTGCTGGGGCACAAAGTCACCATGAAATACGTGGACGACGCCAGCAGCACGCAGCAGGTCGTGACCAACTACCAGACGCTGATCACCCAGGACAAGGTGGCTCTGGTCTTCGGTCCGTTCAGCTCATTGCTCACCATCCCGGCCTCAACGGTGACCGACCGCTACGGCTATGCCTTCCCGGAGCCGGCCGGCGGTGGACCCAAGGTCTTCACGCGCGGCCTGCATTCCATCTTCTTCGTGCAGCCCGCGGCCGTGGAGGACAACCTGGTCAGCTACACGAAGTGGCTGCTGTCGCTCCCCAGCGGCCAGAAGCCGAAGAGCGCCGCCTACGCGACGCAGGACGATCCCTTCACCCAGCCACAGGTTGACAAGGCTAAGGCCCTGCTCGAGGCCGGCGGCGTCACGACCGCCTCCTACAAGGTGTACCCGGCGGAGACGACCGACTTCACACCGCTCGCTTTGCAGGTCGTCCACGCAAACGCCGACGTCGTCGTCCTGGGCACGCAGGAGCCCGACGCCGTCGCCTTCGTCAAGGCCTTCCAGCAGCAGCACTACAACCCGAAATCGCTGATCGAAACCACCGGCCCCGACCAGGGCAAGGACTTCGCCGACAAGGTTGGCGCCGGCAACACCGAGGGGATCATGGTCCCGGCCGGCTGGACCCCGGACGCCAAGGCCTACGGCAATGACAAGTTCGTCAGCGAGTTCGTCGCCAAGTATGGCGGCGCGCCCGGCGACATCAGCGCCGACGCCGCCGAGGCGTACAGCGTCGGCCAGGTGGTCGACCAGGCATCGAAGAAGGCGAACAGCATCGAGAACAAAGCGCTGATCACCGCGCTGCATTCGGGCACCTACAACACGGTCCAGGGCCCGATGTCGTTCGACAGCAGCGGGAAGCCGCAGGGCGGCGTCGGCGTCTACATCGAACAATGGCAGGGTGGGGCGGCGAAATTCGTCTATCCGACGAGCGTCGCCGCGGCCAAGCCCGAGTACCCCAAACCCAACTGGCCCTAGCCCTAAGCTGAGGGCGTGACCCGTTCACGATGACGCTGGTCCTCGAGGCGGCGGCGCTCGGCATCCTGACGGGCGGCGTCTACGCCCTGATGGCGTCGGGCCTCACGCTGATCTTCGGGGTCATGCGGATCATCAATGTCGGGCAGGGCGCCCTCGTCATCCTCGGCGCCTACCTGAGCTTCGCGTTCTTCCGGTCATGGCACCTGGACCCACTGCTCACGCTGGTCATCACGATGCCGTTGATGTTCGGGCTGGGTGTCATCCTCCAGATCGTCTTCATCCGGCCGCTCAAGACCGACCGCGAGGCGCTCTCAGTGCTCGTCACCTATGCCCTCGCCCTCGGTATCGAGGGGGCACTTGGCTACGTCTTCACGACCAACTACGTGCAACTGCGCGCCTGGTACGAAACGGCCAGCTTCGCCGTCTTCGGTTTTCACATCACCTACGTCTATGTCTTCGGCTTCCTGCTCTGCATTGCCATCCTCGGCGCCCTCTTCCTGGTGCTCTACCGGACGTCGTTCGGCGGCGCGCTGAGGGCCACCATGCTCAACCGCACGGCCGCGCAGTTGATCGGCGTCGACGTCGACCGGGTGTCGGCGATTGCCTTCGGCATCGGTGTCGCCACCGCGGCGGCGGGCGGTGTCGTCTTCGGCATCACGAATGCCTTCAATCCCGGCAGCCACTATGACCTGATCTCGCGGTTGCTGACCATTATCGTGCTGGGCGGACTCGGCAGCCTGCGCGGTGCAATCATCGCCGCGCTCATCATGCTGGTCACCGAAGACATCACCGCCGTCGTCATCTCGCCGGTCTGGGCGACCTTCGTCTTCTTCGTCATCCTGGTGGTCGTCCTGATCTTCCGCCCGCAGGGCCTGTTCGGCGTGCGGGTCCGAGACCGCATATGAGGGGCAACTTCCTCCCCCGCGTGCGGTGGAGGGTAGGGCGGGGGCCGCTCAAGCTGGTCGGCCTGCTCGGGCTCGCGATCGCGGCTCTGCTGCTGCCCTTCGTCGCGCCCGATCCGGCGACGACCAACATCGCCGTGTTTACCGTGATGTACATCGGGCTGGCGACCGCCTGGAACATCATGGGCGGCTACACCGGCTACATCTCGCTGGGCCACGCCGCCTTTTTCGGCTTTGGCGCCTATGGGCTGGGCTTGATGCTCGTCCACCTCAACATCACGCCCGGCTACGCGCCATTTGTGCTGGTCCCGGTGGCCGGCCTGCTGTCGGCCCTACTGGCGGTGGGCATCGGCTGGATCGCCTTGCGTACCCGGGCCGCGACCTTCGTCATCGTGACGATCGCCTTCATGTTCATGATGCAGCTGCTCGCCGAAAACCTGGTCAAGGTGACGGGCGGCGGCGGCGGGCTGGGGCTCCCCTACTCGCACGACTGGGGCGGCGACTTTTTCAACACCCCCTACTACTACGCGATGCTCCTGCTGGCGGTCCTGGGGCTGTTCGTCTCCTGGTGGATCCGGCGTTCCAAGTTCGGTCTCGGACTGCTGGCCATCCGGGATGACGAGGACAAAGCGCTGGCGGTCGGCGTCCCGACGCGCGCCTTCAAGCTGACGGCGTTCGTCATCAGCGCGGCACTGGTCGGCATGATCGGCGGCGTGTACGCCTACTACGTCACCTATATCTATCCGCAATTCGTGTTCGATCCGCTGATCGGGATCTCGATGGTGCTGATGGCGTTTCTCGGCGGACTGGGGACCCTGAGCGGTCCCGTGATCGGCGCGGTGCTGCTGGAGCCGGCGCAGCTCGAATTTGCCTACCGTCTCGGCGCCAGCCGGCTCTACCTGGTGTTCTATTCGGCGGTGTTCCTGCTGGTCATCCTGCTGTTGCCGCGTGGCATCGTGCCATCGGCCGCGGAGCTCCTCAACCGCCGGCGGGCCCGCACGGTGGTGTCCTGATGAGCCTGCTGGAGATCTCGGCGCTCACCAAGCGGTTCGGCGGCGTGATCGCGGTCGATGGCTGCTCTCTGTCGGTCGCCGACCGGAGCATCACCGGGTTGATTGGTCCGAACGGCTCCGGGAAGACGACGGTCTTCAACCTGGTGACCGGCTTCATCCCGCGCGATTCCGGCGAGGTGCGATTCAAATCCCGTCCGATCGCCGGCCTGGGTCCGGACCGAATCTACGGCCTCGGCATCGGCCGCACCTTCCAGCTCGCCCGCATCTTCCCGCGGCTGACGGCGCTGGAGAACATGCTCGTGCCGGTGCGACGCGCCGGCTTGCGCGCGGTGCTGTCGCACGGACAGTGGCGCCACGAGCGTGAGCGGGCGATGGAGATGCTGGATTTCGTCGAGATCGCTCACGTCGCCGGCACCCTGGGCGGCGCGCTCTCCTACGGGCAGCGCAAGCTCCTCGAGCTGGCGGCGGTGATGATGGCAGCGCCCGAGCTGGTGCTGCTCGATGAACCAGCGGGCGGGGTCAATCCCGCGCTGCTGGAGCGGATCAGCGAGCACATCCGCAAGCTCAACCGGCAAGGGGTGACCTTCCTGCTGGTCGAACACAACATGAGCTTCGTCATGAACCTGTGCGACGAGGTGGTCGTACTCCATCAGGGGAAGGCGATCGCGAGCGGCAAACCCAAAGCGGTGCGCGAGAACCCGGCGGTGCTCGACGCCTATCTCGGAACCTGACGATGGCGGCGCTGCTGGAACTGCAGGGGGTGACCGCCGGCTACGGCGGCGGCGACATCCTGCACGAGCTCGATCTGAAGGTCGAGGAGGGTGGCGTCACCTGCATCGTGGGCCCCAACGGCGCCGGCAAATCGACCGTGCTGCGCGTCGTCAGCGGCCTGCTGCGTCCGCGGCTGGGCACCATTCGTTTTCGAGGCCGATCCATCGCGGGACTCAGCCCGAGGGCCATCCTGCAGCGCGGCATCGTGCAGGTGCCCCAGGAGCGAAGCCTGTTCGCGACCATGACGGTCTGGGAAAACGTGCGCATGGGCGCCTACACGGTTCACGATGGCGCTCTCATCGAGCGCCGGTTGCAACAGGTCTGCGACACCTTCTCGATCGTTCGCGACCGTCGCTACGAGCCGGCGGCGTCACTCTCGGGTGGACAGCAAAAGATCGTCGAGTTCGCCCGGGCCCTGATGCTGGACCCGGCGCTGGTGATCCTCGATGAGCCCTCGATGGGCCTCGATCCCAAGACGCGCACGACAGTCTTCGACACCATCCGCGCCATGAACCAGGCCGGGCGGACGATCCTGCTCGTGGAGCAGAACGCGCGCTCGGGCCTGGGACTGGCCAGCCACGGGGTCGTGATGGAGAGCGGCCGGATCCGGCTCGAAGGACCAGGCCCCAGCGTGCTCAACAATCCGGAGATCGGCCGGCTCTACCTCGGCGCCACCGCGTGAGCGAGTGGGACATCGTGGTGGCCGGCGCCGGTCACAACAGCCTGCTGACGGCCGCCTATGCGGCGCGGGCCGGCTTCAAGGTGCTGGTGCTCGAGGGCGCGGACCGGATCGGTGGTGACACCACGTCCGAGGAGCTGACCCTGCCCGGCTTCATCCACGATCCGTGTGCCACGGCGCACAACCTGATGCAGAGCAACCCCCTGATGCGCGACAACGAGCTGCAGCTCGATCGCTATGGCCTGCGTTATTTGTACCCGGATCCCGTGTTCACCATGCCCTTTCGCGACGGCCGCAGCATCACGATGTGGCGTGACCTCGATCGCACCTGTGGCGAGCTGGCGCGCTTCTCGGAGGCGGATGCGAAGGCATACCGGACGTTGCTCAATGATTGGCAGAGCCTGTCGCCGATCATCAACGACGAGCGCGAGCACCCGCCACGTCGGCCGGCCGAGGTGCTGGCCCGGACGCAAGCCGGTGCGCTGGGCGACCGCGGCGTCGCGATTCGTCACGCCAGCGCCCTCGACGTGATCACCGCGCGGTTCCAGGAGGAGCACGTCCGGGCCTTCTTCGGCTGGATCGCATTCATGACGCTGCATCCACTCGACGAGTCCGAAACCGGCACGCTCGCCTTCTCCCTGGTCGCCGGCCGCCAGCGCTTCAGCTGGATCCTGCCCGAAGGCGGGTCGATCCGCCTGCCGCTGGCGCTGGCGCGGATCATCGAAGAGAACGGCGGCACCATCCTGACCTCCCGGCCGGTCACCAGAATTGTGGTCGAGGGGGGGCGCGCGACCGGCGTCGTCACCGCGGACGGGTCGACCTACGCCGCGGCAAAGGCGGTCGTGTCCTCGATCCACATCCGCCACCTCCCCGATATCGTGGGCGACACGAACCTCGGGCCGGACTACGCCGCGGGCATCGCCCGCTGGAAGCCGAGCATCACGATGTTCACGGCGCACTACGCATTGAGTGAGCCGCCGCGATTCAAGACGGAAGCCGGCCCGATGGCGAGCGTCACCATGGGCGGTCTCGAATCGCTCGCGTCGCTGGCGCGCATGCTCGCGGCCTTTCGCGCCGGCCGCCTCGATCTGGACGATCCGGTCATCCTGGCGCTGACGCCGACGGTAATCGATCCCTCGCGCGCGCCGGCGGGCCAGCACACCTTCAAGCTGATCAGCTTCCTGCCCTACGAGCTGGCCGAGGGCCCGCAGTACTGGGACGAGGTCAAGGATGAGGTCGCCGACCGCCTGTTCGAATCGGTCGCGGCGCTGACCACGAATCTCTCGCCGGCGATCGTGCTCGGCCGCGCGGTTTCGAGTCCGCTCGACCTGGAGCGGCGGAATCCCGCCAACTGGCGCGGGTCGTGTCATGGAGGCGCGAGCACGCCCGACCAGAGCGGCTGGTTCCGGCCGGTCGAAGGCTGGTCGAACTACCGCACGCCGGTCACCGGCCTCTACCAGACAGGTGCCTGCACCCATCCCGGCGGGTCGGTGTCCGGCCTTCCCGGCCGCAACTGTGCGATGGTGCTCCTCGCCGATCTCGGGGCGACCTCATTTCCTCCCTCGCGTGCGGGGAAGGGTCAGGGTGGGAGCCGCGTTAGGCAAGCGGCCGCTGGTTGAGGGTCGTGGTCAGGTGGACGGGTACGGGATGCGCCAGCGACTGGGCGGCGTGGCAGCCCCGCTCGGCGTGGGTGACGAGCTGGCGTACATTGGCGGGGGCCGCGGGACTACTCACCGCGAGCTCGATCACGACCTCATCGAAGTAGGCGGGCGCGTCGTCGACGTCATATTTCTCGGTATTCCTGAAGGTCGCCCGGACGTCCGCCGATGCATCCTCGATCGGCACCTCGTAGAGTGGCGCGAACCGCGCCAGCTGGGTGAGGAGTCAAAACGCGGTCCCCATCATCAGGTACTGGAGCGGCGAGGGGCCTTTCTCGGTACCGCCGCGCGCCAGCGGCTCGTCGGACTCGACCACGAACTTGCCCATCCGGCCCTCGAGGTGGACGTCGTCCAGGATGCGAGCGACAGCGCGGGTCGTGGTACGACGCTGCTCTGGCGATTTGGCGCTCATCTCCTGCCGCATACGGACGATTTCACGCATCTGTTTGCGGAGGTCGACGCGACTCGAGGGAGTTTCGGAATCCGTCATGCGTCGTGGTTCATTATCTATGGTGGATCGATTTCGCAGAGGAGACGATGGCATTGAGCGCACTCGAAACCACGAACAACGTGCAGGTCGCGGCGCACCACTGGCGACCGCGATTCATCGCCAATGGGATCGACGTCAATGACTTCGACGAGACGGTGAAGAAAACGACCGACTGGCGGGCCTGGGGGCCGAACTGGAAAGCCGTCGGCGAGGTGCACGAGGGCCTGGGTCGGGACGCCGAGCAGGGCGGACGAACGGTATCGGCCACCCAGGCGTACCAGCGAGCGTCCTGGTGCTACCACCTTGGAAAGTTCCTCTGGTTCGAGGATGCCAGGGTGCATGCCGAGCTCCGAGACCGGTCGGTGTCCATCTATCGCCGGGCGCTCCCACATCTGGATCCGCCGGCGGTCCGGCTGGAGATCCCCTTCGAAGGGCATGTCATCCCGGCCAATTTCCGGCGACCGGTGGGAACGGCCGCACCGCCGCTCGTCCTGCTCGTCCCCGGACTGGACTCCTCCAAAGAGGAGCTCTATGCCATCGAAGAGGATTTCCTGCGCCGAGGCATGTCGACGCTGACGATGGACGGCCCCGGACAGTCGGAAAACTCCGTCGATTTTGCCAT
>VBEQ01000152.1 GCA_005881235.1 Chloroflexota bacterium | reverse complement strand
ACGTGATATCCTTCCTATCAATTAATATGAGGACGGAAAAGCGTAAGGGCTTTGTCGGCTTCGTGCAGCGGCTCGGCCCGGGCTTGATCACCGGCGCCAGCGACGACGATCCCAGCGGTATCGGCACCTACTCCCAGGTCGGGAGCCAGTTCGGGTATGGCCTGCTGTGGCTGGCACTCTTCACCTATCCGCTGATGAGCTCGGTCCAGGAGCTGTGTGCGCGGATCGCGCTCCAGACCGGCGTGGGGTTGGGCGCCAGCCTGCGTCGCAAATTCCCTCGCTGGCTGGTCGGCATCGCCATCCTCGGGCTGCTCGCCGCGAACACCTTCAACGTCGGCGCCGACCTGGGGGCGGTGGCCGCGGCCGGTTCGCTGTTGTCGCGTGGGGCTATTCACGCGTTGTGGCTGGTCGTACCGGTGGCGCTCCTCATCATCGCGCTCCAGGTCTTCGCCACCTATGCCACGATCTTCAAGATTTTCAAGTGGTTGACGCTCGCATTGTTCGCCTATGTCATTACCGCCTTCTTTGCCCACCCCGCGCTGCTGGAGGTTCTCAGGGCGACCGTCATCCCCCACATCGAATTCTCGAAGGATTTCGTCATGGCGCTGGTGGCGGTGCTCGGCACCACCATCTCGCCATACCTCTTCTTCTGGCAAGCGTCTGCCGAGGTGGACGAGTTGGCGGCGGCCGGCGCCACCAACCGCCAGGCGGGCCGTCACGGGCTGCGGCTCTCCGAGCTGCGCGCCGCCAGAACCGACGTCCTGATCGGAATGGCGTTTTCCAACCTCGTGATGTACTTCATCATTCTCACCTCCGCGGCGGTGCTGCACGCGCACGGCAGGACGGGCGTCCAGACCGCCGCTGAGGCCGCTGCGGCGCTGGCCCCACTCGCCGGACCGTTTGCCTTCATCGTCTTCTCGGTTGGCCTCATCGGCGCCGGCCTGCTCGCCATCCCGATCCTGACCGGCTCCGCCACCTACGCGATCAAGGAGTTCCTCGGCTTGCCGGGGAGCCTGGCCAGCACGCCGCGGCAGCGACCGACTTTCTACATCATCCTCACCCTGGCCACGGTGGCTGGCGTGGCGATGAATTTCATGCACCTCGATCCGATCCGCGCGCTCTTCCTTGCGGCCGTCATCAATGGCGTCGTCGCCCCTCCCCTGCTGCTGTTGATCGTGCTCCTGGGAAGAGACCCCGCGGTCATGAAGCGCTATGTCAGCGGCACGCTCAGCCTGGTGCTGACCGCGATCGCCACCGTGTTCATGGCCCTCGCCGCCATCGCGATGTTCGCGACGATCTTTACGGGCGGCTGACGGCACCTAGCCGGATTCTTAGGTCATTCTCATGTGGCCGTGCTTAGATGGTGGCGAGCATGGCTGAGCAACCGCATGTCCTCGTGGTCGACGATGACGCGAAGATCGCGGCGGCGCTGCGTCGTGCCCTGATCTATGAGGGCTATCAGGTGGAGGTCGCACCGGACGGCCAGATCGCCCTCAACCGCGCCCGCGAGCGCATGCCCGATCTCGCCATCCTGGACATCATGATGCCGGGCATGGACGGGCTCGAGGTGACCCGTCGCCTGCGCGCGGAGGGCGATGTGCCGATCCTGCTCCTTACCGCAAAGGACGGCACGGCGGACCGCGTCAGAGGACTCGACCAGGGCGCCGACGACTATCTGGTCAAGCCGTTTGCTTACGAGGAGCTCCTTGCTCGGGTGCGGGCGCTGCTCCGGCGCCGGGCCCCACGGGCTCGCCGCAGCCTGCGCTATGCCGACGTCGTGATGGACCTGGCGACGCGCGAGGTCCGCCGGGCTGACCAGTTGATCGCGACGACCGCGAAAGAGTTCGACCTGCTGCAACACTTCATGCGAAATCCTGGCCAGGTCTTGCGCCGCGAGCAATTGCTCGATGCCGTCTGGGGTTTCGACTTTGGGGCGAGTAGTAACGTGGTCGACGTGTACGTCGGCTATCTGCGTCAGAAGCTCGAGCAGGGCGGGCGCCCTCGCTTGCTGCAGACCGTGCGCGGGGTTGGGTACATATTGAAGGAGGAATGAACGCCACTCTCGGAGATCGGACGCCGATCACCGAACGCGGATCCTTTCTCCGACGATCGTCCGGCCGGGTATCGAGCTGGCTCCGCGACCGAACAGGGGCGCGCCGGAAAATTCCCATTCGTGGGCGCATTGCACTCTTCGGCGCCGGCGTTGTCGCGCTCGCCGTTGTGATCTTCAGCTCGCTGGTCTACGTGCTGGTCGAACGAAGCCTCATCACTCAGCAGGACGAGGCCCTTAAGACTCGCGGCGACGAGGTCTTACGAATGCTGGAATCCAGGGGAGGGTTCCGACCCAGTCCCTTCGCGCTGCCGATCGACATCGGGAAGAGCTCAGAAATCTTCGTGGAGATCACCGTTTTCAACCCAAGCCAGGTGTACTCCAGCGGCAAGATCAACAACACCGACCCGATCCTGCCCGCCGACCTGCTTCAGTCCGCGCCATCGGACCACGGCACCATCACAAACGTGCGAGCCGAAAATGGCCCACTGATGCGGGTCTACTTGCGACAGCTGGTCACGCCGACCGGACCGGCCGGGTACCTGGTGGTTGGCAAGTCGCTGTCCGGCATCGAAAGCGAACTGAGCGGGCTTCGGCTCTTCCTGGTTGCTGGCGGGTTGCTCACCCTGCTTGGGGCGGGTGCCGCAAGTTGGTGGTTGGCGGGGCGCGCGCTGCGTCCCCTCGTTGCGATGGCGAATACCGCGGAGGATATCGGGCGAACCCAGGACCTCAGTCGCCGCCTGCCCGAGAGCGAGCCGGACGACGAGGTGGGCCGGCTCCAGCGGAGCTTCAACCAGATGCTGCGGCAGCTGGAGGATGCGTACCACCGGCTCCAATCCGCGCTGATCGCCCAGCGGCGCTTCGTGGCGGACGCGTCGCATGAGCTGCGGACCCCGTTGACAACGATCCGTGGCAATGTCGGCCTGCTGCTCAAACGGCAGGACATCGCAACGGATGACCGCCTCGCCGCCCTCAATGACATCGCGGGCGAGAGTGAGCGGATGAGTCGGATGGTGCAGGACTTGCTGACGCTCGCGCGCGCCGATGCCGGTTATCACCTGGACAAGGCGCCAATCGATCTGCTTCCCATCATGCAGGAGGTTACGCGGCAGGCGCAGACGCTTCAACCGCTACGTCGCATCGAGCTGCTGGACGGTGTGCCGGTGCCGGTCCAGGGCAACGCCGACGCCATCAAGCAGCTGCTCTGGATTCTGATCGATAACGCCTTCAAGCACACACACGAGGGCGGCCGGATTCAGCTGCAGCTGGATAACGGTCACCAGGCGGCGCGGGTGATGGTTGTCGATGACGGCCCGGGTATCCCGGCGGAAGACCTTGAGCGCGTCTTCGAGCGCTTCTACCAATCCGATGCGGCGCGATCGGGCGAAGGGACCGGTCTGGGCCTGGCGATCGCGCGCTGGATTGCGAAAGAGCACGGCGGCCAGGTGAGCGCCGCCAACAATCCCCGCGGCGGGGCGGCGTTCACGGTCGAGCTGCCGGTCCAAAAGTCTTAGCGAGCTCTTAGCCGCCTTTCACAGGCGGCTCATCGCTCGCGCGCAGCATGGGTCTCGCATATGCGGGATCCGTTCGCGCCGGACTTCTTCGAGACTCCCGTCGCGCCCGAACCGCCGGCGCCCGTCGAACCCGTTCAGTCCGTTCCCTCCTTTCCCCACCGTCCGGCGCGCAGCATGGCAGCCGCCATGCTCGCCGCCGGGCTGGTCATCGGCAGTGTCGCCGGCGGCGCGGTCGGCGCCGTCCTGGTCAGCCATCGCAACACCGGCACCAGCCCGAGCGCGGTCGCCACGGTGGCCCCCGGCGTTGGGGCACCCGCCGCCTCGCCCGGATCGTTCGCCGCCATCTACCAGCAAGCCAAAAACGGCGTGGTGACGATCAATGCCTCCACCAGCTCGGCCGGTCCACGTTCCTTCAGCCAGGCGGAGGGCTCCGGGATCGTGGTCGACACCCAGGGCGACATCCTCACCAACGCGCACGTGGTATCGGGTGCCAACCAGATCCGCGTGACCTTCAGCGACGGCCGCACGACGACCGGCCAGGTGAAGGGTGTCGACCAAAGCGCGGACCTCGCCGTGGTCAAAGTCTCCGTCTCGGCGGACCAACTTCACCCGCTGCCCCTGGGCAACTCCGACAGCCTGCAGGTCGGCGACACCGCGCTCGCCATCGGTTCGCCGTTCGGCCTTCAGGGTTCGTTCACGGCCGGGATCATCTCCGGCTTGAATCGCGGCACGACCGCCCCCAACGGACGGGCGCTCACCGGCATGATCCAGACCGACGCGCCGATCAACCCCGGGAACTCCGGCGGCGCGCTGCTCGACGGTCGCGGCCAGTTGATCGGCGTCAACGATTCGATCCAGAGTCCGGTCGAGGGGAACGTCGGCGTCGGCTTCGCCATCCCCATCAATCGCGCCGCGTCCCTGTTGCCATCGCTGGAGAAGGGCGTGGCCATCCAGCATCCCTGGCTGGGCATCAGCGGTCAGACGCTGACCGCCAGCACGGCGGATCAGCTTGGCCTGAGTGAGAAGTCGGGGGTGCTGGTCGTCCAGGTCGTGCCCGGTGGGCCCTCGGCCAAGGCCGGCTTGCGGGCCGACGGGCAGGCCTCCGCCAACGATGACGTGATCACCGCCATCGACGGCCACGCGATTACGACCATCGAGGCGCTCACCCAGTACCTCGACACCAAGAACGTCGGCGACCGCGTCACCCTCTCGGTGACACGGAATGGACAGCACATTTCCATAGGAGTCACGCTGGGCAACTTCCAGGCCCAACCGTCAGCGACTCCGTAGGGGGCATTCAAAAATGATCCACATCAACGCGCCGGGAAAGGTTTGATGCGGCAAGCTCCCACGCTCAAACCATTGCCACCCCTTCGGCGACGCTTCTGGCTCACGGGCACGCGCGCCTGGCTGGTCGGTCTCGGCCTGATCGGGGTGCTTCTGAGCGGCCTGATCGCCCGCGACACCGTGTTCGCGCAACCCGCGGCCGCCACGATTCGCACCGCCGCCGCCGACCGCGGCTCGGTGACCTCGGTTGTCAGCGGAACCGGCTCCCTCTTGCCGGTCGGCCGGATGAACGTGAATTTCAAACAAACCGGGGTCTTGACAGAGGTCGACGTCAAGGTCGGCGACAAGGTGACGGCGGGCCAGGTGCTGGCGAGGATCGACTCGTCGACACAGCAGGCCGCACTCGCCCAGGCACAGGCCTCGCTGGCCTCGGCCCAGGCCAATCTGCAGGCGACACAGTCGCCGCTGACTGGGGCGCAGGTCGCGCAACTGCAGCATCAAGTCAGCAATGCGCAGCAGAATTACAACGACACCGTGGCCTCCGTGAATGCCACCAACCAGGCCGACGCCGCGACGGTCGCCAGTGACCAGGCAAAGGTCAATAGCGATTGCGGCATCGATCCCGCCTCGGTTGCCTGTTCCCAGGCCAGGGCGCAGTTGGCCAATGACCAGAGTAAGCAGCACATGGATGCGATCAGCGGCCAGTCGAGGATCAATTCGGCGTCGCAGCAGATCACCTCCTCGCGTGACAACCTGGCGGTGCAGACCCAGGTCAAACCGAATGCGCTGGCGTCCGGCCAGGCACAGGTGGCGGCCGCACAAGCGCAGGTGGCGGCGGCCCAGGTTTCGCTCAACCAGGCCACGCTCATCGCCCCGACCTCCGGCGTGGTGATCAGCATCACCGGGGTCCCGGGAGAGACGGCAGGAGGCGGGACGGCGCAAGCACCCGGATCCCTCGCCCCGCAACCCTCCACCAGTGGGTCCGGCGGCTCGTCCGGGTTCATGGTGATCGACGACACCAGCAGTTTCGTCGCCGTGATGCCATTTGCCGAGACCGATTCGGCCCGGCTGGCGGCCAATCAAACGGTCGCCTTCACCTTCGACGCCATCCCGAATCTGACCATCTCCGGCCACGTGCTGAGCATCAGTCCGAGCGCCACCGTGGTCTCCAACGTCGTCGACTACTACGTCAGCTTCATCCTCAACCGTACCGATCC
The DNA here is from genome assembly GCA_005881235.1 of Chloroflexota bacterium. GTDB lineage: Bacteria > Chloroflexota > Dormibacteria > CF-121 > CF-121 > CF-13. The sequence continues at coordinate 12,293 of VBEQ01000152.1, read as the reverse complement.
CCGCCTGCGCGAGGGGATGACCGCGAATGCGTCGGTCACCGTCGCCAACGCGGACAATGCCGTCCGGGTGCCCAACGCAGCGGTGCGAACCACGGGCGGAACCTCGATGGTGACCGTCCTTTCGAAAGGCCAGCAAGTCCCGACGGAGGTCATCACCGGCGTGGTTGGCGACACGTACACCGAGATCAAGGCCGGCCTCAACGAAGGTGACATCGTGGTGCTCCCGACGATCCGTACATCGGCCGGCACGACGACGAACGGCAACAGCCTCGTCCGCGGCGGTGGCGGCGGCTTCGGCGGCGGAGGCGTCGTCCGGGGCGGCGGCGGGTGATCACCCTCGAGGGCATAACAAAGGTCTACCTCGCCGGCGAGGTGGAGGTAGCCGCCCTCAAAGGAATTTCCCTCCACATTCCGGAGGGCGAGTTCGTCGCCATCATGGGCCCCTCGGGCTCGGGTAAGAGCACCCTGATGAACCTGATCGGATGCCTCGATCAGCCATCCTCCGGCCGCTACATTCTCGATGGCTACGACGTCTCGGCGCTAACCGACGACCAGCTGGCCTGGATCCGAAATCGAAAGATCGGCTTCGTCTTCCAGTCCTACAACCTGATTCCGCGCGCCAGTGCGGTGCACAACGTCGAGATGCCGCTCATCTACGCGGGCGATAACCAGCAGCGCCGCGAGCGGGCCATGGCGGCGCTCGAATCGGTCGGCCTCCTGCAGCGTGCCAGCCACCTTCCCAACGAGCTCTCGGGCGGCCAGCAGCAGCGCGTCGCGGTCGCCCGTGCCCTGGTCACCGACCCGGCAATCCTGCTCGCCGACGAGCCGACGGGCAACCTCGATAGCGAATCGAGCCTCGAAATCATGAAGTTGCTGCGCGAGCTGAACCAGCAGGGCCGGACCATCGTGCTGATCACGCACGAGCCCGACATCGCGGCGTTTGCCCAGCGCGTGGTGCGGCTGCGCGACGGCGTGATCGTGAGCGACGAACGCCAGGCAGTGGCGACGGAGATGGTGCGGTGAGCATCCTCGAGGGACTCCGCCTCGCAGTGAACGGGCTGCTGTCGAACCGACTGCGGTCGGCCCTGACCATGCTCGGCATCCTGATCGGCGTCTCGGCCGTCATCCTGCTGGTCGGCGTCGGCAACGGCGCCTCGGTCGCGGTGCAGCAGCAGATCCAATCGCTGGGCTCCAACCTCCTGACGGTCTTTCCTTCCAACGCGAGAAGCGCGGGCGGCGTGCAGCAGGGGTTCGGGACCGGGTCGAGCCTGACGCTCGATGATGTCAAGGCGATCGCCAACCGGCAAACGTCCCCGGACGTGGTGACGGCGATCCCGAGCGCGGGCGGCCGGGCGCAACTGACCTACGGCAATCAGAACTGGAATAGCACCCTGACGGGTACGACGCAGGATTTCCCCTCGGTGCGCAACTACCAGGTGGCCACGGGTCAGTTCTTCACCTCGGGCGAGGTCGACGCCTCCAGCAAGGTGGCCGTCATCGGCCCCACGGTCGCGACCAACCTCTTCGGTGGGGCCGATCCGATCGGCCAGGTCATGAAGATCAACCGGCAGAACTTCCGCGTCATCGGCGTTTTCGCCCCCAAGGGTTCCTCCGGCGGCTTCAACAACCAGGACGACGTGGTCGTCGTACCGATCACCTCAGCCTGGAGCTACCTGCTGGGCGGGCGCGGGCGCAACGTCCAGCAGATCTACGTCGAAGCCACCAGCGCGGAGGCGACGACGGCGGCCAGCACCGAGGTGACCCAGGTTCTCCTCGACCGGCACCATATCTCGGACCCGGCACAGGCCGACTTCCAGATCCTGAGCCAGCAGGACGTGCTCAACAGCGCCGCGTCGACGACCGGCGTGCTCACTTTGATGCTGGGGGCGATCGCCGGCATCTCGCTCGTCGTCGGCGGCATTGGAATCATGAACATCATGCTGGTCACCGTCACTGAACGGACGCGCGAGATCGGCATCCGCAAGGCGATCGGGGCGCGGCGTCAGGACATCCTGCTGCAGTTCCTGATCGAGTCGATGTTCCTCTCCGGCCTGGGCGGTGCGCTGGGCATCCTGATTGGCTTCGGCCTGGCACGCGTCCTGCCCGTCGTCGTGTCGACCTTGCCCACCCCCGTCATCTCCACCCCGTCCGTCTTCATGGCGTTTGGCATCTCAGTCGGTATCGGTCTCTTCTTTGGTCTCTATCCCGCGAACCGAGCGGCACGGCTCCGCCCGATCGAAGCCTTGCGCTACGAGTGAACCCCCAGGAGGTCATGCAATGATCAAGCTTCCCATCGCCGCGCTCGTCGTCGTCATCGGCTTACTCGGCGGTTTCTACGGCGGTTACAAGGTCGGCGGTGGCGGCACGACCGCCAACGCCGCGGCATCCACGACCGGCACGCGGACCGCAGGGAACGGCCTGGGCGGGGGCCGCGGGGTGGCGGCGGCCTGTCCCAGCCCGGGCGCGAGCCCCAGCGCCAGCGCCTCCGGAGCCGCGGCCCGCCGTGGCGCCAGCGGCACCGTCGCCAACCTGACGAACAACAGCCTCACCGTCCACGACGCCCGCTGCAACACCGACGTCAAGATCACCTTCGACCAGAGCGTGATCGTGCGGAAGTCCGTCATTGGGCAAGCGTCTGACTTGCAGGAAAGCGAGACGGTAACGGTCACCGGCACGCGCGAGGCCGATGGCAGCATCAAGGCCAACAGCATCACGATCGTGCCGGCCGGGTCCGGGGGCTTTGGCGGCTTCGGCGGAGCCAATGGCGGCTGAGGCTCGAGGCTAACCTCCCGGCGTGGATCGTCTGACCTGGCTGCTGTTGGCGCTGGTCCTGCTGCTCGGTGGGCTCTACCTGCACGTCCACCTGGCCGGTGACTGGCTCGCCTTCCTGGTGGCCGGCGTCGGCGCGGGGATCGGCATCGCGCTGGCCGGCAGTGTCATCCACGACGCGTTCATGAATCCGCACCGGTCGCCCTGACCCGCTAGGCCGAAGCCTGAAAAGCGACGGGTTGGCGGCCCGGTTAGTTGCCGAGGGCGCCCGCGGCACGCTCGCCCTCGGCGGCCGGCTCACGGACGGGATCGAGCCGGTAGCCGGCGCCGCGCACTGTGACGATTTCGAAACCGAGCTTGCCGAAGCGCCCCAACTTTTCCCGCAGCCAGCGGATGTGCACGTCCACCGTCTTGCGGTCGCCAAGGTAGTTGTAGCCCCAGACCTGCTCGAGCAGGATTTCGCGCGTGAAAACGCGACCCGGGCGGCGCACCAGGTAGGCGAGCAGCTCCCACTCCTTCGGCGTCAACTTGAGCTCACTCTCGTCGACCATTGCCCGCCGTCCGGCCCGATCGATGCGCAGCCGGCCGAGCCGATCCTCCTCGACCTCCGGACGAACGTCCCGCTGCTCGCTGCGGCGAAGCACGGCCGTCATCCGGGCGAACAGCTCGCGCAGCGAAAAGGGCTTGGTGATGTAGTCGTCGGCACCCAGTTGCAGCCCGATCACCTTGTCGACCTCGCTTTCCTTGGCCGTCAACATGATGATCGGAACATTGCCCTCCTGGCGGAGGATGCGGCAAACCTCGAGGCCGTTCAGCTCGGGGAGCATGAGATCCAGCAGGATCAGGTCCGGGCGCGAGCTGCGAGCCTTGGCCACGCCGTCCGCGCCATCCTGGGCGACGGTCACCGCATATCCCTCTTTCTTGAGGTTGAAGCTCAGCGTGTCCCGGATCGTGGCGTCATCCTCGACGACAAGGATGCGCTTTGGCACTAACTGAGCTCCACGATCCGTCCGGTATGCAGGAAGACGACGTCTTCGGCGATGTTGGTCACGCGGTCGGCGATCCGCTCCAGGTCCTTGGCGAGGAAGAGCAGGATAGCCGCGCGCTGCACATTGGCCGGGTCCTGGACCATGAAGCCGACGAGCTCATCCCAGATCTTGTGATAGAGGACATCAACGTCGTCGTCGCGCTCAGCGATGGCGCGAGCCCGGTCCTGGTCCGCCTCGATCACCGCACCCAGGATCTCGTGCACCTGCGATTCGGTGATTTCGGCCATCCGGGGCAGGTCGATGTAGGGCTTGAGCTGGGGCAGGTCGTTGAGGCGGAGCGCGGCCCGGGCAATCCCGACCGCGTGGTCGCCCATGCGCTCCAGCTCGAGGACCATGTGTTGAAAGCTGACGATCAGCCGCAGGTCACGGGCCACCGGCTGCTGGGTGGCCATGATCATGAAGGCCCGCTCGCGCAACTGACGATGCAGTTCGTTGACCTCCTGGTCACGCGCGATGACTTCCTTGGCGAGCGCATTGTTGCGATCGACCAGGGCGCGCATCGATTCGGCGATCGCCTGCTCGACCATGCTGCCCATGCGGATGACGCCTGACTTCAATTCGGCAAGCTCCTGGTCGAAAAGGGTGCGGGTGGTGGCCACGACGAGAGTTCTTACCCGAATCGGCCGGTGATGTAATCCTCGGTCCGGCTGTCCTTGGGGCGGTTGAAGATATCGTCGGTGGGCCCAAACTCGATCACCTCGCCCGCGCGGCGCTCATTCATCAGCATGAACGCGGTGAAGTCGGAGACGCGGGCCGATTGCTGCATATTGTGCGTCACGATCACGATCGTATACCGCTTTTTGAGTTCTTGCATGAGTTCCTCGATGCGGAGGGTGGCGATCGGGTCCAATGCCGATGCCGGCTCGTCCATCAGGATGACTTCGGGCTTTACCGCCAGGGCGCGCGCGAGACAGAGCCGCTGCTGCTGACCACCCGAGAGGTTGAGCGCCGACCGCTGAAGCCGGTCTTTGACCTCCTCCCATAACCCCGTGTCCTTGAGGCTCTCCTCGACGATCTCGCTGATCTGCTGCTTGGACCAACCCAGGATGTGCGGACCGTACGCGACATTGTCGTAGATCGATTTGGGAAAGGGATTGGCGCGCTGGAACAGCATGCCGACCTGGCGGCGAAGGTTGATGACATCGATATCGGGTGACAGCACGTTGTGGCCGTCGAGCAGCACTTCTCCAGTGGCGCGCGTGCCCGGAGTCAGGTCATGCATCCGGTTGAAGATCCGAAGGAAGGTCGTCTTGCCGCAGCCTGACGGGCCGATCAGTGCTGTGATCTTGCGGGCCTGCACCGCCAGCGAGGCATCTTGCAGCGCCTGGAAATCACCGTAGAAGAAGTTGACGTGCCGGGCATCGAGCTTGATCTCGATCTCGGCCTCGTGGGTGGTGGGAGCCGCCACATCAGCCTGCATGTTGGCCCACGTCATCATTTTCCCATCGACGCCTAGCGCTGAATCCGGCGAACATAAACCCGGGCCAGGATGTTCGTAACGGCGACCATTAATACCAGCAGCAGGGCCGCCGCCCAGGCCTGATCCTGCAAGTCTGAGTACGGGAGGAGGGCATTCTTGAAGACCGTGAGCGCCAGGGCGCCCATCGGCTGGAGCGGGTCGACTTGTGTGAAATCATTGCCAAGCGCCGTGAAGAGCAGCGGGGCGGTCTCCCCCGCCGCACGAGCCATCGCCAGCAGGGCGCCAGTGACGATACCTCCCAGCGCCGCCGGAACGATGACCTCGATCGTCACCCGCCAGCGGGGGGCACCGAGCGCCAGCCCGGCTTCGCGCATCGACTGGGGCACGAGCACCAGCGCCGTTTCAGTAGCCCGCAGGACGACAGGAAGCATCAGGACCGCCAGTGCGACCGACGCCGAGACTGCCGAAAAGTGGTGCAGGGTGGCCACCAGCACCGTGTAGCCGAAGATTCCAAACGCAATGGATGGAAGCCCGGTCAGCACATCGCTGACGAATCGGACCGTGTCGCCGATGCGGTTACGTCCGTACTCCGAGAGAAAGATGCCAACCAGCGTGCCGAACGGGACGGCAAGCAGCGAACCGATGCCGACGATCTCGAGCGTGCCGATGATGGCGTTGAAGACACCTCCACCGGGCACGCCGACCGGGTGCGGAGGACTCGTGAAGAACCCTGGCGCCAGCATCCCTGGCAGACCCTTGATCAGGACGAAGAGCAAGAGGACCAGGACCGGGATCGCGGCGAGCATGACAGAAAGAACGATTAGTGCGCTCACGAACCGGTCGAGCAAGACGCGGGTCAGCAAGCGGCTCATAGCGAGGCGGGCTCTGATCCGCTGAACCGCCAGACCAGCACCCGCGCCAGAACATTGACGGCGATGGTGATCAGAACAAGGACCAGGCCCAGATAAAACAGGGAGCCCTGGTAGAGCGGGCCGACCGCTTCCGTGAACTCGTTGGCCAGGACACTCGGTAGGGTGTAACCGGAGGAGAAGAGCGAGGCCGCGATCACCGGCCGGTTTCCGATCACCATGGTGACCGCGATCGTTTCGCCCAGCGCGCGGCCGAGTGACAGCAGCACGGCGCCGGTTATGCCGACGCGAGCGTACGGTAGGATCACCGACCAGATCGTCTCGGCTTTGGTCGCACCGAGGGCGAGACTGGCCTCACGGAGGGCGCGCGGCACCGCGCGGATTACGTCGCGCGAGAGCGCGACCATGATGGGCAGGACCATGATGGCCAGCACCACACCGGCCGTCAGATAGCCGTATCCATTGGCGGTCCCCTGGAACAGCGGCAAGAATCCGAGCGTCTGCCTGAGGAAAGGGTCGACGTTATCCCGCATCAAGGGGGTGAGAATGAAGAACGCCCAGAGCCCGATCACGACACTGGGGATCCCCGCGAGCAGCTCGACCGCAAAGGACAACGGACCTCGGAGGAAGCCAAGCCGCGCCTCTTCAGCAAGAAAAAGTGCAGCGCCGAGCCCAATCGGAAAGGCGATCACGATCCCGATCGCCGAGGTCACCAAGGTCCCATACAGGGCGGGCAGGGCGCCGAATATTTGCCGCACCGGGTCCCAGGTGCGTGTCACGAAGAAGCCCAGGCCAAAGCGGCGGATCGCCGGGAGCGCGGGAAGAAAGAGCGCCACCATGAAAATCGCGGCGATCAGCAGGATCAGTATCGCCGAGGCGAGGGCCAAGCCTTGAAAGATGCGGTCTCCGGCGAGAAGACGCCGCTGGCGGCTCGAGGCTACCAGCGGCGCCGGAATCACCCGCTCGGCGGCAGTCCCGCGTCTCATGACGAGGTCAGGACGGAGCCGGGACGCTGAGGAGCGCGCTACCCGCCGAGGTAACGGTCTTGAGTGCAACGATGTCGTTGTTCACCATGTTGGACGGCAGCTTGGCATAGTGCGTGTTGCTGCCGTACTGCTGGCCGTCGGTGACCAGCCAGTAGAGCATGTCGACCAGCGCGGTGCCCTTGGTCTTGTCGGCCTCGTCCTTGTAAACCATCAGCCAGCTGTATCCGGTGATCGGAGCGCTGTCCTTGCCCGGCGCGTTGACGATGGAGAACTGCGCAGGGGTGACGTCCGGAAATTGCTTGGCGGCGGCGGTGGCGCCGGCCTCACTGGGGATGACGAAGCTGCCGTCCTTGTTCTTCAACGACGCTTGCGTCATGCCGGTCTGTAGCACGTAGGCGAGCTCGACGTACCCGATCGCGCCCGGAGTCTGCTTGATCGTGGTGGCCACGGCTTCGTTGCCTTTGGCACCCTGACCGACCGGCCAGTTCACCGATTTGCCCTTGCCCGGCCCACTCTTCCAATCGGCGCTGACGTTCGATAGGTAGTCCGTGAAGATGTAGGTGGTCCCGCTGCCATCCGACCGATGGACGACCGTGATCGCCTGGCTCGGAAGGCTGACGCCGCTGTTATCGGCGGCGAGTGCCGGATCGTTCCACTTCTTGATCTTCCCCAGGAAGATGCCGGCGATGGTGTCGGGAGTTAACCTGACCTGGCCGTTCGAGACCCCCGACAGGTTGTAGGCGAGCGATTCGGTGCCGAGGGTGGTGGCGATCTGGACCACATTGTCGGCGCCGCCGGCGGCGGCGAGTTCCGTCGACGACATCGGGACGTCGCTGGCGCCGAAGTCAACGGTTTTCTTGGTCAACTGCTGGATGCCGGCGCCTGAGCCGACCGACTGATAGTTGACGGTCACCTGGCTGAACTTCTGGTTGTAGGCATAGAAGGCGGCCGAGTAGAAGGGAGCGGGAAAGGTTGCGCCTGCTCCCGTGAGCGAGGCCGCTGGTGGCGTTGGTACGCCGGCGCCACCGGTAGACGGGTTGGTGCCTGTGGGACTGCCTCCACACGCCGTGAGCAGAAGAGCCGCACCGGCGGAAAGGGCAACGAGAACGGACTTCATGCTGGCGATGTTCCTCCTTCAGTGGCACACGAATTGCCAGTCGAACGGATCCATCACCCAGGCTAGGCACGCGTCGTTATCGCTTGGTGCGTGCCGGGTTAAGGCGAGGTTAACGGGTCCCGCGGAAGTCGCACTCGGACGATGGTTCCGGAGCCGCCGCTGCTCTCGGCGACGATCGTGCCGCCCTGGAGCTCAACCAGGTGCCGGGCAATCGAGAGGCCGAGCCCGCTACCGGGCAGGCCTCCCCTTGAGCGGTCCACCTTATAGAACCGCTCGAAGATGCGTGAGAGGTCACGGGAAGGAATGCCCGGACCCGTATCCCGCACGGTGACTTCGACGCGGTCGCGGTCAACGCCGGCCGTGACGACCACCTCCCCGACACCTGTGAACTTGAGGGCGTTGTCGACAATGTTCTGCAGCGCCTGATCGGTCTTGGCACGATCGCCGATGGCAGTCGCGCCATCGGCGGAGGTCTCGGCACGGAGAACCAGCCGTCCAGCCACGGCTCTGGCCTGAAAGCGATCGATGAGTGCACCGACCAGGTCGACCACAGAGAAGGGCAGCCGTTCGACCTCGATGCGCTCAGCATCGAGTGCGGCGAGTTGATTCAGATTGAACACGATGTCGGCCAGCCGCTGAGTCTCCTGGGTGATGCGGTCGATGAACAACCGCGTGTCCCCTTCCGCCGGAAGTTGAGCGGAGAGGGTCTGTGCCGCCAGGTCGAGGCCGGCTAGCGGCGTCCGAATCTCATGGGACAGGTTGGCCACGAATTGCTGCCGAACCGTCTCGAGGTAGCGCAGCCGGGTTACGTCTCGTGCCAGGAGAATCAGGGCTCCATCCTGACTGGGCACCGCGCGGATCTGCAAGATGCGGTCCGTACGGGGCAGTTCCACCTCGGCTGCATGCTCAAGCCCCGATTCGCGCGCTCGGAGTGCCAGCCCGTCGATTCGATGGTCTCTAACGACCTCAACCAGCGGACGGCCAACTGGATGCTCGATGTCCGGGAACATCAGCCTCGCCGCCGGGTTGAGCCACCGGACCTCCGTCCCAATCAACAGGAGGGCGCCCTCTTCAACGTGGTCGATGATCTCAGCGAGCATCGGGGGCGCCTGGGCGACATCGAACGGAAGCTTGGGAGCGGTCTTTGCGGGGGGCGTGCCACGATCAGCTACCGGTCCCCGTCGCCAGAAGCGCGTCATCCTGGCCGAATGTAGCAGACGATCGGACCGTGCTCAATGAAAGAAAAAGCCGCTCCGGCAGGGGGAGAACCCGGGAGCGGCGGGGAATTTCAGCGGTATCCATAGCTTGTGCCGCAAAGGTAAAGGTTCGCCTGGGGGGACGGTTAACAATTGGCGCCCAGGTTGCTTCCTTTAAGGTTGTCAGGGGACGTTCACGGTAGCGGAGGTGCATCATGAGGTTGAGCCTGGTACCCCAGGAGCGGCGGTTCTATGCCCTGTTCAAAAAGCAGGGAGAGTTGGTCAACGAGTCTCTCGAGCAGCTCCGCAACGGTTTGCTGGAGGGCCAGACGAGGCATCCGCGCCTCCGCGAGCTCGAACACGAGTGCGATGACGTCACGCACGAGATTTACAACCTGATCAACCAAACGTTTGTGACACCGTTCGAACGCGAAGATATCTACTCACTCGCGTCATCGCTGGACGAGGTCGTCGATCTGGCCGAAGAGGTCTCCGACAAGATCGACCTGTACCGGGTGAAGGAGATCACCCAATCCGCCCGCCGAATGGGCGAGCTACTGGCCAAGGCGGGCAGGGAACTTCAGGATGCTGTGGCCAACCTGGAGGGTTTCAAGAACCTGGGCCCACATCGGCTTGCGATCCACAGCCTGGAAAACCAGGGGGACAGGGTCACGCGCGAGGCGCTGGCCGAACTCTTCACTGACGGCGCCAGCCCCAGCGACCTCGTCAAGTGGAAGGATCTTTACGACTTGCTCGAGACCACGATGGACCAGTGCGAACACGTGGCCAACGTGCTGGAAGCGACCTCGATCAAGAATGCCTGATCAGCTCTTACTGCTGGCCACGATCCTGATTGCGATCGGCTTCGATTTCACCAACGGCTTTCACGACACCGCCAATGCCATTGCAACGTCGGTATCGACGCGGGCGGTATCCCCTCGAATGGCGGTTCTAATCTCGGCGGTCCTCAACCTGGCGGGCGCCGTGATCACCGTGGTCTTCTTCCAGGCCAAGGTGTCGAATACCATCGCCAAGATCGTCGCCTTCAAGGTCGGCCTCGTTGTCATCATCGCGGCCTTGATTGGCGCGATCGCCTGGAACCTCATTACCTGGTATCTGGGACTCCCGAGCAGCTCGACTCACGCTTTGGTGGGGGCGCTGAGCGGTGCGGCGATCGCGGCCGCGCACGGGTTGAGCGGCGTCCGTTCCTCCGAGTTCTGGAAGACCGTGCTCTCCCTCGTCATCTCACCGCCAGCCGGGTTCATCCTGGCGGCGATCGTCATGACGGTCTTGCTGGTGCTGGTACATCGGGCACGCCCGGTTCCATTGAATCGCACGTTTCGCAATCTTCAGATTCTCACGGCCGCGCTCGTTTCCTATTCCCATGGAGCTAACGATGCGCAGAAGACCATGGCGGTGATCACGCTTGCGCTGGTGGCCTCAGGTCATCTTCAGCGCTTCCAGGTGCCGGTATGGGTCGTTCTGCTGTCTGCCTCGGCGATCGCTTTTGGCACCTACGCGGGCGGATGGCGGATCATCAAAACGCTCGGCTGGCGCATTTACAAGCTGGATCCTGCCACTGGCTTTGCCGCACAGCTAACTGGAGCCGCCGTGATCCAGTTCGCGACCCAATTTGGGCTTCCCGTATCCACCACGCATGTGGTGACAGGCTCGGTGATGGGGGCTGGCGCCTCGCAACGGCTTTCGGCGTTGCGATGGGGCGTCGGGGCCAACATTGTGCTGGCCTGGGTGCTGACGATCCCGGCGGCCGGCCTGATGGCGTGGGTGGTTTACGCGATCCTCAACACGGCCGGACTACGCGGATAGCCGCTCGGGATCACGGCGCGGCCAGATAGCGGGCGGCGGTGATTTTCCCGGATGTCTCTTCGAGCACCCAGGTCGATCCTTTCTCCATCTTCGCGCGAGCCCGCGGGAGGAGCCCCTGCGCGATCAGGCGTTCGAGCAGCTCCTCGACAACGTCGCCGTGCGTACAGAGGACGAGGTTGCGCCCGCGAAGCTTCTGCATCAGGCGCAGCACGCTGTCACCGCCCGCTCCCTCTTCCAATTCCTTGACGGGCTCGACCGAGAGCTTGAGATGGGTGGCGAGAGGCTCAACCGTTTGCACGCACCGGAGATAGCCGCTAGAAAGGATCCTGTCGATCGCTTCGCCTTCGAGCATGCCGGCCAGGGCTTCCGCCTGCCGCTGGCCTGACTTGGTCAGCGGCCGCGCTCGATCGTCTCCGCTCCAATCGGACCGGTCACCCGCCTTGGCGTGCCGAACCACGTATGCAACGCCCATCAGGAACGGGCGCTATCCGGTGGCCTCGAGGTCGAGGGCGCGCAATAGGGCGCGATCGCGTCGGTAGCTGAGCAGGTCGGCGGCCTCGTCGACCGTGACCCAACGAACCTGGTCGACCTCGGTTCCCGCTCGGAAGCGCCCGCCGACAACGTCCATCAGCCAATAACAGGCGACTTTGTCGCGACCCTTGTGGTCGGCATAGGCGGTACAGCCGAGCGGCGCCACGAGCTTGCAACGAAGTCCGGTTTCCTCCTCGACCTCGCGGAGCGCCGTCTCCTCGAGAGTCTCGCCGCGGTCCACCTTGCCCTTGGGAAACGACCAGTCATCGTATCCCGGGCGGTGGACGATGGCGACCCGCATCGCACCGCGTGACCCGTTCCGACGAATGACGCCTCCTGCGGCCCTGACGAGCTTGGCCTCGTCGACGCTCAAAATTCTTGCCGCCATGGACACCCCTTGTGCAATGTGTTGCTGCGACGATGGCTTGGTCGGCGCGACTCTGCTTATATCATCCACCTTCTGAGCCGCTTGCGGTCAAGTTTTTTCCAGGCATTGTGCCAGCCAGCCCGATCACGCGCGGCAACCTCG
>VBEQ01000151.1 GCA_005881235.1 Chloroflexota bacterium | reverse complement strand
AGAGGTCGATCGTGTAGGCGAGCACGGGTTTGTCGGACTTTCCGAAGCCGGGCAGGTCGATGGCGAGCACCTGGTGATGCGCGGCGAGCGGCTCGAGATTGTAGTAAAACTCGACCGCGGCTGAGCTGCCGAGACCGTGAATAAGCACCAGCGGCGGGCCGCTCCCGCCGCAGACGTAGTGGATGTTCACTCCGTCGATCGTGACCGTTCGGCTCTCGAAGGAGGGAAACTGTACCGCCATGAGGTGAGTTTATCGGCGGCCGGTTCCCCTAGGCGCTGCGGGTCGAGACCGTGGCGGCGAAACCGAAATAGGCGAGGACGGCGCCGGTCACCAGGTGGAGCGGGATATCGAGCCCGCCGATATACAGCAGTCCAAACGGGTTCGCCACAAAGACACCGAGCACGCCGAGGAGTAACAAAATCACGCCGACGACCTGGCAGAACTTCCTCGCATTCGGCAGACTGGTGACCGCGGCTAGGCCGGCGATGCCGATCACGACATGAACCAGGTTGTGCAGAAGGTTGATGTTGAAGAGTCCCAGCAGCTTGGTGTTGGTCAACGTGACAGAGCCACCCAGGAACGGCAGAAATCCGAGGACGCCGACCGCGAGATAAATGGCGCCAAAGACGAGCGCGGCCATTTGCACCGTCGATCGATTCCCCATGTCGGTCACCCCCGAAAAATGGCTGGCGCCAGCTTACTGCGCTTTCAGCGCCCGTAGCTCGAGATAGGCGCGCTCGATACGCGCGGCCGCCTCACCTTGCAACTCGGGAAGGTTGACGGCGACATTGCCGAGGGCACCGGCAAGGCCGGTCTCGAGTAGCTCGCTCAGCGCACGCGCCGCAGCGGTCGCGGTCGCCAGTGGTACCTCGGCTGCACGCTCGTAGGCCCGGCCCATCGCCTCACCCTGCGCTCCCGATTTGCGAGCATCGATCACCGCGCGATAGGCATCGATGTCGTCCTGGCTCAGCTCGAGCAGCCGCGCAGCGAGCCGATCGAACTCTGGCACCAGGTCGGTCAGTGTCTCGCGGTCCTCCGCTGTCTTTGCTTTCTTCGCGCTGAGCTTCGCCACCATGCTGATGAGCGCCGCGCCCATCGCTGCTCCTAAGGCGGCCGCACTCCCGCCGCCGGGCACGGCGGCTGTCGATGCCAGCGCCTGCAGGTAGTCGCCCACCGTCTGGTCCCTGACGGTCATTCGGCGGCCCACACCCGCTTCTCGAGAATCTGGTCCATGCGAAACGCCGGCTCGTGGACCGCTTCCTTGATGACGCCGACGGCGGCATCCAGCGGAATGGTGCCGACGATCTCCGAGGCCTCGACCTCGACGCCGCGGCGCATCGCCTCGTCACGGATCACGCTGAAGACCTTCCAGATATTCGTGACGCGGTAATCGGTCAGGTTCATCGAGACCTGGACCAGACCGCGGTCGGCGAGCTCGAAGCCGAGCGCCTTGACGTTCGGCAAACCACCCGATGAGGCGCGGATGGTTTTAGCGATCTCTTTGGCCACCTGCAGGTCCGAGGTCTTGAGGTTGACGTTGTAGGCGATCAGGGGGATGCGGGCGCCCACGGCGGTCGCTCCGGCGCTGGGATTGACCTCGGCAGGTCCCTCGTCCGGCGCGCGGTCGGCGTCGCGGATGTGGCCGACCAGGTCCTCATAGCCGCCGCGCCGAACTTTCTCCAATTCGCGGCGCTCGGTCCGGCGCGCGGCCTCGCCGTAGTAGTAGACGGGGACATGCAGCTCCTTCCACAGCCGCGCCCCGAAATCGTGCGCGAGGTCGACGCAGATGCTCATCGGCAGGTCGGCAAAGGGGACGAAGGGGACCACGTCGATCGCGCCCATTCGTGGATGCTCGCCGCGGTGGCGGCGCAGGTCGATCCGTTCCGTGGCCACGGCGGCACCGGCCATCGCCGCATCGACCGCGAGTGCCGGCTCGGCCACAAAGGTAACGACCATGCGGTTGTGGGCGGCATCGGCCTGGACGTCGATCACGCGGGCGCCCGCGGATTTGATCGCATCGGCGATGGCGGTGATGACGTCGAGCCGCCGCCCTTCAGAGAAATTGGGGACGCACTCTACGAGGGCTCCCAGAGCGCACCTCCCGCGACCGTCTGCAGCACGCGATTCACGCCGACATAGTAGGGAATGGCCTCGGGGCTTTCAGCGTCAACAACCACACAGTCCGCGTAGCTTCCGCGCCGCAGGCAGCCGACGAGCCCGTCGAGCTTCAGCGAATGCGCCGCGTGTACGGTGGCGCCGGTCAGCACCTCCGCCGGCGTCATCCCCCACTGGACGCAGGCGAGGCTCATGGCCAGCGGCAGGCTTTCGGAATTGCTGGTACCCGGGTTGAGATCGGAGGCGATCGCGATGGCCAGCTTCGCCTCGCGCATGGCCTCGATGGGTGGGCGCGGTCCGTGGGTCGTGAAATTCGCGCCCGGGCAGAGCACGGCCACGGTGCCCGCTTTGGCAAGCGCCGCGATTTGTGATGGCGTGGCGAATTCGAGGTGGTCGGCGCTGCTCGCGCCGAGCTCCGCGGCGATGTCCGGCCCCTCGCCCGGAGCCAGTTGCGCGGCGTGGACGCGAATCGCATAGCCAAGCTCTTTGGCCCGCCCGAGGACGGCACGGACTTCCGCCGCCGTGAACGCGCTCGCCTCGCACCACGCGTCACAGAAGACCGCCCAGGGCCTGAAGGCGGGAAGCATCTCGTCAATGACCGAGCGCACATAGGCACGGCGGTCGACGCCAGGTGGGACGGTATGCGCACCGAGAAAGGTCGGGATCACCCGTAACCGCGTCTGCTCGGCCAGTTGTCGAATGACCTCGAGGGACTTCGCCTCGTGGTCGAGGTCGAGGCCGTAGCCGGTCTTGGCCTCGATCGTCGTCGTGCCATTGGCGAGGAAGCGGTTGGCCCGCGCGGCCGCCAGCTCGGTGAGCGCGGAGACGTCCGCCTCGCGGGTGGCCCGTACCGTTCGCGCGATGCCGCGCTCGCCCGACTGCTGGGCGTGATAGGTGACACCGCTCACCCGCTCCGCGAACTCATCGGCACGCGAGCCGGCGAACACCGGATGGGTGTGGGCGTCGACCAATCCCGGGATGACGCAGGCGCCGGCCGCGTCGAGCAGGTCGCCGTCGAGCGTCACCTGCGACTCGAGGTCGCGGTCGTCGCCGATCCAGACCACGCGCCCACCGTGGGCGGCCAACGCGCCGTCCTTGATGCGGCCGAGCGGATCGTCCGGTCGCGGCATCATGGTGGCCAGCTGACCGGCGTGCCGCAGGGCGAAGTCGGCGCGGATCAATGGCGCGGGTTCAGAGCCATGCCCATCACGTCGCCCGGTCGATCCCGTGGGTGGCGGCGAAGTCGATCGCGGTCTCGTAGCCGGCGTCCGCATGGCGGATCACGCCCATGCCGGGATCCGTCGTCAGCACCCGCTCCAGCCGCGCGGCCATCGCCGGGGTGCCGTCGGCGACGACGACCATGCCCGCGTGGATCGAGTTGCCGATGCCGACGCCGCCGCCGTGATGCACCGAGACCCAGCTCGCACCTGCCGCGGTGTTCACGAGCGCGTTGAGGATCGGCCAGTCCGCGATCGCATCGCTGCCGTCGCGCATCGCCTCCGTCTCACGGTAGGGCGATGCGACCGAGCCCGCGTCGAGGTGGTCGCGCCCAATCACGATCGGCGCGCCCAGCTCGCCGGATTTCACCATCTCGTTGAAGCGCAGGCCCACTTGCGCCCGCTCGCCGTAGCCTAGCCAGCAGATGCGGGCGGGCAGACCCTGGAACTGCACACGCTCCCGCGCCAGTTTCAGCCAGCGATGCAGGTGCTCGTTATCCGGCAGCGTCTCCATCACGGCGCGGTCGGTGCGATAGATGTCCTCCGGGTCACCGCTCAACGCGACCCAGCGGAAGGGGCCCTTTCCCTCGGCGAACAAGGGGCGGATGTAGGCGGGGACGAACCCCGGGATGTCGAAGGCGTTGGCGACCCCCGACTCGAGCGCGAGACCCCGAAGGTTGTTGCCGTAGTCGAAGGTCTCGACGCCCTTGCGCTGGAAACCGAGCATGGCCCCCACGTGCTCGCGGACCGAGTGCTTGACCATCTCGAGGTATTCCTGCGGGTCGCGCGCGCGCAGGTCGGCCGCCTCATCGACGCTGAGCGGCGCCGGGATGTAGCCCCGCAGCGGGTCGTGGGCGGAGGTCTGGTCGGTGACGACGTCGGGCTCGAAGCCGCGGCGCAGGAGCTCGGCGTAGACCTCGGCGGCATTACCGACCACGCCGATCGACGTCGATGATTTGGTTTGGCGGGCCTCTTCCGCCCATTTGATCGCCTCGTCGAGGCTGGCGGTCGCCTTATCGAGGTAGCGGGTCTTCAGGCGGCGCTCGATCCGGGCCGCATCGATCTCGACACAGAGCGCGACACCCTCGTGCATGGTCACCGCCAGCGGCTGCGCGCCGCCCATGCCGCCGAGCCCGCTGGTGAGGACGATCCGGCCCCGTAGCGTGCCGTCGAATCGCTTCGCCGCCAGCGCGCCGAAGGTCTCGTAGGTTCCCTGCAGAATCCCCTGGCTGCCGATGTAGATCCAGCTGCCGGCGGTCATCTGCCCGTACATGATCAGGCCGAGCCGCTCCAGCTCCCAGAAGTGTTCCCAGGTTGCCCAGCGCGGCACCAGCAGGCTGTTGGCGATAAGCACACG
Source organism: Chloroflexota bacterium (assembly GCA_005881235.1). Classification (GTDB taxonomy): domain Bacteria; phylum Chloroflexota; class Dormibacteria; order CF-121; family CF-121; genus CF-13. The sequence continues at coordinate 23,645 of VBEQ01000151.1, read as the reverse complement.
CGGGGCGTATTCGTGGGTGACGAAGATGCCCACCGGTTTTCCAGACTGCACCAGCAACGTCTCATCGCCCTTCAGCCGTCGCAACGCCGCGACGATCGCATGGAACGATGGCCAGTCGCGGGCGGCCTTGCCGGTGCCGCCGTAGACGACCAGGTCTTCCGGGCGCTCGGCAACTTCCGGATCGAGGTTGTTGCAGAGCATGCGCAGCGCGGCCTCCTGCTGCCAGCCGCGGGCGCTGAGCTGGGTGCCGCGCGCGGCGCGGATCGGGGTGGAGATGGTCAACGGCCCCCACCCTGCCCTCCCCCGCGAGCGGGGGAGGAAACGATTGCAGCGAGGCGCCCGCTGCGCACCAACTCGATGGCGGCCTGGATCTCGGGCTCCAGCACCCGGTCGTGGTCGAGCGTCGGAACTTTCTCCCGGATGGCGGCGTGCGCCTCGCCGGTCAGGCGCCCGGGCTTGAGCGGCGACAGCAGGTCGATCCCCTGCGCCGCGCCGAGCGCCTCGAGCGCGAGGATGGCCTCGACGTTGGTCGCGACCTGGCGCGCGCGCTGGGCACTGTGCCAGCCCATGCTGTTGTGGTCCTCCTGGTCGGCCGAGGTCGGCAGTGAATGGACGCTGGCCGGCGTGGCGAGCAGCTGGTTGTCGGTGGCCAGGGCGGCGGCGGTGTACTGGAGGAGCATGTACCCGGAGTCGAGGCCCGAGTGCCGGGTGAGGAACGGGGGGAGCTCCGAGAGGAAGCCGGTGAGCATCCGAAAGAGGCGCCGCTCGGAGATACTGCCGAGCTCGCTGAGACCGATGCTGGCGGTGTCGAGCGCGAGCGCCAGCGGCTCCCCGTGGAAGTTGCCGCCGGAGAGCACCGCCTCGTCGTCGGCGAAGACGAGAGGATTGTCCGTGCCGGCGTTGAGCTCCACCGCGAGCACGCGGCCCAGGTAGTCGATGGCGTCGTGACACGCGCCGTGCACCTGGGCGGCGCAACGCAGGGAATACGCGTCCTGCACGCGATCGCAGAGCACGTGCGATTCGGCGATGCCACTGCCCTCGGTCATGGCAAAGATGCGGGCGGCCGAGGCAACCTGGCCGGGATGCGGCCGCGCCGCGTGGATGCGCGGATCGAAGGCGGTACGCGAACCGCGCAGGGCCTCGACACTGAGCGCCGCCACCACGTCGGCGGTCAGCAGGAGCCGCTGCGCATCGTGGAGCACCAGGCTGGCGGCTCCGGTCATGAAGTGTGTGCCGTTGAGCACGCTGAGCGCGTCCTTGGCCCGCAACTCGACGGGCTGAAGGCCGGCGGCGCGCAGCGCCTCGGCACCGCTCCGCCGTTCACCCTTGTGCAGGACGTCGCCTTCACCGATCAGTACCAGGCCGACGTGCGCCGACGGCGCGAGGTCGCCGCTCGCCCCCAGCGATCCCTTTTCGGGCACCCACGGACAGATGTCGTGGTTGAGCAGGTCGACAAGCCGTTGCGCAATCGCGGGGCTCACCCCCGAGGTCCCCTGGCAGAACTGGTTGACCCGGACCAGCATGCCGGCGCGCACCAGCTCCTCGGATAGCGGCGCTCCGACGCCGACCGCGTGGCTCATGAAGAGGTTGCGCTGGAGCTGACGGGTATCCTGCGGCGGGATGCGCACGTTTTTCAACGCCCCCACGCCGGTCGTCAGACCGTAGACCACCCGATCCTCGGAGACCAGCCGATCGACCAGGGCGCGGGCGCGCTCGAGGCGGGTTTTCGCTTGCGGCCCCAGGCTGACACGGTCGCCACGGCGGGCCACCGCCACTACGTCGGCGGGGCCCAACGACTGGCCGTCGAGTGTCACTGACAAGGGGCTCAGCATAAAGCCGATGCGCCGGATGGGGACGGCGGTCGTAGAATTGGGTCGCTAATTTTGGCCATGACAATAACTCCGCTCGGGCGAGGAGCGGGGCGATGACGGCCGCGTTCAAGGGACGCATCGCGCTGAGCGCCTTCCTCGCCCTGACGCTCGGTGGCTGCGCTCTTCCCGGTCCGGGGGTGGTCAAAGCCTCGCCCTCGGCATCCGCGCTGGCGATTGCCAGCCCGACGCCGCCGCCCATCACGCCGCCCACCAACCTGGTCCGGCCCGGCACCGTCACGTTTCTCTCCGACACCACCTACCCGCCCCAGGAATCGATGGACACAAATAACCAGGCGGTCGGCTTTGACATCGACATCGCGCAGGCGCTCGCCGCCAAGATGGGGCTGACGGCGACCATCCAGAAAACCGACTCGCCGCAAATCGTGGGCGCCCTGCTGGCCAAGAAGGGAGACGCCATCATCTCCGCCCTGCAGGTAACCCCCGACCTACAGCGCCAGGTCGCCCTCGTCGCCTATTTCCGCGCCGGGCAGGCGATCCTGGTGCGCAAAGGCAACTCCGCAGGGATCACCACGCTAAGCGACCTCTGCGGTAAGAAGGTCTCGGTCCAGGTGCAGAGTCCGGAAGAGAACAGCATCGATGAGTTGAACGGCGCCGCCTGCAAGGACAGCAAGATCAACAAGCAGGTATACCCGACCGATCTCCAGGCGGTGCTGATTCTCAAGCAGCGTGGCGTCGACGCCGCCCTCGATGACTCGCCGGTCGCCGCCTACTTCGTGAAACAAACCCCCGACCAGCTGGAGCAGGCCGGCAGCCCCTTCAAGATGAATGCCGAGGGGATTGGGATCGACCCCAAGAACGGCGAATTGCTCAAGGCGATGCAGCAGGCCATGATGGCCATCTACCAGGACGGGACCTACCGCCAGATCCTCACCAAGTGGAACCTGCTGGATGGGGAGATCCCGGCTTCCCAGATTGTGGTGACGCCGAGCCCGAGCACGTCCTAGTCAGCGGCCGGGCTCGACCCTCCACTCGGCGTCCTCTTCCTGGACGGGCGGGCTCAAGAGGTGACGGTGATACATCTCGATCCGGATGATCCCTACGATTGTCAACGCCAGTGCGAGCGCGATGCCCAGCAGTGCCTGGTTACGTGACGCGGCGGCCGACAGCGTGGTGTCGGAAAACGCGCTGCCCTGGAGGAGGTTGAGGACGACGCCGCTGAGTCCGCCAACCGCGACCGAGGCCACCACGGCCGACGCCGCCAGCCGCGCCAGCAACGATTCCGTGGCGCCTAACGCTAGCCACCGCTCGCGCATGATGATGGTGAGCGCGCCAAAGGCGAGGAGAAGCAGGAGCAGCAGCAAGATGGCCTCGATCAGGCCGGTCCGGTAGTAGGTGGCGTCGGGCGACATGCCGTTTCCATCGTAGACCGACCGGAGCGTGTCAGCTGGAGAAGCGGGCCTGCAGGGCGATCAGCTCGGCCTGCGCCTGAGCCATCGCGCTCGCCGGGCTGGCCGTGCCCAGCACCAGATCGTGGAGGTGGCGCTGCAGCACCGAGGACGACTCGACATAGTGACCCAGCTTCGGCCGGGGGCGGGCGTTTGCCAGGTTGGCGAGGAAGACACCGATCTGCGGGTTCGCTTTCCGCAGGTCGGCCGAGTTCTGCAGCGAGGTCCAGATGGGGAGCTCGGCCGTCTGCTGGGCCTGTACCTCCGGGCTCGTCAGGTAGCGCAGCCAGGCGACCGCCAAGTCGGGATGAGCGCTGTTGGCCAGCGCCGCCAGGCCCAGGAAGCCGCTCACCGAGGCCGCGTTCTTTCCAGTTGAGGCCGCGGCGGGGATGGGCGCGACCGAACCCTGGCCCACGATCTGGGAGTAGAGCGGGTCGTTCATCGCCCCCCACACGAAGTTCCAGTTCGTCGTAAAGGTCACCCCGCCGGCGAGGAATGCCCGCATGGCATCCGGTTCGTTGCTGGCGGCGACATCGGCGCGCACCAGGCGATCGTCGATCAGCTGGCGCATGAACGCCGCGGCGCGCTGCGCCGGTTGCCGCTGCAGGAGCGGCTTGCCGTCGGCATCGAAGAGGTCGCCGCCATATTGCGCCGCGATTCGAACGAAGTCCGAGACGAGGCCCTCGTCTTGAGCCCACGAGTCGGTGTAGGGGACCAGGCTGCGACCCCGCAACGCCAGCATTTGCGAGTACCAGTCCTCCAGGGTCGCCGGCGGACCGCTGAAACCCGCAGCGCGTAGCTGGCTCTTGTTGTAGTAGAGGCTCTGGACGTTGAGCACGTGGGGCATCGCCCAGTTGGTGTCCTTGTAGGCAAAGGCGTCGAGCAGGCTCGGCATGATGTCGGACCGGGCATCATCCGGGATCTGGTCCTTCAGGCTCAGCAGCTGCTTTCGGTTCGCGAGCTCCGGCACCCAGACCTGGTCGAGGGCGACGACGTCGTAGGGCGCCGGCTTCGTCAGCCCGGCCGCGAGGATGCTCTCGTAGAGCTCGCGGTAGTGCGCGGTCTCGATCGAGACGAAGACCTTGTTGTCGTGAAGAGTGCGGAACTTGTTCGCCAGTGCCTGCAGCACGGTTGGGTCATAGCCGACCTGGTCGAAAAGCAGAGCGCGGATGACGGTGGCGCCGGGCGGCGGCGTGGGACCCGTGCCGCTTGGTCCGGTGGCGCAGGCGTCGAGCAGCGACGCGAGGGTGACACCGCCGGTGACGCCAAGGCCGAGGCGCAGCCCCCGGTCAAGGAAGGAGCGACGGCTGTAGCGGAGCGGCGAGGCGTAAGGCGCTTGGGGCACGGTCGCTGTGAGGCTATCAGCGGTTTGTTAACGAGCTCGTCGGGTCGGGTCGGCAGGGCGCGACAATGCCGTCGCGGTTGCGTAACGAGCGTCCGCGTTCTGCTCCAGCCGCAGTTTCTGCTGGGTGTCCAGCAGGGAGGCCAGCCAGACGACCAGGCCCAACGCCAGCGGGATGAGCGCGGCGCCACGGGGTCGTGGTGGGGGCAGGCCGCCGAACGATCCGTAGAACTGGAGTTCAGCCGGGACGATGGCATTCGCCTGGAGGAGGAAGACGCTGACGGCCGCGGCGCCCATCCAGAGCCGGCCACGACCGGGGTAGCGCATGCGCACCAGGCCGGCACCGGGGACGATGGCAAAGGGCCAGACCTCGCCCGGCCGGGCCGGCCGCTCATCGCCCGATGCGTCGCTGGCGATTCCATCGACGCTGATGACCAGGGCGAGCACGGCGAGGTACCATCCCTCGCCGAGCAGGTCGATCGGCAGAAAGGGAAAGCCGGTCGCGCGAACCGCGGGAGTGAGGAGTTGCGCGCTCAGCCATCCGGCCCAGGCCGCCAGCCCAAGCCCGGCGATGACGACGGCGGGGACCGCGTAGCGCCGCATGGGGCCGATACGCATCACGATCAGGGCGCCAGTGATCGCGAGCGCGACCGGCGACTGCCAGCCGAACGTCTGCGGCCAGTGCAGGCTGGCGACTGGGACCGACCAGGGCGTGAGAAGGCCGACCAGGAGGAGGCCGCCCACCAGCAGGTTGCGGTCCACCCGTCCACGTCCAGCCAGGATCGTCCCGTTGAACCGGCCTAGGCCCCGTGCGAAGGCGACAGCGATGGCCACACCCGCGCACACGACCGCGAGAAAGAGAAAGACGCCGGCGTTGGCATTGCCGCGCGCGAGTAGAAAGGCCGCGAGGAAGAGCATTCCGAGCAGGAGCACCCCACGCACAACTGAAGTCTACGCGTGGGCCCCCGCAGTCCATAGAATCGCCAGATGGGCATCGCCTGGCTCGCCGGAATCTTCCCCCCGATCGCGACCGCCTTCGCGCCGGATGGCGCGCTGCGCCCGCCGGCGGCCGGTTTTCTCGAGTACCTCCGTGACGGCGGCCTGGACGGCGTGGTCGCGCTGGGATCGAATGGCGAGGCGGCTCACCTCACCGAGGCCGAGCGACTGCGCGACATCGGTTCGGTGCGCGAGGCTCTGCCGGCCCCGCTGCGTCTGATTGCCGGAACCGGCGCCGAATCGACGCGGGCCACCATCGAACGGACTCGTGCGGCGGCGGCGGAAGGGGCCGAGGCGGCGCTCGTGATCGCGCCCAGCTACTTTAGGCGCCAGCTCACGGCCGACGCATTGCGCGCGCACTACCACAGTGTCGCGGAGGCGAGCCCGATCCCGATTCTGATCTACAACGTCCCGGTGCACATGGGGTACGACCTCGGCCCCGATTGGATCGTCAGGCTGACCGGACACGCCAATATCGCGGGACTCAAGGATTCATCCGGCGACATCGGGCGGCTACCCGGGTTGCGAACGCAGCTCGGGCCCGACTTCGTGCTGCTTGCCGGCGCGGGCGAAAAGCTGATAGACGCCCTCGACGCTGGGGCGGACGGCGCCATCGCCGCGCTCGCCAACCTGGCGCCGCACACCTCCGCCGGCATCCGCAAGGCATGGCTCGAGCAACGCGAAGACCAGGCGCGGCAGCTGCAGCGCACCATCGCGCCACTCGGCGAGGCGTTGAGTGGCGGCCTGGGCGTCCCCGGCCTCAAGGCCGGTTTGCGCCTGCTGGGATACGACCACGGCGACCCGAGACCGCCACTGCCCCCGCTCGCCGCGAGCGAGCTCCCCGCCCTCCGGCGTCTCCTGGAGGATGCCAAGCTCATGCCCCGAGCGCTCGCCTCGTGATTCCGCTCCGAGACTACAACCCGACCCGCCGGCCGTCGCTCCTGACATGGGGCCTGATCCTGATCAATTTCGCGGTCTATTTCTACCTGGCGCAAAACCCGGTGATGGACGAGAACGCGATCGCGCAGTACGCGGTCATCCCGGCCGAGATCACCGCGGGGCGGCACCTCGGCACGCTCATCACCTCGATGTTCCTGCACGCCAACCTGCTGCACGTGGGCGGCAACATGCTGTTCCTCTGGATCTTCGGCAACAACGTCGAAGACCGCCTGGGCGAGATCAAGTTCGTGATCATCTATTTCGCAGCGGGGATCGCGGGGAGCCTGCTGCAGATCTTCATCGACCCGACGTCGACCGTACCCATGCTCGGGGCCAGCGGCGCCATCTCCGGCATTCTGGCTGCGTACGTCCTCTATTTCCCGCGCGCGCGCGTACTGACCTTCATCGTGCCGTTTTTCTTCGTGACGCTGACGGCCTACATTTTCATCGGCTATTGGGTCGCCCTGAATGCGCTGCAGGCGTTCCTCAATATCGGGGTGTCTGGCGGCGGCGTCGCGTTCTTCGCGCACATCGGTGGTTTCGTCAGCGGCCTGATCCTCGCCCTCCTGCTCCGGCCGCGCGACCATCCCGACCCGCACCCGGGCTACCCGGGATATGTGTGATGGCGGCCGGCGCCGGGTGGCCTCGCTAGCGAGCGTACTGCCGGATGCGACCGCCGTCAACGCAGTACAGGCGATCGGACACCGGGAAGGCGGCTTCGCGGTGACGCTCCTGGACGTCGTGGCGGAGCCGTCCCATCAGCTGCGCCCGCTGGCCGGCGGCGATCAGCGATCCGCGTTCGGGTACCCCCACGACCGGCACATCCTCGAGCATCTCTTCCAACCAGGCCCACACCTCGGGAAGGAGCATCAGCGCCGCCCCATACGGCCGCGGGTCGACGTAACTCAACATCAGCATCTTCGAACGGCCCTCTTTGTCAGTTTCGAGGCCGGTGAACTTCATGCCGTTGCGGAACATCAGCGCCAGGTTCGACAGCGCGAGGACTTCGACGTGGTCCCGCCCGACGTTCCAGGCCGCCAGGTCCTGGGGCAGCAGGTAGCGCATGCCCTGAGCGTAATGGGCGGCATAGGTGACGACCATGTCATTCAGCATCCGGCGGTAGACGACCGGTCCGCCGGCCGACTCGAGAAAACTGGCTGGCCGCAGCACCGGCAAGATCAGCGGGGCGCCGAAGAGCGCCTCACTGTCGCACTCCTGGTCGAGCCGGCGCAGGCGCGCGGCGAACAGGCGGTCCAGCGCACCCGGTTGTTCGCGATATTGCTGGTAGAAGGCGTCGAGGTTGAAACGCAGGTCGCCCTCACGGACACGGCGAATCGTCAGCTGAAACGGCTCCGGCCCCTTTTTGACCGTCCACCCAGGGCGCAGCGCAACCAGGCGTTTCATCACGTGGTTTTCGAAGTCGTGGGCGTTCATTGTCGTCTGCTGGCCCATTGCCGATGTAACGGGCGCCTGAACACAGGCTTGCAGGCCGCCGTCGGTGACGGACATGCCACTTAGCCGCTGGTTTCGCGGCGCCGCGCCCCCGCTGCGAGACCGAGTGGTGAAAGCTCTACAACAGGCTCGCGACGGCGACGCCGATGGCGCGATCGCAACAATCGCCGAAAGGTTTTCCGACGCGCTGGCGGAACTGCGCGGCCTGCCGGGTCCAGTGGACGCCGGCTGGCTACGTCTCGCCGCCAGGCTCGCCTACCGCGCCGGCGACATGCCGGCGGCCGCGGATTTCGCGCAGCAGGCGCTCGCCGGCGACGAGGATGCGGCGACCTGGAACCTACTCGGCCGGATTCGCGTCTGGCTCAGAAATGACGATGCCGTGACGGCGTTTCGGCGTGCCGCGTCGCTGCATCCGCAGGATTATGGGGTTCCACATCGCGTCTCGCGCGACCGCTTTGCCCGCCTCGCCGAGCAAGCGCTCGCGGGCATCCCCGAAGCCTTTCAGGCGCAAATGTCCAACACCCTGATCGTGGTTGATGACCTGCCGACCATCGAGGCGGTCCGGGAGGGAGAGGATCCGGATCTACTTGGCCTCTACGAGGGCGCAACCGTGCTCGAGCACGGCCTTCCCGAGCGCATCGTCCTCTACCAGCGCAACCACGAGAACGTCGTGAGCGACGATCGGGAGCTGGCCGAGGAGGTGCGCGAAACGATGCGGCACGAGGTCGGCCACCACTTCGGAATGGCCGAGGACGAGCTGCCGTATTAAGCGGCCCTCGGGCCGCCGCGCTTTCGCGCGTAACAGGGCGGGCGTCGTATGCGGCCTGTACGCGCAGACGAGGCCGTCGTGATTTCGGCCGAGTGCGCGATGGGCCGCTGGACGACGCACCCGCCCGGTTAGGTCTTGATGGGAAAGGGGTTCCCGGATGGCGGGAGCGTCAATGTTCCACCCTGGTCGATGCTGCGGAGCGCCGCGATGAAATCGGCGAAGCCCTGCTTGGGATCGTAGCCGGTCAACGCCTGGTAGGTCGCGCCAAGCGTCGGCCCGCCCGCTCCGCATACGGTGGTCCAGTCGAAGGTCAGCTGGGAGTGAAGGTAGTAGAGGAAGAGGTCACCGCCGCCGGAGGCGATCTGGTCCGTGTCGCCGGCGGAGTTGTCATTGATGTAATCCCGGTGCCCCTGCGCCCACCAATCCTGCTCGGTCGGATTGAACTCCATTGCAATTTCCGGATGCCGCTCGAACGCCAGCACGCGCGAGAGAGATTCACCGTTGGTTACCGCGCAGTCCCAGCCATTGTTGATCGCTGCCTCGAAGACTTCGACGATCTCCGCCGTCAGGAAGCCCGGTGCACGCACTGGATCCGAGAGCACGTGGACATCGGTGCCGGCGCAGGTCATGTGATACGCCCCGCCCGCGTTGGGATCGGCGTAGACATAAAAGGGCAAGCCGGGCGGCGTCAGCCCACCGAACCAAACCTGGGTCGCGGCGTAGTCGGCCTCCGCTTTGTCCAGCATCGCCCGGGCCGCGCCATCACCATCCGCGGTTCCATCGGAGAAGACGATGAAATTCTGTGTCTGCCCGGATTTGCTCTGGCCAGTTGCCGGCGGATGCCGCCGCCGGTGAGCCTCGGCCACGCCGGCCGGCAGCGTCAGCCCGGGAGGCATGAAGACGCGCGCGTGAGCCTTTGAGCCGAAGAGGCTTCGCAACATGACGGACGGCGCCTTATGCCTTTTTCTTGGAGGCGCTGGCAGCGGCCCGCTCGATGCGGAACCCGATCCGGACCTGCACCTGGTACTCCGTCAGGCGATTGTTCTGGACGACCGCCTTGGAGTGCACCACCTCGACCGTCTCGATACCGCGCACGGTCTTGGCCGCCTCGTTGACAGCTTCGCGGGCCGCATCACTCCAGCTTTCCTTCGAGGTCCCCACCAGTTCCAGAATTTTCAGAACAGCCATGGCATCCCTCCTATATTCCGTAGAGTCGCTTAGCGGCCGCCACGATGTGACGCGCCGAGATCTCCGCCTTGTCCATCAGTTCCGCCGGCTTGCCCGAACCCGGGAGTCCCCGCACGGCGAGGTGCACGATCCGGGGCGGATCCATATCCGAGGCCAGCGCCTCCATCACGGCGGCGCCGACGCCGCCCTCTGGGTAGTGGTCTTCGACGACCACCAGGCGGCCACGAGTGAGGGCCGCGGCTTCCTGCAGCGTCACCCTGTCGACCGGCTTCACGCTGTAGAGGTCGATGACGCGCGTCTTGATACCTTCCTTTTCAAGCTCGTCCGCCGCGGCCAGGCAGTTATGCACGGTCACGCCGGCTCCGACCAGGACGACCCGGTCGTTCGGGTCGCTGCGGACCAGCTTGGAGCCGCCGATGGGGAACCTGGTGCCGGCGTCATACAGCACCGGATAGGCGCCCCGGGTGGTGCGGAGATAGCTGATCCCCGGATGGTCGGCCATTGCGACGACGAGCGAGGCGGCCGAGGTGGCGTCCGATGGATAGAGGACCGTCGAGCCGTGGATCGCCCGCATCATCGCCAGGTCCTCGAGCGCCATCTGCGACGGACCATCTTCACCGATCTCGACCCCGGCGTGCGATCCGGAGAGCCGGATGTTCGCCTGCGAGATCGCGGCCATGCGAATGAAGTCGTAGGCGCGGCTGAAGAAGGCGGCGAACGTCGACGCGAACGGGATGTAGTGGCGCACGCTCATCCCGACCGCGGTGGCGACCAGTTGCTGCTCGGCGATGAAGATCTCGAAGTAGCGATCCGGGTACGCCTTAGCGAACTCCTCGGCGAAAGTCGAGTTGCTGACCTCGCCGTCCATCGCGACGACGGCCCGACGCGCCCCCAGCGCCTTGAGCGCGTCCCCGTACGCCTTGCGGGTCGCCACCTTGTCGCCCTTCTTATAGGTTGGGACCGTGATCTCGACCCGGGCGTCCTTGATCGCCGGCTCGCCGGGTTCCGGCTTCATCCCATCGACGCGGAGATGGCGCACGCCGCCCAGCTCGGTGATGGCGCGCTCCGCCATGTCGGCGGGCAAGGCCTTGCCGTGCCAGTTCTCTTTGTTCTCGATCTCGCTGAAGCCCTTGCCCTTGATCGTGCGCGCGATCACGACGGTGGGCTTGGCGGTGGCCTCGCGCGCCTGCCCCAGCGCCTGGTCGATCTGCTCGAGGTCGTGACCGTCGATGACAATCGCGCGGCAGCCAAAGGCCTGGACCCGGTCGCGGTAGACATCGGTCTCCCATTCGTATTCGGTGGGTCCCCGTTGTCCGAGGCGATTGATGTCGAAGATGGCGGTGAAATTCGAAAGTCCGTAGAAGCCGGCCTTGTCGAGCCCTTCCCAGATCGATCCCTCGGCCAGCTCGCTATCGCCCGTCAGCGTCCAGACATGGTAGGGGAGTTGGTCGAGCTTGCGACCGGCGAGCGCCACGCCCACGGCGATCGGCAGCCCCTGGCCGAGCGAGCCGGTGGCCACGTCGACCCAGGGCAAGATGGGGGTGGGATGCCCCTCGAGCCGGGACCCGAACTTGCGGAAGGTGAGGAGCTCGTCGTCACTGACGACGCCGGCCGCTTTGAAGATGGCGTAGAGCAAGGGCGAGGCGTGGCCCTTGGAGAAGATCAGGTGGTCGTTGTTGGGCTGCTTCGGATCGTTCCAGTCGTAATGGAAATAGCGCGTGATCAGCACTGCCATCAGGTCCGCCGCCGACATCGATGAGGTGGGATGGCCGGAACCGGCGGTGGTGCTGGCCCGGATGCTGTCGACGCGCAATTGCTGCCCCAGCTCCCGGATGAAATCCAGGCCCTGGGTCGTGTGCACCTCGCTGACCGAGCTCTTTGCCATCAGCTCACCCCGCTGTCCGTTTGTCCCCTGGTGTTTAGATTAAGCGCCAGCCGAGGCGGGCCGCTGGTCGGATCGATACGGCCCGCGCCCGCGAGGACGTCGGCGACGACCATTCCACGATTGGGCAGGACGGGCGGCACCGGACGGCCCGGGTGTCACGCGCGCGGTGCGCACCCGACGCTCCGGCTCCACCAGGGAGGCGGCGACGTAGCGCCAGTCGCCTTCGGCCAGCAGGTGTCGGACGTCCAGCTCAGGCAGGGCGGGCGCACCCTGGCGGCGGAGCGTGCGCCAGGCGGACTCATCCTCGGGGGTGACGAACGTCAGGGCACGGCCCTTGACGCCCATGCGCGCCGTCCGGCCGACGCGATGGGTGAGCCACTGCGGCGAATCCGGGAGGTCGTAATTGATCACCAGGTCGACGTGGCTGATGTCGAGACCGCGGGCCGCGACGTTGGTGGCGACCAGCACGTTGGTGCGGAGTCCGCGAAAGGCGTCCATGGTACGGTCGCGGACGTTCTGCGAGAGGTTGCCCTGCAGATCGGCGCTGTCGTGGCCGAGGTTGCGCAGGTCGCGGCTGAGCTTGCGGACGCCATGCTTGGTCCGGCCGAAGACGATGGCGGAGCCGCGGTGACGCTGCAGCAACTTGCTGAGCGTGCGTAGCTTTTCCGGTCGGGCGACCCGCAAGAGCCCATGCTCGAGGGCCTCCTCTGCCGGCGCGGCCACCACAACGCGGACCGGGTCGTCGAGGTGACGCTGGATCATACGGCTGACCCAATCGGGCATCGTGGCGGATGCCAGCGCCATCTGGGGTTGGTAGGTCAGCTCGATGATGCGCTCCACGTCCGGCGCGAAGCCGGCATCGAGCATCTCGTCACCCTCGTCGAGCACGAGCAACTGGACCCGGCTCAACGACAGGCGGCGTCGTGACACCATGTCGAGGAGGCGACCGGGCGTCCCGATGACGAGGTCGACGCCGCTCCGCAGCGCCTGCTCCTGGGTGGCGTAGCCGACCCCACCGTAAACAAGGGCGGATTTCAGGTCGGTGCGCAGCGACTGGAAGACGCGGTCGACCTGGATGGCGAGCTCACGCGTGGGCGTGACCACCAGGGCGCGCGGGCCGGGGCCCTTGACGGCGATCAGCCGTTCGACAATCGGGAGGATGAAGGCGAGCGTCTTCCCGGAACCGGTGGGTGCCTGGATGACGACATCGCGACCGCGAAGCAGGGGCGGGATGGCTTCGACCTGTACGGTCACGGGGGTGTCGATCGAGTTTTTCGCGAGGGCGGTCAGTAGGCGGGCGTTGACGCCCAGGTCAGCAAACGTCGTTGTCAAGAGGGTACTCCTCGGTCCCCTCTACCTATCTTTGTATTGGCCGCGATCTTCAGGACACCGTTTAGGAACGGGGAGGAGAACCGAGAGCGGGCGACCCCGAATTTGGGAGGTCGCGAACAAGTGTACCAGCTTTGGCTGACGCCTAAACCTGGCGAGATCAGTGCGCTCTAGATCGGCGGCCGGCGGATGGCGCCCGGAATGGCCAGCTCGACGGCCCGGCCGATCTGGAGCACCGTATCCTCGCGCCAGCGCCGGCCGACCACCTGCAGCCCGATCGGGAGGGCGTGCCCGTCCCAGCCGCAGGGAACCGACAGCGCGGGACAGGGAGCGACCAGGTTGAAGACGCCGGTCATGTCGGCGGCATGGTACCGACCGTCGTCTGGACGATCCTTGGGCCGGTCGACCTTGGCGGCGGGGCTGGGCCCGGTCGCCATGGTCGGGCACAGCAGGGCGTCGTGCGAAGCAAAGACCGGCGCCAGCCGGCGCCAGAGCCCGGTGCGTTCCACCTCGAGCCTTTTGAGCTGTACCGCGCTGAGTTTGTTGCCACGCTCGATCAGATCCAGCACGTCGGGATCCATTTTCGCGGCATACGTCTCAACCAGATGACCGTAGTAGGTGGCCATGAAGACGCTCCACAGATCGACCCAGATCTCCTCGTCCTTGCGCGTCACACTGACCTCGACCTCCTCCACGGCGGCGCCGGCGTCGCGCAGGGCGGCCGCCGCCCCGCGGACCGCGACCTCGATTTCCGGGTCGACGGCCCACAGCCCGAGGTCGATCGACAGCGCGAGACGGAGGCCCTCGACCGAGGCTGGAACCGGCGCCGGCAGGTCGAGCGGACAGGGGAGGGAAAGGATGTCAGCATCGTCCGGTCCTTGCGCCACCTGCAGGAAGAGGCTGGCATCGTCGATCGTCCGCGCGAGGGGCCCGTGGTGCGACATCAGGTCGAAAAGCCCGGGTAGCGTGTCCATCGGAATCCGTCCCAGGCCGGGTTTCAATCCGACGATTCCGCACCAGGCGGCCGGGATCCGCACCGACCCTCCCATGTCTGTGCCTTCCGCCAGCGGCACGCAACCGGCCGCGACCGCCGCCGCACTCCCTCCCGAGGAGCCGCCGGTCGTGCGCTCGAGGTTCCACGGGTTTCTCGTGACGCCCCAGAGCGGGCTGTCGGTCACGAGGGTGTGAGCGAACTCGGGGGTTGTGGTCTTGCCGATGACGATCGCGCCGGCCCGACGCAATGCCCCAACGATGTAGGCGTCGCGATCAGGAATCCAGTGCTCGTGCGTGTAGGAACCGAGCGTTGTTCGGTGACCGGCGGTTGGCGTCGTGTCTTTCAGCGCCACCGGCACCCCGTGCAGCGGACCTAATTCCTCGCCGCGTGCCACAGCTCGGGTGGCCGCATCGGCGGCGTCCACGGCCTCGTCATGCCAGACGAAGCAGAAGCAATTGAGCTTGGGGTTCACCTCGTCGATGCGCGAGAGAGCGTTCGATACCACCTCAGCCGGCGACACGGCGCGCGTGGCGATCATCCGCGCCAAGTCGACGGCCCCTGTGAAGGCAAGTTCGAGGTCTGTCATTGCGAATACCCCCAGGCGGAATCGAACCGCCGTTTTGGCCTTGAAAGGGCCACGTCCTAGCCGCTAGACGATGGGGGCGCGATCGAAGTCCATGCTAGCAAGGCAACGAACCGCGAACGGGCTGTAGGCTACTCGCCCCAACGAGTCTTCAGGCGCTCGTAGGACAACGCAATCAGTGTCTGCGCGGTGTAGTCCCAGTTACGGCCCTGCGTCCAGGTGACAACCAGGGCGCGAGTCGCGAGCGACAGCGATTCATACAGGGGAAAGCGCGCGCCGCGATACTCCGGCCGGACCTTGCAGTAGGCGTCGAGGAAAACGCGACGCGCCTCGTTCGAGCGCTCGGTGTCGGACCAATGCTTGGGCGCCGACGGCGCCAGGTGGCCACAGTACTTTCCCAGGTCGAAGCTCGGCTCCGCCTGCACGAAATACTCGACGTCGATCAGGCCGAAGTTGTTGCCGTCATAGAGAAACTGGTTGTACTTGTAGTCGCCGTGCGAGGGAACGGGTATCTCCGGCGGGATCCGTTCCGCCTTCGCATTGATCTGCTTGAGCAGGTCTCGCAGGGCCAGGTAGACCTTGGGCGATGACATCTTGAATTGTTCGAGGCGGTCGGTAAGCCGCTGGATCTCGACGTCCATCGTGTGTGGCGTACCAACGGTGATGCCGGACGAATGGATATAGCCGATGGTTCGACCGGCAGTTTCGCTCTCTTCCATGAACACATCCGAATGCCGATCACCTTTGACGTCGTCACCGGGCAGTTCCGACTGAAGCATCAAGTCAAGCTTGGGGTAGTACCCCAGCGCCTCAGACAGAAGAAGGTCACCGCTGGCACGGGCGGGTACGTCCCAGAGCGCCTTCATCACGTCATAGGTAAAGGCGCCACGCCGGCTGTGCTGCACTTTTCCGTAAATCGACAGCGGACGTTCCTCGCCAATGTCGGCTTCGTAGCGGACGATGCAGGAGATCTCCGGCAGGTACTTGACCCGTACCGCCTTCAAGGAGCCGATTGTCGCATCAGGGCGGAGGTACTGGTAGTGCGGCTCAAGGATCGGTCGCATCGCCTCCACGTCGAAAACGGTGGGCATCGAGGGGAAGGTTGGATCCGTTGGAAAGAAGAACACGAAGTAATTCCGCTCAGGGAAAAACCTCACGTAGCCCTGCGGATCCAGCGGGTTGCCGTTGCGGTGCCGGAGCACCCAGGAAATCCGGTGGCGATAGTCTTCGCAGTCCGCATCGTTGAAGAACGCCTTAGTCCAGATGAGTGGTTTGATCTCAACCCCTCCGGGGAGCTCCAGCTCGGCCTCGTAGACGTTCCATAGGACCCGCGGAGCCTCGAAGCGCCGGCCCGATACGGCTCGTACCTTCTTCACGCGCACGCCGGGCAATGCCGGGCTGATGACCTCGCTGGCCAAGAAGTCCGTCATGACCTCCGGCTCCGACAGCGCCTTGATTTCCGAGTACGTGGCACTCATCGCTCTGCCATCAACAGCTTACGCATTTTTGCATCGCCCCAAAGAAAAACCGTCGGGCTGCGCGGCAACCCGACGGCTCCTCATCCATCCCTACCGAAGGAACCTCGAGAGAATCTCGCGACGCTTGACGTACGCCGCCGCCAGCAGTGCGATCAAGCCCGCCAGGGCCCCGGTCGCCGCCGGCGCCGACTCCGCCCGATTCAACAGACCCTGTCCGGTCGTGGCAAGCTGAGCAGCCGCACCCCCACCGCCGGCTCCGGCACCACCCACTTCGCCTGTCGTTTCCGTCACGGTGCCGCCGCCGCCCGCGCCGCCAGCGCCAACTGAGCCCGTCGTCTCGATGACCGTTCCACCGGCTGCGCCACCCGCCGCGGTTGATTGTGTCGAGCCAACGCCGGTGCCGGCGGCGCCGGTCGCGTTGGTTGATTGTGTCGAGCCAACGCCGGTGCCGGCCGCGCCGGTCGCGTTGGTTGATTGTGTCGAGCCAACGCCGGTGCCGGCCGCGCCGGTCGCGTTGGTTGACTGCGTCGAGCCAACGCCGGTGCCGGCCGCGCCGGTCGCGTTGGTTGATTGTGTCGAGCCAACGCCGGTGCCGGCCGCGCCGGTCGCGTTGGTTGATTGTGTCGAGCCAACGCCGGTGCCGGCTGCGCCGGTCGCGGTCGTTGACTGCGTCGAGCCCTGGCCCGTTCCCGCGCCACCCGTCGGCTGCCCGCTCGACTGGCCCGAGCCAGCGCCCGTACCTGCGCCACCGGTCTGCTGCCCGCTTGACTGCCCGGAGCCGGCGCCGGTACCCGCGCCACCGGTCGCCTGCCCACTCGACTGCCCGGAGCCGGCGCCTGTACCCGCGCCACCGGTCTGCTGTCCGCTTGACTGCCCGGAGCCGGCGCCTGTACCCGCGCCACCCGTCTGCTGCCCACTCGACTGCCCAGAGCCCGCAGCGGTACCGGCGGCGCCGGACTTGGCGACGCTCGACTGCCCGGACCCAGCGGCAGTACCCGCAGCGCCGCTCTTCGCGACGCTCGACTGCCCGGACCCAGCGGCAGTACCGGCCGCGCCGCTCTTGGCAGCGCTCGATTGCCCGGAACCGGCAGCCGTACCCGCCGCCCCGCTCTTGGCAGCGCTTGATTGCCCGGAACCGGCAGCCGTACCCGCCGCCCCGCTCTTGGCAGCGCTTGATTGCCCGGAACCCGCGGCCGTTCCCGCGGCACCCGAGGCCGCGGCGGTTGATTGCGCTGAGCCCGACGCGGTACCGGCGGCACCGCTATGCGCTGAGCCCTGCGAATCGTTCTCATTCGAGTGCTGGCTCTTGGTATCCGTTGAATGGTTATCCCCAGCACCCTTGCCGTCGTGCGAGTGGTTGCCATCGTGGCCACCGCCCTCTCCGCTGTCCCCGGCGTTGAAGACCACGACTTCCTCGGAGGCACTCCGCTTGACCGCCGCCAGGAAATCCGTCCCGGACGACTTAGGCACCGCAGGCGCGGACGGCGCCCGTCCGCTGGTAATCACCTCGAGCGGTGACGACGCCGGATGAAAGGTCGGGGTCCAGGTCAGATTCCCGTAGGTTGCGGTACGCCCAAGCACGAGCAGTCCCGCAAAAAGAAGTCCTGACACTTTGAGCGACCAGGTCGATCGAGAAATCAGAACCTCGGAATCATCGTTGTCGGAGCCTTGCTTCGCAAGATAGGCGGAGTTAACGCTCACTCAATTTCCCTCCAAACCCAAATGATTCAGTCGACGCCTCCCACCACTCAGTGTGATGGCCAATGACGCATCGGTCAATGGCGCTATAGGTCAAAGCTTAGCGGGCCGCCACACTGGTGTCAATTATGCGTATATAAAAGCTGATACTTGAAATGCACTATTCCGAACAAATAGCGCACGTAAAGAAGCCGCCGGGCCACTACCCGGCGGCTTCCTGGTCGACGTTTAGCGGACGAAGCGGCGCCAGATCTCCTTCGGCTTGAGCATGGCCGCGCCCAACGCCGCGAGCAAGGCCCCGAGCAGGGCCTCGAGGCCCATGGGGCCCGACCCGGTGTTCGCCAGCTGCCCTGCGCCCTGTCCAGCCGCGCCTCCGCCTCCTCCCTGGGTCACGGTTTCCGCACTGCCCGTGCTACCAACAGCGGTCGACTGCGTCGAGCCCTGGCCCGTGCCGGACGCGCCGGTGGCGGTGGTCGATTGGGTCGATCCGAGCCCGGTGCCGGCCGCACCGCTTGCCTGCGTCGACTGCGTCGAGCCCTGGCCCGTTCCGGCCCCGGCCGTCAGCGTCGTCGACTGCTCGGAACCCACTCCGGTGCCGGCCCCACCGGTCGCCTGCGTCGACTGGGTCGACTCCACGCCCGTGCCGGCCCCACCCGTTGGGGCGGTTGATTGCTGCGATCCGAATGCGGTCCCCGCGCCTCCAGTGGGCGCCGTCGATTGCGTCGATCCCGGCGCCGTACCGGCCCCAGCCGTCGCGTTCGTGGACTGGATCGAAGCTGCGCCGGTCCCCGCGCCGGCCGTCAGAACGGTCGATTGCGTGGAGCCTGGAGCCGTCCCTGCCGCACCGGTGCCGACCGACGATTGTGTCGATCCAGGCGCCGTGCCGGCACCACCGGTTGCTGCTGATGAGCCCGTTGAGCCGGGCGCGGTTCCCGCTCCGGCCGTGGCGTTCGTGGACTGCGTTGACCCCACGCCGGTGCCTGCGCCGGCCGTAAGAACCGTCGACTGCGTCGAGCCGGGTGCGGTACCCGCTCCGCCGGTCCCCGCCGTGGACTGCGTCGACCCGGGTGCGGTCCCGGCGCCGCCCGTTGCCGCCGTCGATTGCGTTGACCCGGGCGCGGTTCCGACACCGCCCGTCGCCGCCGTCGATGCGGTCGATCCTGGGGCGGTCCCGGCGCCACCGGTGGGCGCGCTCGACTGGGTCGACCCTGGCGCGGTGCCAGCTCCACCCGTGGCCGCACTCGATTGGGTCGAGCCCTGACCAGTACCGGCTCCGCCCGTCAGCGCGGTCGATTGTGTCGATCCTTGCGCGGTGCCCGCCCCGCCGCTAGGTGCCAGTGTCGACTGGCTCGAGCCTGGTGCGGTTCCGGCCGCCCCGGTCGCAACGCTGGACTCGGCCGAGCCGGGAGCCGTGCCGGCGCCGCCGGTGGCTGCGCTGGATTGGGTCGAGCCGGGTGCCGTCCCCGCTCCGCCGGTGTTGGCGGTCGACGCGGTCGATCCCGGCGCCGTGCCGGCGCCGCCGCTAGGCGCGGCGGTTGATTGCGACGAGCCCGGTGCGGTCCCCGCGGCGCCCGTTCCAGCCGATGATTGGGTCGATCCAGGCGCGGTGCCTGCCCCACCGGTGTTGGCGGTCGACGCGGTTGATCCGGGGGCCGTGCCTGCGCCGCCGCTCGGCGCGGCGGTTGACTGCGACGAACCGGGCGCGGTGCCAGCCCCACCCGTCGGTGCGGTGGATTGCGTCGATCCCTGTCCGGTTCCCGCTCCGCCCGTGTTGGCGGTCGACCCGCTCGAGCCCTGGCCGGTGCCAGCGCCGCCGGTGGCCGCGCCTACGGTTGATTGCGTCGAGCCGGGCGCCGTGCCGGCGCCGCCGGTTGCCGCGCTTGACTGTGTCGAGCCGGGCGCCGTCCCGGCGCCAGCTGTCGGTGCTGCCGTCGATCCCTGCGACCCTACCGCGGTGCCGGCGCCACCCGTCGGCGCCGTGGATTGAGTCGAGCCGGGCGCGGTGCCCGCGCCGCCCGTGTTGGACGTTGACTGCGTGGATCCCTGCGCCGTGCCAGCGCCACCGCTCGGGGCGACCGTCGAACCGCCCTCGGATCCCGCGGCGGTCCCCACGCCGCCTGTCGGCGCGGTCGACTGATGCGACGCCTGACCCGTGCCCGCGCCACCCGTGTTTGCGGTTGAGCCTTGCGAGCCCTGCCCGGTCCCGGCTCCGGCCGTGGCCGTGCCAAGCGTCGACTGGCTCGAGCCGGGCGCCGTGCCCGCGCCGCCCGTGGCTGCGCTCGATTGGGTAGACCCTGGAGCCGTGCCTGCTGCGCCTGTGGGCGCGGCGGTCGATCCGGCGGATCCCGCCGCCGTTCCCGCGCCACCGGTCGGCGCCGTCGACTGGGTCGAGCCTGGTGCCGTCCCAGCGCCGCCACTCGGAGCGGCGGTCGATCCGGTGGATCCGACGCCAGTGCCAGCTCCTCCGGTCAGCGCCGTGGATTGCGTCGACCCGGGCGCGGTTCCTGCGCCTCCCGTCGCGGCACTCGACTGCGTCGAGCCCGGTGCGGTGCCGGCACCGCCGCTGGGCGCGGCCGTCGAGCCGCTCGAGCCGGGTCCGGTTCCCGCGCCACCCGTTGGCGCGGTGGACTGCGTCGAGGCCTGCCCGGTGCCGACCCCACCCGTCGCAGCCGTTGATTGAACGGAGTTTTGGCCGGTGCCCGCGCCTCCCGTCGCCTGTGCGACGGTTGACTGATTCGAGCCACCAGCAGTGCCAGCGCCACCCGTGGGCGCTGTCGATTGCGCGGAGTTCTGACCCGTGCCGGCGCCGCCGGTGACCTGCGCCATGGTGGACTGGTTGGAGCCGCCGCCGGTCCCCGCGCCACCCGTCGCCTGCCCGCTCGACTGGCCGGAGTTCTGCCCGGTACCGGCGCCGCCGGTTGCCTGCGCGACCGTCGAACCGTTCGAGCCCGCGGCCGTGCCGGCACCACCCGTCGGTGCCGTCGATTGCGCCGAGTTCTGGCCCGTGCCTGCCCCACCGGTGACCTGCGCCATGGTGGACTGGTTCGAGCCGCCGCCGGTCCCGACGCCGCCGGTCGCCGCCGTCGATGCCTGCGAATTCTGTCCGGTGCCGGCGCCGCCGGTTGCCTGCGCGACCGTCGAGCCGTTGGAACCCGCGGCCGTGCCGGCACCACCGGTCGGTGCCGTCGATTGCGCCGAGTTCTGACCCGTGCCCGCCCCACCCGTTGGCTGTGCCGCCGAAGAGTTACCGGCCGAGCCCTGGGCCGTCCCCGCGTTGCCGCTGGCCTGGCCAGTCGATTGGCCTGAGTTCTGGCCGGTACCGCCAGCGCCAGTGGCGTTGCCAGTGGACTGACCCGAATTGGAGCCCGTGCCCGCGCCACCCGTCGGTGCTGTCGATTGTCCGGAATTCTGCCCCGTGCCTGCGCCACCGGTGGCTACCGCGTGAGTGGAATTTCCCGCCGAGCCCTGACCTGTGCCCGCCCCACCGGTCGCCTGGCCACTGGACTGGGCGGAATTCTGCCCGGTGCCCGCCGCGCCCGTCGCATGACCGGTTGAGGGGGCGGAATTGACGCCCGTGCCGGCGCCGCCCGAGGGTGCCGTCGATTGACCAGAGTTCTGTCCGGTGCCCGCGCCTCCTGTCGCTGCCGCGTGGGTCGAATTCCCCGCCGACCCCTGGCCGGTGCCGGCCGCGCCGCTCGCCTGCCCGGTGGACTGGCCGGAGTTTTCGCCCGTCCCATTTGCAGCCGTGCCGCCGTCCGTGGCGTGCGTGGAATTCCCGGCCGATCCCTGTCCAGTGCCCGCGCCGCCCGTCGCCTGTCCCGTGGACTGGCCCGAATTCTGCCCGGTGCCGGCCCCGCCCGTGAGGGCGGTCGAGGCATTGGAATTCTGGCCGGTGCCAGCTCCACCTGTGGCCTGCGCCATCGACGAATTACCCTGCGATCCCTGGGCGGTCCCACCGTTGCCGGTAGCCTGCCCGGTCGACTGCGAGGAATTCTGGCCCGTCCCTGCGCCGCCGGTCGCTTGGCCGGTCGACGCGGCCGACCCCTGGCCAGTGCCGACGCCGGCTGTGGCCTGGGTCGACGCGTTCGAACCCTGTCCGGTTCCGGCGCCGCCCGTCGCCTGCGCCAGCGTCGATTGGGTTGATCCCTGAGCCGTGCCGACACCGCCGGTCGGTGCGGTCGAGGCATTGGATCCGGCCGCCGTCCCGGCGCCGCCCGTGGGGGCCGTCGACTGGTTGGAGCCGGGGGCCGTGCCGGCGCCGCCGCTCGGTGCCACTGTTGATTGCGAAGAGCCAGGCGCCGTCCCCACCCCACCCGTGGGCGCGGTGGACTGGTTCGAACCGGCTGCCGTGCCGGCGCCACCGGTGGGTGCCGTGGATTGCGATGAGCCGGGCGCGGTGCCGGCCCCACCGCTGGGGGCCAAGGTTGACTGTGTCGATCCGGGAGCGGTTCCCGCGCCACCGGTGTTGGCCGTCGACTGCGATGAGCCCGGCGCGGTGCCTGCCCCACCGCTCGGCGCGGCTGTGGACTGCGATGAGCCCGGCGCCGTGCCAGCGCCACCGGTTGCGGCTGTCGACGTTGCCGAGCCGGCCGCCGTCCCAGCCCCACCACTCGGCGCGGCCGTCGATTGTCCTGATCCGGCCGCGGTGCCGGCGCCACCCGTGGCTGCGGATGATTGATTCGATCCGGCTGCCGTTCCGGCGCCGCCCGTGGGTGCGGTTGATTGCGATGAACCAGGCGCGGTGCCGCCAGCGCCGCTCGGCGCAAGGGTCGATTGCGATGACCCGGGTGCGGTCCCACCGCCACCCGTGGGTGCGGTTGATTGATTCGAACCCGCCGCTGTCCCGGCGCCGCCGGTGGCGGCCGTCGATTGCGTCGATCCGACCGCAGTGCCCGCGCCGCCACTGGGGGCCGCCGTCGACTGCGAGGATCCTGGTGCCGTCCCAGCGCCACCCGTGGCCGCGGTCGATGCGGCTGAGCCAGCTGCGGTTCCCGCGCCGCCGCTTAATCCAACGGTCGACTGACCCGAGCCGGGCGCGGTCCCGGCCCCGCCTGTCGGTGCGGTCGACTGGGTGGAGCCGACTGCCGTGCCGGCGCCGCCGGTTGCTGCCGTCGACTGATTAGAGCCCGCTGCGGTTCCCGCCCCGCCGCTCGGCGCGGCGGTGGACCCTGACGAACCCGGTGCCGTTCCGGCGCCACCGGTCGGTGCTGATGACTGCGTCGACCCGGGAGCTGTTCCGACGCCGCCCGTCGGCGCGGTCGATTGGGTCGAGCCAAATGCGGTTCCCGCAGCGCCGGTTGGCGCGGCGGTAGACCCTGACGAACCCGGTGCCGTTCCGGCGCCGCCCGTCGGCGCCGTTGACTGGGTCGATGCCGGCGCGGTGCCGGCGCCGCCCGTCGCGGCACTCGACTGCGTCGAGCCGGGAGCTGTTCCCACGCCGCCCGTCGGCGCGGTCGATTGAGTCGAGCCAAATGCGGTTCCCGCGGCGCCCGTTGGCGCGGCGGTAGACCCTGACGAACCAGGTGCGGTTCCCGCTCCACCGGTCGGTGCCGTCGACTGGGTCGATCCGGACGCTGTTCCGGCGCCACCGGTGGCTGCGGTCGACTGGGTCGACCCGGGCGCCGTGCCGGCGCCACCCGTTGCGGCGGTGGACTGCGTCGAGGCCGGCGCGGTTCCAATCCCGCCGGTTGGCGCGGTCGATTGGGTCGAGGCGGG
>VBEQ01000111.1 GCA_005881235.1 Chloroflexota bacterium | reverse complement strand
CAGTTCACGGATCTCACCCTGGACATCGACGGTGATCTTCTTGGAAAGGTCCCCGCGGGCAACAGCCGTCGTCACATCGGCGATGTTGCGCACCTGGGCGGTGAGGTTGCCCGCCATCGAGTTGACGTTGTCGGTCAGGTCGCGCCAGGTGCCAGAGGCGCCCGGCACGTGCGCCTGGCCGCCCAGGCGACCCTCGGTGCCGACCTCGCGCGCGACGCGCGTAACTTCGGAGGCAAAGGCATTGAGCTGATCGACCATGACATTGATCGTGTCCTTCAGCTCGAGGATCTCGCCGCGGACTTCGACGGTGATTTTCTTTGAGAGGTCGCCCTTCTGCACCGCGGTCGTGACCTCGGCGATGTTACGCACCTGGGTCGTGAGATTGGCCGCGAGCTGGTTCACCTGCTGCGTGAGGTCCTTCCATGTCCCGGAGGCACCCGGCACGCTGGCCTGACCGCCGAGGCGGCCCTCCGTACCGACCTCGCGCGCCACGCGCGTGACCTCGCCGGCGAACCCATTCAGCTGATCGACCATGCTGTTGATCGTGTTCTTGAGCTGGAGGATCTCGCCGCGCACGTCGACTGTGATCTTCTTGGAGAGGTCGCCCTGGGCGACAGCCGTCGTGACTTCAGCGATGTTGCGCACCTGGGCCGTCAGGTTGCCCGCCATGTAGTTGACGTTGTCGGTGAGGTCTTTCCAGACGCCGGCCACGCCTTCCACTTGCGCCTGGCCGCCGAGGTTGCCTTCGGTACCGACCTCGCGGGCGACACGGGTGACCTCGCGCGCGAAAGCGTTGAGCTGGTCGACCATGACGTTGATCGTGTCTTTGAGCTCGCGGATCTCGCCGTGGACGTCGACGGTGATCTTCTTGGAGAGATCACCGCGGGCGACGGCGGTCGTCACGTCGGCGATATTGCGGACCTGGCCGGTCAGGTTGCTGGCCATGAAGTTGACGTTGTCGGTGAGGTCTTTCCAGACGCCACCGATGCCGCGGACCTGGGCCTGGCCGCCGAGCTTGCCCTCGGTGCCGACTTCGCGGGCCACGCGCGTGACTTCCGAGGCGAAGCCGTTCAGCTGGTCCACCATGACGTTGATGGTTTGCTTCAGCTCGAGGATCTCGCCGCGAACGTCGACGGTGATTTTCTTGGAGAGATCGCCTTTGGCGACGGCGGTCGTGACGTCGGCGATATTGCGCACCTGAGCCGTCAGGTTGGCGGCCATCAGGTTCACGTTGTCGGTGAGATCCTTCCAGACGCCCGCCGCGCCTTTGACCTGTGCCTGGCCGCCGAGCTTGCCCTCGGTGCCGACCTCGCTGGCCACGCGGGTGACCTCGGAGGTGAAGGAGCGCAACTGCTGGACCATCGCGTTGACGGTGCGCGCGGTGCGAAGGAACTGGCCCTCTAGCGGCCGGCCGTCAAGCTCGAGCTCCATCGTCTGGAAGAGGTCGCCTTCGGCGACCGCGCCGATGACCCGGGCGACGCCGGAGAGGTTCCTGGCGTTGCGCTCATTGAGCTCGATGATGCCGTTGAGCTCGGCGGCGATCTTTCCTATGGCTCCGTTCGTCGTCAGCGGCATCCGGACAGAGAAGTTGCCCCTCCGGAGCTCCCGCAGGACGGTCAGGATGAGTTCGGCGTCCTCCGTGGCGATGCCCTGACCATGTCGTCGGTCGGCACCATTGGCCAACGAGCCATTTGCCGCGTTGGTGCCCGCGCTCGAGGTCTGGCGTCCCGTTATGTCGGCTTTTGGGCGCCGCGGCTGATTAGTCCTGGGCACTGGCTACCTGTATACAAAAGGGTTGTGCCAAAGTCAAACAAAGCATGGTAGCCACGGTGACCAAGTTCAGCCTAGCTTATCAATCACCTGCGGTCGCGGCAAGGTGCACGCAGTGACAATTTCGGCGGCACCGGCGCCCCCGGTCCCACTCTATGGGACCCGGTCGCTGGGCGAGCTCGTCCCGTCGCTCCTCAGCGCCCTCGGTGTCGCCGGTTTTACGAATCCGCTGGCGATCGAGCCGGCCGCCCGCGTCTGCCTCGTGCTGGTTGACGGGCTCGGGTGGGAGCTCCTGCAGGCGAATCCGGGATCGGCCCCCTTCCTGAACTCGATCGCCCGAGAGCCGCTGACCGTTGGGTTCCCGGCGACGACCGCGGCAAGCCTGAGTTCGCTGGCCACCGGCGTACCGCCGGGCGAACACGGACTGGTGGGCTACACGATGGCGCTGCCGGGCTACGACCGGGCGTTCAACACCCTGACCTGGTCGCTCTACGGGGTCGGGCCCCGGGTTGAGCTGGTGGAGGAGCTGGTTCCGGAGTCCTTCCAGCCCCTCCCGACCCTCGCCGAACGGGCCGCCGGCGCCAGCATGCGGATCTACCACCTGGGTCCGGCCTTCCACGAGTGGTCCGGCCTGACGCGGGCGATCGGCCGAGGCGAGCGGTTCCACGCCGCGGACTCGCTCGAGGCCGTCACGGAAGGAGCGCTCAGGTTGCTGAATGCGCCGCGGACGTTTGTCTTCGGCTACCACCCCCGGCTAGACGCTGCCGGCCACGTACACGGGGTCGCCTCACAGGCCTGGGCCGACGAGCTGGTCGCGGTGGACCACGCCGTCCGGCTGCTGGCCGAGCAGCTTCCGAAGAAGACCTTGCTGGTCGTGAGCGGCGACCACGGCATGGTCGATCTCCGGCCGGAGGAGCGGCTCGACCTGGCGGACCATCCGGATCTCGCGGCCGGCGTCCGGATCCTGGGTGGCGAACCGCGGGCACGTTATGTCGGTACGGTGCCTGGCGCCACTGGGGACGTGCTCACTGCCTGGCGATCCCGGCTCGGTCATCGGATGTGGGTCTGGACACGGGAGGAAGCGATCGCCACGGGAATTTTTGGTCCGCAGGTTACCGACCGTGCCCGCGAAAGGATGGGCGACATCGTTGCGGCGGCGTATGGCCGGGTTGGGGTCGTTGAACGCAAGGTCGACCCGGCGCAGGCTCGGCTCAACGGCCATCATGGGTCATTGACGCCGGCCGAGCTACTCGTGCCGCTTCTGGTGTACGGGAATTAACGGCGATCAGCGAATCCGGCTCTGGATAAGAGGAGCGATCACGCGCGCCCAGAGCAGCCGAGCCACGATGAGCCAGCACAGGCCCGCGAGGATAACGAGTACGACGGTGCCGTCTCCAGCGCTTCCCGGAATCAGCACCAGGATGAAGAGGACGACGGCAAACACGAGAAAGCCAATGAACACGAAGGCGATGCCGCCGTATCGCAGCCGGCGCGTGCGAGCCATTTCCGATTTGTACGCTCTCCACGTTTCGTCCGGTAATTGCTCGCGTTGGCGCTGGTAGTACACCAGCGCACCGAGTGCAAGCAGGACGACTGCAATTACGGTGACGATCGTCCGGACATCATCCGGCATCGGGATGAAGTGAAGGCCGATGTCGATGATCTTGAAGAGCGCGAGGGCGGCGGCGAACCCGAGGTAGCGCTGCATCTCGCGAACCAGATTGCCGCTGGCCGGACGACTGGCCGGAGCAAGGGCGGCCGCGCGAGCGTAAGCCTCGACCGACTCCTTGTTCTTCTGCTGATGTTCGAGCGCGACGCCGAGGTTATTCCAGGCGGTCGCGTCGTTGGGTGAAATCGCGAGTAGGGCTCGGAGGTCTTGCTCGGCTTCGCTCCACCGCTGATGCGCCAGCGCAACCGCCGCCCCGGAGCGGTGGGTTGCGATCCGATCGTCGAAGGTCATGGTTGGTGTAACGGACGCCCCCACCCTGACCCTCCCCCGCAAGCGGGGGAGGGGAATTGCATATGCTGCCCTGCGTGGTGGAAGGGGCGGGGAAGGAGAGGGGGGCCATTCGTGCCATCCTCTCGGACCGGAGCGTCGCCTCGGTCATCGCCCTCGCGCTCTTTCTGAATCTTGGCACGGGGATCGTCTTGCCGATCCTTCCTTTGTTTGCGCGGTCGTTCGGTGTCGACTACGGGCAGGCGGGGCTGCTTGTCGGCGCCTTCTACTTTGCGCGGCTCATGTCCGACCTCGCCGCGGGCGCGATCATCAATCGCTTCGGTATCCGCCGCTCCGCCGGGGCAGGCCTCGTCCTCCTCTCGCTCGGCGCCTTGCTCACCGGTCTCAGCCCGAGCTTCTCGCTCGCACTCATCTGCTGGGCCGCGGCGGGTGCGGGAGCGGGAACCGTCTTTGCGGCGATGTACAACGCCCTGCTCGCTGGGGTGGCGAAGGCGCGCATGGCGCGCGCGCTGAGTCTGTTCTATGGCGCCTTCAACGGCGGCGTCGTCGCCGGCGGATTCTTAGGCGGCCTGGTGGCGAGCCGGCT
>VBEQ01000150.1:30915-31351 GCA_005881235.1 Chloroflexota bacterium | reverse complement strand
TATGTTGCTGCCAAGAAATGCGAATCCCTGGGGACGGGTGCCAGCCCGTAGCGTCCTGGTGACGGTGCCAGTTCCAGGATCGAACCTGGCCACGATGTTGTCCAGCGGCGCGCTGATCCATATGGCGTTCCCCTCCGCGACGAGGGCAGGCCACTCAGGGCTTCCCACTTCGAAGTTGCCGACGACCTGGTTGGTGCGGGAATCGATCCGGGTCAAATAGCCGTCCCGGTTCGCGACCCAGAGGTCAGGGTTAAGGTAGACAATTGCGCCGCTAACCGGATGCCCCGTCTCGATAGAAGCGACCAGGCGCTTTGTCGCGGGGTCGATCCGGTAAATCGTCGCAGGGTCGAGGACGCTCGCGACCCACACAGCACCGCCGCCGACAACAACGCCGGCCAGGACACCGCTGAGGCTCGTCGTGCTGAGCTCGTTGCTC
>VBEQ01000150.1:0-30725 GCA_005881235.1 Chloroflexota bacterium | reverse complement strand
GATCGTCGACGACCCAGGCAATCCCTCCCTGGATGACGACGTGCGAGGCATGGGGGCCGACATGGACGCGGGCGATGATTCGGTTCGAGCTCGCATCGATCCGAACAAGGTTGCCTGCCTGGTATTCGGTTACCCAGGCGTCACCCTTCTCTGTTGCCACGCCGAAAGGTTGCGTCAACCCGACAATTCTCTGGCTCCCGGCCGGCAGTGCGGATCCGACGCCAGCGATGGTCGTCGCCGACGTTTGGGCTCTGGGCGGACTAGCCCCGGGCGCAGTACATCCGACGAGCAGCACGGTCGCGGTCACAACGAGCCAGGCGCGAGCACGTGCCCTCATGGGCGTCTGGTGTCGTACGGGACGCCCACCCCGGCGGGCATCTCCTCGAGAAGGTTGAAGGCCGGCACCGGCCGGTGAAATCCTTTTAGGGTGAGTGGCCCAATCGCCTGGGCGCGAACTGACGCCTCAACCGCGGCATAGGCCCTCGGCCCTAGGAGGATCTGGCCGCCCTGCGCCTCATCACACAGGCGCGAAGCCAGGTTCACGACGCTGCCGACAGCGCCGTACTCCCAGCGCGCCTCGAACCCTATCTTGCCCAGCGTCGCATAGCCGGCCTNNCGTGGGAGCGACCCTGCATGGCCAGCCCCATGCGCACAGCTCGCATCGCTGGGTCAGTGCAGGGGAATGGATCGTTGAAGATCGTCATGATGCCATCACCCGCGAACCACTCGAGCGTACCCTCGAATCGGAACACCAGCTTGCCGAGCTCGCCGTGGAATTCCGCCAGCACGGCCATGACATCTTCCGGCTCGGCGGTCTCGGCAAAGGCGGTAAATCCTCGAAGATCGCAGAAGACGACGGTGATCTCCCGCCGGTGACCTTCGAGCAGGCCCTCGCTCCCAGACGACACGATCAGGTCAGCCACCTGCGGCGATAGGAAGCGGCGGAGCCGGCTCAGTCGCTGGAGCTCCTCGACCTGGGCTCGAACGCGAGCCTCCAGGGTCCGATTCCACGCAGCCAGCTCGGCGGCCTGCGCCTGGATGGTGTCGTAGTAAGCCTTGATCCGCAACAATGACCTGACTCGAGCCAGCAACTCGGGCTGGTTGACCGGCCGCTCGATGAAGTCATCCGCGCCCGCCTCGATGGCGCTGGCCTTGTCCTGGTCGCCGGACGAGGTCAGCATCACGACCGGAAGCAGGTGGGTCGCCGGATCCTCCCGGATCCGGTGGCAGACCTCGAGCCCGCTCAGGTCGGGCATCACGATGTCGAGGAGGACGAGAGAGGGGTTCTCGCTTCTGACTTTTTCCAGTCCCTCGCGGCCCGACCCGGCCGCGAGGATTTGATAACCTTGCGGGCTCAAAACGGCATCGAGCAATCGGATGTTCTGCGGCGTGTCATCGACGATCAGGATCGTGGGAGCAGCGCTCACGGTCGCCCGCGCCCAACGCGCTCGCAGTGTGCCAGCACCTGATTGGGAAACTCCTTGATGTTGATCGGCTTACTGATATAGCCATCGAAACCGGCGCTAAAGAAGCGGTCTCTGTCCGCCGACATCGCGGACGCCGTTAGCGCCACGATCGGGATCTGAGCGGTCTGTGCATCCGCTCGCAACTGCTGCAGGGCGGTGATCCCGTCGATCCCGGGGAGCTCGATATCCATCAGGATCAGGTCGGGACGCCGCTGTCGTGCGAGGTCGACTGCGGCCTCGCCTGTGCCCGCCTCCAGCGTCTGAAACCCGCTGAACTGCAGGACATCGCGGGCAAGCTTGAGGTTCTTCTCGTTGTCCTCGACGATCAGGATCAACTTGCCGCCGGACGTCTCGGTCATGAGACCGCCTCCCTGCTTCTAACGTCTTGGTGGCTCGGCGCGTTGTCGTTCTGGGAAGGCGGGTTGAGGGGCAAGGTGAACGTGAACGAGCTGCCTTTTCCGACGTCGCTGTCGACCCAGATACGCCCACCATGCATCTCGACGAATCGCTTCGCCAGCGCAAGCCCGAGGCCCGTTCCCTCGACGGTCTTACCGGGACCAGCCTGCTGAAACTCCTCAAAGATACGGTCCTGGTCCTCACGCCGGATGCCGATGCCCGTGTCGCGGACCGAGATATGCACCGCGTCTCCGATCCCCCTCGCCGTCAGGGTCACGCGCCCCCCGGCTGGCGTGAACTTCAGGGCGTTCGAGAGCAGGTTGAACAGGATCTGCTTGACGCGCCGCTCGTCAGCCTCGATCGTCCCGACGGTCGCACCGACGTCGAGGGCCATGCTGATGCCCTGGCGGGTCGCGCGCTCGCGAACGAGACTGACGCTGTTTTGTAAGACGAACCGAAGATCGGTTGGAGCCGGCTGCAGCTCCATGCGACCGGCCTCGACTTTCGAGATATCGAGGATGTCGTTGATCAGCGAAAGAAGATGACGCCCCGAGCTCAGGATGTCCTGGAGGTATTCCTTCTGTTTTGCGTTGATGTCGCCGAACATGCGCTCCACGAGGACCTCGGAAAAGCCGATGATCGCGTTCAAAGGTGTGCGGAGCTCGTGCGACATGTTGGCGAGGAAGTCGGATTTGTGCCGGCTCGCGCTCTCGAGCTGCGTGATCGCGTCCCCGAGTTCCCGCGTCCGCTCGGCCACCTGCTGCTCGAGACTGTTGTAGGAATCACGCAGCCGTGCCGCCATCTGGTTGAACGTTTCGGCGAGCTCCTCGAGCTCGTCGCCCGTCCGAATGTCGATCCGCTGGTCCCAGGTGCCCGAACCAATCTTCGCCGCGGCGGCATGGAGTGTCTGGATGGGACGGACCATTCGACGAGCGAAGAAGATGCTCAGCAGCAACGCGGGGATGAGCGCGACCAGGAGGAGTAATCCGGTCACGAACAAGGACTGATAGATCGGCGCGAAGGCCTCGGCCGTGGGCTGTTCGACGAAGATCGACCAGCCATACGGCTGAATCCGATGGTAGGCCGTGAGGACGGCATTCCCCTGGAGGTCGTGAGCGGTCGTCGCTCGCGCCGTCGTCGAAGGGCCGGTGAGTGCGGACCGCACCTGAGGAAGTCCAGACAGGTCGGTCATCTGCGAGACAAGCCGTCTGTTCGGATGGGCGATGGCGTAACCCTGAGAGTCCACGACGTAAGCGCGCCCGGACGATCCCAGCTTGATCCCCGCGACGACGTCCTGGATGAAGCTCAAGGTCACCACGGCAACCGACACGCCGCCTGCTTCGCCGTGATTTCCTATGGCGATGGTCATGTTCGGTGCCGTCTCGCCGAGTTGCGTTTCGCACTCGGTGACGGCGTTCGGGACTCCGGATCCACCTGCCCGGCTGTATGTAAGGTGCGAACAGGGATCTTTGAAATAAGTTGGTCCGAACGCTGTCGAAAAATTGGTGCCCGACTCTGGAATTGCCAATAGCTGTCGGCTCGCCGGGTCCGCGCCAGCGACCAGGATGTGGGGCGGTGAGTCTCGGGAGACGCGGAATTGCAGCCTGGCCGACGCGTCCAGGTATCGAATCTCCGTAAACGATGGATGCGTTACGAGAAAGCTCTGATACTGTTCTTTGCGCTGATCCTCGGAAAGGCTTGCCGGGGCGTACTGCACCATGCCCCCGAGCTGGGCCGTCGCCTCGGTCATGAACCGCTCGATCGTGGACGCGGCGGCGCTGGCGGTGTCCTTGGCGCTGCTGAGGACTGCCTGATTCTTGTCGCGGTAGGACAGGTACGCCTGGATCAGATCCGAGACCAGCAGGGATCCTGCCACCAGGCCCACGAACACCAGGGCGTATTTACGGGCCAAGCCGCGACGCCGCGCGCCTGAAGCGCCTCCCAGTGTCCCCTCCCTTCCCGACGTATTAGGCCAAGCTATACGCCGTTTGAGGGCGCTCGTCAATCGAGTGACGGCGCCCTCAGCACGCGACCGATTGCGAATCAGGCGGTCGGCGTCGGCAGGGCCGGCCTGCGGGCGCCGAGCCCTCGCCAGAACCGCACGCGGCTCAAGCTCAAGAGCGCCTGGCGGGCGGCCTTCCGCTCCTTGAGCACCGCGGATGCCTGGTGGATCCGTTCGGCTTCGCGAAGCGTGTCGCGTACTTTCAACTGGGTCAGGAGCTCCGGACCGGTCATCCCGTACATTTCATTTCCTCCCGCAGTGTTCGTTCGACGGCCGCAGCATATGGCGGGGCGGGCTCCAGCGAGATGCCGCCCATCACCGGCAGGCTGTGTCGTTTGACACTGGTCCCTTGACGCTGAGTGACCCGAGCCTCATAGTCGGCCGGTAGGCGGCGGAGGACCTCGGGAGGGGAGACGTTTGGGGTCAGTCTGGGACCAGGTCTCGGAAGCGGTGTCGGTCGCGAACTACCGGCCGCGCCTGCGCGCGGATCTGACCTGGGCGCGGCTCAAGAGCCGGCGAGGGACGCCCTATACGATGCTGGCCGACCGCCCGCGCCTCTACCTCCGATTGGGTCCGCACGACGACTTCCTGGCGAGTCGAATGGACGGGAGCCGCCGGGTTTCGGATCTCGTGATCGATTACTTCCGCCAATTCGGCCGCTTCGGCTTCGACCGGATCGCCACACTGGTGAGGGACCTCCGCAACGCGGGGTTTCTCACCGATCCGCCACGCGACGTCTACGAAACGCTCGATCGCCGGCTGAAGCCGCCGGCGGCGCCGCCGCGGACGGGACGCTGGGAAGGCACAACATTGAAGTTGCGGCTGCCGCTCCGGGGGATCGATCCGGTCGTGAGCCGGCTGCACGATCGGGTGCGATGGATCTTCACCAGGCCGACGCTTTTCCTTACGGCCGTGATCGGGGTCATCGGGCTGGTCGCCTTTATCGCTGAGATCCGGGCGGGGCACGATCCCTTTGCCCCGATCGGCAACTCGAGCGTCGCCGGCCTCATCGCGCTGGTGTTGGCCTTCTACACGGTGATCTTCATCCACGAGTCCGCCCATGCCCTCACCGCGAAGCACTTCGGACGCCGCGTGGACGAAGGCGGCTTCATGCTCTACTACTTCATTCCGTCGTTCTACGTGAACGTGACGGATGCATGGTTGATCCGCTGGTCCCGTCGCGTCGCCATCTTCTGGGCCGGGCCCTACTCCGGTTTCGTGCTGGCCGGCTTGAGCTCGATCCTGGTGGCGCTTCTTCCCGGGCCGTCGTTGCTGACCACGCTCCTCTTCAAGATCGCGGTTGCCGCCTACATCAACAACTTGCTCAACCTGATGCCGCTGCTCTTGTTGGACGGCTACTGGATCCTGGAGGAATGGGTCGAGACCCCCAAGCTGCGGCAGAAGGCGCTGGAGTTTGTCCGCGGTCCGTTCTGGCATAAGCTGCTCGACCGCAAAAGGCTGACCCGCAAGGAGGCCTTCTATGCGGTGTTCGGCTCGCTTTGCGCGGTCTACTCGTTTCTCTCGATCTACCTCGCGTTCCTCTGGTGGGGACGGCGCCTGCGACCCATCTTGCGCCCGCTCTGGGTCACCCCGGGACTGCTCGCGAAGATCTTGCTGGTCCTCGTCGTCGCGGTGGTCGCGATCCCACTGAGCATCCGGCTAGGTCGCCAGCTGTGGCGCTACCAGCGGGCCATCCGGCAGGCGCCGGCCGCGGCCAAAAAAGCGCTGCAGACCATCCGGGTACGCGACCGGCAGCGGCTGCTCCAGGGACTGGGCTTTCTACGGACGCTGCCCGCCGCCTCCATCGAGCGCCTCGCGAAGGCGGCGCGGATCCGCGACGTGGCGGAGGGCGCCACCATCGTCCGCCAGGGCGAGCGCGGTGACGAGTTCTTCGTGATTGCCCAGGGCGAAGCCGTCGTTGTGGTTCGCGACGCGGGCGAGGATGCCATGGTCGAACGCAAGGCTGCGGGCGACTTCTTTGGCGAGCGGGCGCTGCTCGGGAGGGGCATCCGCCAGGCGACCGTGAAGGCGGTCACCCCCATGCGCCTGCTCGTCTTCGACCAGCGGGTTTTCTGGACCGAGCTCGGTGGCGTCGTCGCCTGGGAAAGCCAGGTGCGCGCGGCCTTGCAGGAACGCGAGCGGTTGCGGTCGGTGCCTCTCCTCAGTGACGCGACCCCGCGTCAGCTCGACCTCCTCGCCGTCAAGCTCGCGGTTCAGCCGTTTCAGCAAGGCGAGTCCTTGATGCGCCAGGGCGATCGCGGCGATGCCTTCTATATCGTCCGCGAGGGTCAGGTCGATGTCATGGCCAGGCAGAATGGGCGCTCGCGACGGTTGTCGGTGCTCGGGCCCGGCGAGTATTTCGGCGAGATCGCGCTGCTTCGCGACCAGCCGCGCATGGCAACCGTTCGCGGAAAGACCGATGGGTCCGTTTGGCGCCTGGAGCGGCAGGACTTTCGAGACCTGCTCGGTCGCTATCTCGACCTCGATGCGCAGCTCGCCGGCATCGCCGATGCGCGGGTCCCGCGCGGCCACTCCGTGGCGGGGGCGGCCTGATGCAATGCTGGATCTGCGCGGCCCCAGCGAATGGAACCTGCCGCTTCTGCGGCCGCGCCGTCTGCCGGCAGGACGCCAAGCTGCATTCGTTCGTGCTCGAGGTCTACCCGGCGGATGGGACGCTCTATGGCCTCGCGGTCGAGGACGCCCTCTATTGCGGCGTCTGCAAGCCCAGGGCGGAGCCGGTTCGCATGGATTTCCTCAGTGAGCCGCCCGAGGCTGTGTCAAACGACACAGGGAAACAGTGATTCACGTCGCCGCCGGATGCGGTGGCCCTCGTCCATCCTTAGCGCGTTGCACGCATCACCTTGAAAAGGAGGTGAAAACATGAGCGAAGAGGCCCTCGAGGAGGTATTGCGCAAGGCATCCAGCGATGCCCAGTTTCGTAGCCGCCTGCAGACCGACCTGGAAGGCGCCGTCCGCGGATTCGACCTGAGCGCGCAGGAGAAGCAGCAGCTGCGGAGCGGAGCTGGCGACCGGGCCGTTCCGGTGGGCGCGGCACCGCAGCGGCAGGCCGCGTCACTGGCCGCCAGCAATGCTCTCGCGCAGAGCGCCGTCGATGCGCAGAGTACCGTCGAATCGCAGAGTACCGTCGAATCGCAGAGTACCGTCGAATCGCAGAGCACGGTCGAGTCGCAGAGCACGGTCGAGTCGCAGAGCACCGTCGAATCGCAGAGTCACGCGGACTAGAGAGAAATGGTGGGGAGGGTGGTCTCAATGACCGCCCTCCGTCGACCCCGGGCCATATGATGGCCCTCATGGACCTGGTCGCGGTCCTCGCCGAATCGGCCCTCTTCAGCGGCATGCCGCGGCAGGATCTCGAGGCGCTCGGGCCCGCTGCCAGGTCGAAGAGCTTCCGCAAGGGCAGCTATATCTTTCGTGAAGGCGATGTCGGCAACGCCCTCTACGTCATCCGGCGGGGGCAGATCAAGATCTCGCGGATGGGTCGGGGCGGAACGGAGGCCGTCTACGCCATTCTCGTGCCCGGCGATTCCTTCGGCGAGATCGCGTTACTCTCGGGCGACGCGGCTCGGACGGCGGATGCGCAGGCGATGGAGCTGACCGAATGCGTGAGCGTGCCCAAGGAATCCCTGCTCTCGTTTCTCGATCGGCATCCGGTGATGAGCCGTCACCTGATGCAGGCGCTGGCCCGCTACGTCCAGCAGGTCGATGAGAGCCTGGCCGAGATCGCCTTCCTCGATATCACCGGCCGCGTTGCGCGCAAGCTTCTCGACCTGGGCCAAGCCCACGGTCGCAGCACGCCGGACGGCATCCGGATCGACGTGCGGCTCTCCCAGCGTACGCTCGCCTCGATGGTCTCAGCCAGCCGCGAAAACGTGAACCGCGCGCTGCACCGATTCGCGGTGCGGGGCGACATCAGGCAGGAGGGCGGGCTGATCACGATTCTCCGGCCCGGCGAACTGCGCAAGCGGGCCTAGAACGCCAAACGCACGTTCGCCAGCCGTAAGCGAGCTGGACCTCCACCGTTGTAGAAGACGAACTACCCCGCAAGGAGGACGAATCGTGCGAACCAAATCGATCATTCTGGGGGCGATCGCCGTGCTCGCCCTCGCAACGCTATCGGCGAACGCCGGCAACCGGGCCACGCCTCAAGCGCCGGGTAGCCTGGTGAGCCTGCTCGCCGCGACCACCACCGTGGCCAAGGCCGATCGAGATGCCGAAGTGGCCGCCCTGCCCGCGGCGACGCATACCGAAGCGACGGAGGCCGTGCAGAAGCCGGTCGTGGCGGCCAGGCCGGCGCCCAAAGTCGTCGTGTCGGCCGCCTGTCAGGATGCCATCAACAAGCTGAAGGCGCTGCATCAGGCCGATGTCGCCGAAGACACCGCCGAACGGGCTGCCGCGGGACTGCCGCCCTCGGCGAGTGCGATCGCAGCGGACAAAGCCGAAGACGCGGCCGAGGCGCAGCCGTGGCAGTCGGCCCTGCTGGCCGCCCGCACCGCATGCCTGCCGCAACCAAGCGCCGCATGCCAGGCCGCCATCGCGGCCCTGCAGGCGCTCAAAGCCAATGATGCCGACGACTGGCGCCAGTGGATCGCGCAGTGGCAGGACCTGCGAACCGTCAACTGGACCGCCCAGCTCGCCAGCCTCCGGACCGCCGTCAGTGCGGTCGCCACCGCCTGCGGCGAACGCGACTAACCCGCCGTCGTCAAAGGGCCCGGGCGACCGGGCCCTTTTCTATTTGGACGACGGCGCCCTCGACCTCGGCCTCATTGCGCAGAACGTAGACGGCAGTGAAGCCCTCGAGGTCCAGCCGGTCGAGGCCGCGGCGCAACTCATCGTGCTGCCGCCGGATGACGGCGGCGCGAACGGACCGCGAGCGCGCCGCATTTCGCGCCAGGCAAAGATCGAGCGGCAGGTCGAACGTGATCCCGATCGCCGAGCGTCCCTGCTGTCGTGCTCGCCTGACGAGTTCGGTGCGTCGCATCCATTCGACGTTGGTCGCGTCGACCACCGACAGGGCGCCCGCCGCGAGCCTGGCGTCGAGCCACTGGTGAAGCCGAGCGAAGGCGGCGTCGGTCGCGTGCTGGTCCCCCTCGTCGCCGGCGAGCGCGCCGCGCAGCTGGTCTGACGAAATGACCGTCTCCGCATCGAAGTGGCGCGCGGCGAAGGTCGACTTGCCCGAACCCGATGCGCCGATCAGCAGAACGAGCGCGGAGTCGGGAATGCGGATCACTTAATGGCAGTGAGGGAGCGCTCGACGCCGGCCAGCCGGCGCAGGGCGGCGGACTTTTCGCTGTGGCCGGCGCGCGCCTCGTTCACGGCGCGTCGCAGCGACTCGATGGTCGCGTCGTACGTCCCGCGGTCCACCGAATAGGGCGTGCCGTCTTTGCCTCCATGCGCGAACGAATACGACACCGGATCGCGCACCGAGGCGGGCTCGCCGTAGGTGAGCTCCGCCACGAGCGCCAGCGCCCGGAGCGCCTTGGCGCCCACGCCAGGAACGGCCAGCAAGGCGGTGTAATCCTCGGGCTGCCGCTCATAAGTTGACAGCAGGACACGGGCCAGCCGCTCCGGATGCAGGTCGCTGAGCCGAACCTCGTGATGGCGGGGCATCGCCACCGTCCGCATGCGCGTCATTTCACCCAGGAGTGTGATCGGCTTCTCCCGGGCAAGCGACACCGCGCCGCTTCGATTCGCCTCAGCCTCGGATGCTACGAGGTTGAGGACTGGCTGGCTGGCGTTGCCGGTGATCGCCGCGTGCGGGTCTGAGTCGAAGCGTTCGGGCGGGAGCCAGTGATAGCGGCGCGCCATGCCCGTCCCCTCGTTCATGCCCTGCTGGACAACCGCCCACGAGCCGTCCGTGGCGAAGAAGAAACTGTGGTGGTACACCTGGAAGCCGTCCTGGACGGCGGCGGAGTCGACCTTGGCGGATAGCCGGCTGGCGCGGATCAAAGGCACCGCATCCTGACCGGTCTTCCAGCAGGCGGCTTCGATCTCCTGGGGCGTCTTGCGCGAGGTCTTACCCTTGCCGCCGGTGATGAAGAGACCCGTCTCCTGGGAGAGGTCGCGCAGACCTTCCTTGAGGGCGCCGCAGGCGGTGGTGGTCAACCCGCTGCTGTGCCAGTCGAAACCGAGCACGCAGCCGAAGGCCTGGAACCAGACCGGGTCGGCGATCCGCCGCATCAGGCCGGGCGTTCCTTCCTCAGAGAGGATGGCCAGTCCCATCTCGCGCGCCAGCAGCGTCATGCGCTCGAACAACCAGCGTGGGGCGCGGCCCCCGTGCAATGGCAGATCGGCGGTTCCGGTGCGCATCCGTCGAGTCTAGGCGTCCAAACCATCAAGGTTTTCCGTGATGACATTGATGGGGCGGCGGATTAGCGTAACGTCATGGCGGGAGGAGGGGCTCTCGAGAAGGGCGTCTCCGAGGGAGGGCATGTCGATGGAACGCCTGGTCACGCGCTTGGTGCTCGCGCTACTGGCCCTGGTCGTGCTGGCCAACGCCGCGTTGTTCGCCGCGGTCAAGATCACCCAGGATCCTGTGCCACGCTCGCTCGATGGCCAACGGATCTTTGCGGCATCGCGACCGGCGGTGGTATTGATCCAGGCCAATTACGCGGTGACGGCTTCTTTTCCCGAGCCGACGGTGCCCAAGTCCAGCCAGGATCGCCTGGACCAGAAGTTGATCGCGATGATTCGCGCCGGGAGGCTCTCGCTGTCCCCGGCGGCGATCGACCAGGCCGCCGTCAACCTGATCCTTGATAACCCCGACGTGTACTTTGTTCCTGGCGCGAACCGGATCAATGACGACGTCGGCCTGGTGAGCAGTGGCTCGGGGTTCTTCGCGACCGAAGACGGCTACCTGGTCACGGCCGCGCACGTGGTTTCGGCCAGCAAAGACGATATCCGGGCTCTCATCGTCGATCTCGAGAAGAAGCCGGCCCGCCTGGCCGAGGGCCGCACCGAGGTCCAGCGGCTCGTCCGTGAACAATCCGGCATCACCTTGAACGACAGCCAACTCGACAAGCTGATCAGCTGGCAGGACCGTTGGGTCGACAAGTACGCCACGATCGACAAAGTCGACGCGAAGTACTACCTCGCATCGGGCAGCGCCGTCGAGGCCGGGCAGCACCTGATGGACACCGGAACCCGGCTCTCGCTCGTGACGGCGGAACCGGTCGCGCCCGGCCGGGACATCGCCATCATGAAAGCCGACGTCACATCGGTGCCCGCACTGGCCCTTTCAACCGGAACGCCATCAATGGGCGCCGCGGCTTACGTCGTCGGATATCCTCGCCGCGGCTACCTGGAAGAGGCGGCGCAACTGGACGCCACAGTCGCACCGACGTTGAGCAGCGGCAAACTGACGGACCAACGGGCCATGGACAGCGGCTGGACCGCGTTGGGAACCAGCGCCCAAGTGACCCACGGGAACAGTGGGGGACCGGTGCTGGATGCGAACGGCCGAGTGCTGGGCGTGGTCTCCTTCATGCTCACGAATGCCCAGGGCGTCGAAGATGGGCCCGGGTTTTTCGTCCCGGTCGATATCGTGCGCACGACGCTCGCCAAGGCGTCGGTGAAGCCGGCGGCGGGTACGCTCACCGGTCTCTATTACCAGGCGCTGTCGCAGGATGACTTCCATCACTACCGGCATGAACTGGCGCTCCTCTCGCAGGTGCAGACGCTTTCCGCCTGGCACCCCTATGTGCGGGATGCGGTCACCAGTACGCAGAGCGCCGTCCTCTCTGGAAAAGATCAAACGCCACCCGTGCTCGTCGGCCTCCAGCTCCCTGGGCTGGAGGTGCTAGGGATTACGGCGCTTCTGACCCTTCTCACTCTCTTGGCGCTGCGCCTGCGGCGTCGGGGGCGGATCAAGGCACGGGCGGTCGCCGTTGCCGCCGATGTCCCGGAGCTCGTCGCCAGCCCGAACGGGGCGCAGAAAGAAACGATCTCCGTCAGCTAACGAAGGCTTCCGGATGAAAGGGGAGCGGTCGGCGGGGGATCCGACCGCTCCAACCGACTCGAGCTAGCCTGAGTTCTCCCGGGCTTGCGCCTTGTTGGGGGCCGGCGTCCCGTCGACGTGGAGCAGGTTCTCGACCCCGGCGACGCCCGGCACTTTCATGACGGCCTTCTCGACGTTGGCGATCTGGTAGGCGTTATCGACCTGCCCGCGAATCGTGACGACTGCCGACTCGACGTCGATGTTGATCTGACCTTTCGGCAGGTCGGGGTTGCGAAAGACTTCGCTCTCGACCCGGTCCCGTAGCGTCAGGTCATCGGCCGGGCGGGGGGCCGATCGCAGGCTCACCATTTTCTGCGGAAAGGCCGCGGCATTCGAACCGGTCCGCGCGCGGATTTGATCGAGTGCGCGCCAGCCGCGACGAAGCCTGGCACCCGACCAATCGATGAATTGCGCTCTTCGCGCGCGTCCCTGTTGCGGGTCGAAAAAGTAGACCGTCACCGCGCCGGCCAGCGCGCCGACGACGACGACGAACCGTCCCGGCCCGCCACGGCGAGGCAGACGGCGCTTCACCGAGGCCGTCTGCTTGCGGATCTGCGTATTCACCGATTCCTCGGCCGTCGCGCCGAGCTCGCGGGCGGCGTTGCCGGCGCCGCTTCCCAGCTCCTTCGCGGCCCTGGTCACCCGGT
Organism: Chloroflexota bacterium; assembly: GCA_005881235.1. Lineage (GTDB taxonomy): Bacteria > Chloroflexota > Dormibacteria > CF-121 > CF-121 > CF-13. The sequence continues at coordinate 18,200 of VBEQ01000150.1, read as the reverse complement.
CGGCGACCTCGTCGCGGACCTGCTTGAGGTCGACTTGCTTCAAATCACGCACCCCGCGTCACCCCCTCGGTGGCCTTCTCGGCCGTCTTGTTCTTGGTCGCCTGCACCAGGTTGCCGTGGCTCAGGACACCAACCAGGCGGCCGTTCTCGGCGACCGGAAGTCGACGGATTTCCTGGCGCTCCATCATGCGGGCCGCCTGCTCGATGTCATCGTCGGGACTGATGATGGTCACGTCGCGGCTCATCACATGCTCTGCGGTTTCGTTTCGAGGGTCGTGGCCCTCCGCGATGCAGCGGATCACGATGTCGCGATCGGTGATCACGCCGACCATCGTTCCACCGTTTTCGACAACGGGGATGAACCCGGCATCTTCCTGCTTCATCTTCTTGGCGATGTCGATCACCCGATCACTCTTTTTGGCCGATGACACGGTTTTGGCCATGGCGTCTCGAACTTTCATCTGCGCACCTCCCAGGGGCCGCTCGCATTGCGACTTCTATTGCTCAGTCTCAGATTATATCAAAATTTGATATCGTCAGTAGCAGTATCAGGGAGGTGCTGAATATGGCTGAGGCAGAGCCGAAGGCGATCGACGGCGAGCCGACGCCCGAGCCACCGCAGAAGCTCACGGACGTCGCGCGCAAAATCAAGGACAACCCCAAGGAGCTGTATCGGGAAGTTTCGGGCGCATACGAGGCCAAGCAGGAGCGCGAGGCCGGTCGTCCACGCCATGAGAAGAAGCGCGACGACTAGACGAAGAGCTTCTTCAGCTCGACGGACGCCTCCGCCCTGAGCTGCGCCAGGGTGCAGGACTTCGGCGATTTGTCGGGCCGCCAGCGGACAAAGCCGACCCCGTGACGGAAGCGTCCGTTCTCGAGACGGTCGAAGGCGACTTCGCAGACGAGCTCGGGACGCAGCGGCTCCCAGGCCAGGTCCCGGTCCGTCGACCAGCGACTCGGGCCGCCGGGAGCGCGGCCACCCGCGAAACTGGTCCCGCCGCGGAGCGGCTCCAGCATCGCGACCAGCTCGCGTCGCTGCGCATCGTCGAAGCCCGACGTGTGGCCGATGTACTCGAGCGTTTTGCCGTCGTAGACGCCCAGCAATAAGGAACCGACTCGCTTGCCGTCGTTGCCCCAGCGAAAGCCGCCCACGACGCAGTCGGCGGTTCGTTGTTCCTTGACCTTGATCATGGCGCGTTCGCCCGGCTTGTAGATGCCTTCGATCCGTTTGGCGACGATGCCGTCGAGCCCCGTGCCACGATATTCCTTCAGCCAGTTGAGCGCCACATCGCGGTCGCGCGTCACCGGGCTGAGGTAGATCGATCCAGGTTTGGGGCCAAGCAATTTCTCCAAGCGCTGGCGACGGGTCTTCAACGGAACCTCGATGAGGCTCTCGTCGCCATCGGCCAGCAGGTCGAAGGCGATGTAGGTGGACGGCTGCTCCGCCGCCAGCATGTTCACCCGCGAGGCAGCCGGGTGGATGCGCAACGTCATGGCATCGAAGTCGGTGCCGAACCCGGTAAAGATCACGATCTCGCCGTCGAGGACGGCGCGCTTCGGCTTGATCTTCTGCAGCGCCGGCACCAGCTCAGGGAAGTAGCGCGTCAGCGGCTTCTGGTTGCGGCTATGGATCACGACCTCATCGCCGTCCTTGAAGGCGACCGCCCGAAAGCCATCCCACTTCGGCTCGTACTGCCAGGCATCGCCGCGGGGCAGCTCCGACTGGACCTTCGCCTCCATGGGGGTGAACGGTGGCATGACGCCCAACTGCACGCCCCATATACTAAGTTCGTGCCCAGCCCAAAACCTGTTCTGCATCTCCGCGATACCTTCGGGCGGATTGCGGATGACCTGCGCATCTCGGTCACGGACCGCTGCAACTTTCGCTGCGTCTACTGCATGCCGGCCGCCGGCCTTCCCTGGCTGGCGCGCGACGAAGTCCTCAGCTTCGAGGAGATCGTGCGCGTCACCCGCGTTCTCGTCGACGACTGCGGGGTCCGCACCATCCGGCTGACCGGCGGCGAGCCGCTGGTGCGCAGGGGCATCGAGGAGCTGACCGCGATGATCGCGGCCATCGATGCGTCACTCGACATCGCGATGACGACGAATGGCATCCTGCTCGAGGAAAAAGCTCAGGCCCTCAAGTCGGCGGGGCTCAAGCGCCTCAACGTCAGCCTGGACACGCTCCACTCGGATCGCTTCAAGGATCTGGCCCGCCGCGATGCGCTCGAGCGCGTGCTGCGCGGCCTGACGGCCGCCCGTGCGGCCGGGTTCAGTCCGATCAAGCTCAACATGGTCGTGATGCGCGGCCGCAATGACGACGAGATCGTCGACTTCGCCAGCCTCGCGCGTCGCGAGGGCTATGAAGTCCGCTTCATCGAGTTCATGCCACTCGATGCCGACGGCATCTGGTCGATGGAGAGCGTCGTCGCCAGCCGCGACATCATCGAGGCGATCGACCGCGAGTTTCCGCTCGAGCCGGTGCCCGATCAGCGCCCTGCGCCTGCCACGCGATTCCGGTTTCGCGACGGTAGCCAGGGCGGGATCGGCGTCATTCCCTCGGTCAGTGATGCCTTCTGCAGAGTCTGCAACCGGATCCGGCTGACCGCCGAAGGTCACCTGCGGACCTGCCTGTTCTCGATCCAGGAGCACGACGTCAAGAGCCTCCTGCGCGGCGGGGCGACGGACGCGCAAATTCGAGATTTCGTCGCGGCCGCCGTCTGGCAGAAAGAAGAAGGCCACAAGATCGGGCAGGCGGACTTCGTCAGGCCATCGAAGACGATGAGCCAGATCGGCGGCTGACGCTCAGCACAACCGTCCTGTCCGAGACCATCCAGCCGGCGAGCACGAGCAACAGCGGAAGCGGTGTCGTCAGCACGAGGGCGGCCGTAAAGCCGGTCAGACCGAGGATACGCTCAGCTCCCCGTGGGTCGGTGCGCAGCCAGAGCCAGGTGGCAGGCAACAGGACGGCGACGTCCTGGGGATGCAAAAAGCTGGCGATTAGCAGGGAGGCGCACAGGCCGGCCACAAAGGGAAATTCCAACCCGGATCCACGCCGGCGCCACACCAGCCCGAGGACGATCGCGATCACGAGCCCCTGGGTGACGGCCGCGGCGAACCCGCCGCCGACCAGGCCTGGCAGCGTGAGTTGCGGATAGACCGTCATCGCTCCGAGATACTGCGCGCTCCCCGCCAGAAGAATCGCGTACGTCTGCAGACCACCAAAGCCAATGGTTGCCAGCGCGGCCCCGAGCATGGCCAGCGAGCCGGTCGCCCAGCCCAAGAAGACTCGCCACTGGCCGCCGACCAGCAGCGCGACCGGCACCATCAGCGCGAGCTGCGGTTTGAGTGCGATCAAGCACAGCGCGAGCCCGGCGGCGAACGGCCGCTTGTAGCGCAATAGCCACCAGCAGATCGAGACGGCCGCCGCCACCACAATCACCACCTGGCCGAGCAGCAATCCGAAGGCGATGGACGGCAAGGCCAGGGCAAAGGCGAGGTGCCCGAGGCGGATGAGCCGGCTCGAGCGCGGTGCGGTCAGCCACCAGGTAACCAGGAGCGAGGCGACCAGCACGACGTTCCAGAGCGCATACCCGGCAGCGAACGGCAGGGCGGCGAAGGGAGCAACGAACCAGGCCAGCGTCGGTGGGTAGAGGGCTGGATATAAGAAAGCCGACCCGAGCGCGAGCCACTCCTGGCGCATCGCGGCGTAGTCGTACAGGGATCCCCAGCCGTGGTCGATCCCCACGCGGGCGAAGATGTAGTAGACGGCGAAGTCGCCTTCGAAGGCGCGGTGCAGCGCGAAGTGCACGACGCCCACCAGATTGCGCAGCGCCAGTGCTCCGGTGATCACCAGCACGGCAGCCGGAAGCCAGGGCTTCAGAGCCGGCAGGTGTTCCAGTCGCTTCGCGATCACGGGGGAATAACGACTTGCGGAGAACTTCCCTCCCCCGCTGGCGGGGGAGGGCAGGGTGGGGGACTATTCTGGATAGGCGATGAAGATCGCGGTAGGCAGCGACGAACGGACGCCGGTGACCGATTCGGTGGTCGATCACCTGCGCCGAGCCGGTGTCGACGTCGAGCTACACGGCCCGCTGAACGGCCATCCCATGGACTGGGTCGACGTCGGGCGGGAAGTGGGGGAGCGGGTGGCCTCGGGCGCCTGCCAGCAGGGCGTGCTCTTCTGCTGGACCGGCACCGGTGTCTCGATCGCCGCCAACAAGGTTGCCGGCATCCGGGCCGCCCTCTGCGGCGATGCGCAGACGGCCAGGGGCGCCCGGAAATGGAATGACGCCAATGTCCTCGTGATGAGCCTGCGGGCTACACCCGAGGCAGTGGCGAAAGAAATTTGCGACGCGTGGCTCGAAACGGGTCCGGATGAGGCGGAGCGGGCGACAATCGCGAAGGTTGAGCACTGAGTGGCGACCAGTCTCGCCGACAACAAGTGCATCCCGTGCCGTGGTGGCACGCCGCCGCTGACCCATGAGCAGATTGCCCCACTGGCGGCGCAGCTCGAGGGCTGGCAGGTCGAAGACGACAAGAAGCTGATCAAGTCGTTCAAGCTCAAGAACTGGGTCGACGCGGTCGATTTCGTCAACCGGATCTCGCCTGTCGCCGAAGCGGAGAACCATCATCCGGACCTCTACGTGCGATGGGGCGAGGTTCGTGTGTACCTCTGGACGCACAAAATCGATGGACTCACGGAAAGCGACTTCTACATGGCGGCGAAGATCGACCGCGCCTTCGCGCCGGCGTGATCACCCTCATTCACGGTGGCGAGAGCTACCTCGTCGACCGGGCGGCTCGCGACCTGCTGCAACCGTTGCGCACCACCCTGACGTTGGAGTTCAACTACGAGGACATCCAGGCCGACGCGCTCAATGCCGATGCTTTCGCGGAGAAGGCGAGCACCTTGCCATTCATCGACGCGCTGCGCGTCCTGGTGCTGCGCGACTGGGGCCTGCTCTCCGGCAAGCGCGACAAGGGCGCCGGGGCCGAGCGCGCCGCCGCCTACCTCGAGGGGACGCCCGACTCCACGCACCTCGTGCTGGTCGCGCATGCCCCGGTGGTACCCGGCAACCCGATCTACAAAGTCGTCGCGGCGATGGAGCGCGACAAGCGCGCCCGGATCCAGCGATATGAGCCGCCACGGCGATCGGATCGCACCGGGTGGGTGCGCAAGCTGGCGGAGGAGCGCGGCCTCACGATCACGCCGGCCGCGGTGCGCTTGCTCCTGGAGCGATCGCAACCGGACCTGCGGCTGCTCGACCAGGAGATCGTGAAGCTCGCGCTCTACGCCTCGCCATCGACCCGAATCGATGACGATGCCGTGCGCGCCCTCGTGAGCGACAGTCGCGAGGAAGAGATCTTCGCGCTGACGGACTCGCTGGCGAGTGGCCGGCCGGGCGAGGTGGCGGGCGTGCTGCAGTCGCTCCTGGACGACGGGCGCGAGCCGACCTGGCTGCTCTACACGCTGGTGAGCCACTGGCGCCGGCTGCTGCAGGCGCGAGCCGTCCGCGACCGTGGCGGTTCGCTCGCCGACCTGCAGGCGCGATCGGCGGATCATCCGTTTGTTCTCGAAAAGGCCTTCCGCCAGGCCGCCGCGTACAGCGCGACCGAGCTCGACCGCGGATTCCACGATCTCCTGCGCATCGAAGAGCAGATCAAGCTGGGCGAGCTGGATGCCCGCCTCGCGGTCGAGGGCTTTATCCTCGAACAGGTTCTGAGCGCCGCGGGCTAGAGCGTGTCGTTGTCTTATAATCACCGCTCGCATGGCGAATACCCAATCGGCCAAGAAGCGCGTGCGTGCCTCGCTGCGCAAGCGCGATCGGAATCGGTCCACCCGCTCGGCGGTCAAGACTCTGGTTTCGCGCGCTCGGCGCCCCGCCCTGCCGGAGGCAGCCAGCCTAACTAGCGAGGAAGTGCGCCGCGCCATCAGCGCGCTCGATAAGGCAGCCGAGAAGGGCGTCCTTCACGCCAACAATGCATCCCGTCGCAAGGCTCGCCTGATGAGCGCGCTCGCGAAGCTCTCGGCCGACAGGCCGGCGCCGGCTAAGGCGTCGACCAAGACGGCGGCCGCTGCGGCCGGCGTGAGAAAACCGGCGGCCAAGCCGGCGAAAGCCAAGGCCTAGCCGACCCGGGCGAGAGCGGCCCGTCTGACCCTTCCCACGCGGGAGGGAATTGTTTCGCACTCTAGCGTAGAGCGCGATAATGGCACCCAATGTCCAGCGAGCGGCGGCGCATCGCGTCGGCCGCGACGCTTATTCTCGTCGCCTACGGGCTGAGCCGTGTGCTCGGCGCCGTGCGCGAGCTGGTCATTGCCAATACCTTTGGCACGAGCCATCAGATCGACGACTACCGCGTCGCGTTCGGCGTGCCGGATCTGCTGTTCAATTTGCTGCTGGCCGGCGCCATCAGCTCGGCGTTCATCCCGGTGCTGTCCGAGCACCTGGCGAAGGGGGATCACCAGCGGGCCCTGGAGATCGCCCAACGGGTCCTCAACTCGGCGATCGTGATCCTGACCGTTGGCGCGGCGGTCCTCTTCCTCGTCGCGCCCCTCTACGTCTCGCTGATCGCCTTCGGCTACAGCCCGCACGACCACGAGGTGATCGTCGGCCTTACCCGGATCCTGCTGCTGCAGCCGATCTTCCTGGGTGCGGGCGGCATGGTGATCGGCATCCTGACCGCCTATCAGCGCTTCTTCGCGCAGGCGCTGGCTCCACTCTTCTACAACGGCGCCATCATCGTGGCGGCCGCCTTCTTCGCGCCCCGCTACGGCGTCACCGCCCTCGCCATTGGGGTGGTGGCCGGTGCGATGCTGCACGTCGGCATCCAGCTGCCGGCGTTGTGGCGAACCGGCTGGCGCCCGAGCACCGCCCTCGGCCTCGATGATGATGTTTCCCATCGCGCTCGGCCTCGCGGCCGCCCAGGTCAATGTCTTCGTCGACACCATCCTGGGGACGTCGCTGCCGCACGGCCGGGTCGCGGCGCTGCGCTACGCCGACACCATGGCGCAACTCCCGCTGGGGACCTTCTCGCAGGCGCTGGCGTTCGTGCTCTTCCCCTTCCTGGCCCGGGACGCGGCGCTCGGGGCGATCGATTCGATCCGGCACCGCACCTCGCTGGCCTTACGGCTCAACATCTTCGTGCTGGTGCCCGCGTCGGTCGGCCTGGCGCTGCTCGGCGTGCCGATCACGGCCGCGCTCTTCGAGCGGGGACAGTTCGGGTCGGAGTCCGTGCGGCAAACCGCCTTCGCCTTGACATTCTTCAGCCTCGGGCTGGCGGGCCAGGCGGCGACGGCGCTCCTGGTCCGGGTGTTCTACGCGCTACAGGACGTCATCACGCCCCTGCGCATTTCGCTGGTCGTGATCGGCGTCAACCTCGCGACCAATATTGTGCTCGTGCATCTACTGGCGCAGGGTGGCCTGGCGCTGGGAACGTCGATCGCGGCAACGTTGAACGCCATCCTGCTGGGACGCGCGCTGCGAGGCCGGCTCGGTGGGCTCGAGGGGCGGCAGATCCTCCAGACGGCGCGTCGGGCGATCGTCGGTGTCGTGCCGATGGCCGCCATCACGGCCGGTGTGGCGGTCCTCATCACGGGCGGTTCGCTGCAGGGCGGCCTGCGCCCGCTGGTCGCCGTCCTGGTGGCCGTCGCCCTCGCGGGCCTGACCTACCTGGGCGTCGAGATGCTGCTGCGAAGTGAGGAAGTCGGACTCGTCCTCTCGGTCATCCGGCGCGACCGGTCGCGTGTCTAATCGCGTCAGGCCGCGGCCTTGAAGCCGCAGGGTTCGGTGACCGAACCCGATCACTAAGTGAGTGCTGAACGGTCGCCGACTCCGGGCGAGAGGCCCGATGCAAGCGTCATGCTTCGTACCGTTTTTGGTCATCGCGGCCGCAATCGCGATGAGCCCTGCGCAGGCCGCCGCCGCAGCCACGTCGCCAGGCGTGACCATCACCCTGACCTGCGAGATTGGGACCGTCGGGACGGGGACGTTCAAGGTTACGGCCAACGGAAGCAGCTCCCTGGTGACGGTTCCGTGCGGCGGCTCCGCGACCGCGACCAACGCAGCATGGATGCCTGGGGCCGAGGCGACCATCGACCAGACGGCTGGACCGGCGGGAACGGTGCGGGCAACCCACCAGCGTGTGTACCTTGCGACGTATGCCGTTTCGTTTTTGACGATGGCGCATGCCTGCTCGCCGGCGTTTACAGCTCCTGAATGCCCGCCTGGGACCTCCGGCCGCAGGGCGACGACGGTGCCCTGGGGGATGATCGCCGGGCTCATCGGCTTCCTCGTACTCGTCATCGCCGCAGCGATCCTGTTCCCGGTGGTCATCGTCGGGCAGCAAATTCGCTACTTCCATCGCATCTTCTTCGACAATCCGGAAGCCTTCAGGAAGGCGATGAGAAACCTGGCGCTGATGCCGGGAATGGCATGGCGGATTCGACTGCGGTCCAGGCTGCTCCGGGTTCCCCTTCCGCCTGGCTTCGAGGATGCTGAACAGGTGATTCGGGACGATACGCAGCGGGTCTAGTGGACACCCAACGCCCTCACGAGTAAGGGAGGGTGAATTAGAGTCGTGACGACGTGGCGCTCATTCTCCCGGCATACGCGAAGCTCAACCTGACGCTCGACGTCATCGGCCGCCGCCCCAACGGGTATCACGACATCGATTCCGTGATGCAGACGATCTCCCTGCACGATCTACTCTGGATCGAGCGGACCGACTGCCGGGTCTTCGATGTGATCGGCCCCCCGATAGCCGGTGAGAACCTGGTGTTGAAGGCGGCTCGCGAACTCGAAGGCCACGTCGGCCGCCAGCTACCATTCACCATCCGGTTGTTCAAGCGCGTGCCGATGGGTGCCGGGCTCGCCGGTGGGAGTTCCGATGCGGCGGTGTTCTTGCGGGCCGCCAACCTTCTCTATGACTTGAAACTCAAGCAGGCAGAGCTGATCGAGATTGCCAAGGCCGTCGGGCAAGACGTGCCCTTCCTGCTTTCCGGGGGCACGGCACGCGCGACAGGCCTTGGGTCGACGGTAACGCCTTTGCCGCCCGTCCCTCCAAGTTGGCGATTCCTGGTCATCTGGCCGGCGATCGAGGTGTCCACCCGAGCCGTCTATGAGGCGGTCGATGGGAGCGAGCCGAGCAAGCACAGGACCCCGGAACTGGTTGACGCGCTCGAGAAGTTGGCAGATCCGCCGTGGCGGATCGAATGCGAATTCGGCAATGACCTCGAGCCCGTAAGTCGGAAGCTTTACCCGAATCTGGATGCCGTGATCGGGAGCTGGAGAACCGCGATCCCAAGCCTGGCGATGTCTGGAACGGGTGCGGCGCTGTTTGCCCTGGTCGAGGGCCGCCGTGAGGCGGCCAACGCGCTGGCGGCGGCACGGAAGATCGGATATCCAGCCTGGCTGTGCCGGCCGGTTTCCGCCGTGGCGTGATGCGCGCCAAACTGGGAGCGCGGGGGACGGCGGCGCTCTGGGCCGGCAAGCTGACGACGGGGCTGAGTCGCGGGTTGCGGCGCGGAGGCGGCACGACGCTCCCGGGCGACGTTTCGCGCTGGGTCGACCCGGCCATCCTCACGAAGCTCTCGCGCGCGTTGAGCGACGGCACCGTCGTGGTTACCGGGACCAATGGCAAGACGACCACCGCGGCCTTGCTGCGGCACATCCTCGAGGCGCAAGGTCATCCGACCGTCGCCAATCAGGCCGGCGCCAACCTGGTGTTCGGCGTGACCGCGGCGGTCATCAACCGGGCGAGCTGGGCCGGCGACCTCCCGGCAACGGTCGGCCTTTTCGAGATCGACGAGGCCAGTCTGCCACGCCTGGTCCAGGAAGTCGCGCCCGGAACGATCGTCGTCACGAATCTCTTTAGGGATCAGCTCGATCGCTATGGCGAGCTGGAGACGACGGCGTCGCACATCCGCAACGCGCTCATCCAGGGGCCCGAGGGAATGACGGCCGTGCTCAATGCCGACGACCCGATGGTGGCCGCCCTTGGTGATGGCCTGCCGCGCGTCATCTATGCCGGCCTCGACGATCCGTCCTTACTGCAGTCGGAGCTCAGCCATGGCGCCGACGCCAAGTTCTGCCCGCGATGCGGCAGCCCATTCATTTTCGATGGCGTCTATTTCGGGCACGTTGGTCACTATCGCTGCCCGCGAGGCGACTTCGCGCGGCCGACCCCCGACGTCCGAGCGACCAGTGTTTCGATCAATGGCATGGACGGCATGCGCTTGCGGGTCACCGATGGCGCGCAAACGGCCGATGTCGAGGTTCCCCTGTCGGGCCTCTACAACGCCTACAACGTTGTCCTGGCGCTGGCGGCGGCCAGCGCGCTGAAGGTGCCCCTGGCGAAGAGTGCCGCCGCGTTGCGCGACTTCGCGCCGGCGTTCGGCCGGATGGAACGGATCCTCGTCGACGGCCGTCCCGCCATCTTGCTGCTGGCCAAAAACCCGACCGGGTTCAATGAGGTGCTGCGAACCGCCATCCAGTTCGGCCACGCCACCTCGTTCTTGATGGCATTGAATGACCGCATCGCCGACGGCCAGGATGTCTCCTGGATCTGGGATGTCGACTTCGAGCAGGTCAAGGACGTGGCCCAGCACATCGTCGTCAGCGGCGACCGCGCGCTCGACCTGCGCATCCGCCTCAAATACGCCGACGTCCCCGCCGACCGAATCGAGGTCGTCAGCGATTGGCGACAGGCCCTGAAGCGTGCCGCCAACGCCACCACGGCCGGCGCGACGCTCTTCGTGCTGCCGACCTATACCGCCATGCTCGAGTTGCGGGCGGTGCTAACTCGGGACGGAGCGCTGAAGCCCTACTGGGAGCGGCTTCCGGTTGAGCCGAAGCCATAGCGCACCAACCGCGCCCACCAGGAGCAGTGTCACGATTCCTCCGACGTGGGCGATCACCGCTGCGGCGGTCAGCACGCTGGCTGGTCCGGCGCCAAAGGCGCCCAGCACCAGGACGAACAGGCCTTCATAGGTACCGACCGACGCCGGCGTCACGCTGATCGCCTGCGTGATGACGAAGAGCGTGACGGCCAGAAAAAGGGTCACCGGACCAAGCTCTCCACTGACCGACCGGAAATACGCCGCCAGACCGAGGATGGGGACGATCCAGACCGCCAGGCTGAGAAGGCCGGTCGCGATGAAGCGTCCGGGCGATCGGAGGAGCGCCAGTCCTCGAAGGATCGAGTCGGCAGCATTGAGCGCGGGCGTGCGCAGCCGTGTCGGAAGCCTGGCCGCAAGGTGGGCCGCGATCGACATCGTGCGCTCGCGGTTGAGCACCATAACGTAAGCGACGATGCCGGCCGCAACCGAAACGCTCGCGAGCGCCGCAAGCCCGCCCCACACGCGCGCGCCGTTCGACGATTGGCCCGAGACGAGGGCCGCACCGACAGCGAGGACAAGGAGAGCCAGGACGTCGAGGATCCGTTCGAGGACCACCGTTGCGCTCGCCTCGCCGACGCCGATCCTCAGCCGCTGCGCGATCGCGCCGATCCGAAGAAGTTCCCCGAGCTTGAATGGCGATACCGAGTTGACGGCAAAACCGATCGCTGTGACGGCGGCGGCGTCGGTCAGGGGGGCATCCGCGACCGATGCCGCGAGGATGATCTGCCAGCGCCAGCTGCGTAGGGCGATGAACCCCACCGACGAAAGCATGCCGAGCGCGACCCAGCCAGGCGTGGCGCCCCGAATCGCGGCCGCCACCTCGCCGGGGTGCACCGTGCGGATGAGGCCATAGAGAATGAGCAGGCCGATGATCAGCAACACCGCCGCCTGGATGAGCCGGCGGCGGTTCAGCTCCGCCTCCCGGCGAGTCGCGCCACCGTGAGCATGGCGCGAAAGATTTCCTGCTGGGAGATTTTCGATCGGCCCCGGGTTCGCTCCGAGAACGTGATCGGTAGCTCAACGATGGTCATGCCGGCGCGCTCGCAACGAGTGAGCAGCTCGATCAACGCCGAGTAGCCCGACGACCGCAGCGGACGTGTCACGAGGAACTGCAGCGCGCGGAGGCTGTAACAGCGAAAGCCGCCGGTGCAATCGTGGGTCTGAAGCCGGAGCAGCTGCCGCGCCACCATGTTCGCGCTGGCACTGAGCGCGCGCCGGCCCAGCGCCCAGCCCCTGATGGCGCCGCCGGGTACGTAGCGCGACCCGATAGAGAGCTGGACGCCGCTGTCGACCGCCTCGATCAGGGCCGGGATTCGATCGGGCGGATGGGAGAAATCGGAATCCATGGTCAACACGCTGCCGTAGTCATGCTGTAGGGCATAGGCGAAGCCGGCCAGGTAGGCGGTTCCCAGCCCGAGTTTGGCCGGGCGCGACATGATCTCCAGCCGGGCATCCTTGAGGATCCGGTCGCGCACCAGCTCGCCCGTCCCATCCGGTGAGGCGTCGTCGATGACCAGGACGTCGCAGTCGGGCGCCGCCTCGTGCACCCGCTCGACCAGGAGCAGGATGTTGCCCGCCTCGTTATAGGTCGGGATGCAGACCAGCGGGCGAGCCACCCGCCGTACCATACCCAATGTGACCACGCCGACGCTGCGGATCGCCCATCTGTATGCGGACGAGATGAACATCTACGGTGACCGCGGGAACATCCTGACGTTGACCAAACGGGCCGAATGGCGAGGCATTACGGTCGAGATTCGCGCCGTCGGGCGGGGACCCGGTGCCGACCTGTCTGATGCCAACCTGATCTTCTGGGGCGGTGGCCAGGACAGCGACCAGGAGTTGGTCTTCAAAGACGCCGCGGCCCACAAGGTGACGGCGATCCGCCGGGCGATCGAGCGTGGCGCCGTGGTGCTGGCGGTCTGCGGCGGGTATCAGCTGCTGGGCGAGTCCTACGTGACGGCCGAAGGCAAGAAATTGCCCGGGTTGGCCCTGGTCGACCTGCACACCATCCCCGGCGTCAAGCGCAACATCGGCAACATCGTGATCGAAACCAGCGACCTCGGGCTGACACCGAAGACGCTGGTCGGCTTCGAGAACCACAGCGGCAAGACCTACTTGGGGCCAGGCCTTCGTCCCCTCGGCCGTGTCCTGCGCGGCGCCGGCAACAACGGCGAGGACCAGACTGAGGGCGTTGCCGACAGGAATGTCTTCGGCACCTATTTGCACGGCTCGCTCCTTCCGAAGAACCCCCATTTTGCCGATCTACTGATCGAGCGGGCGCTCGGGCCGCGAGCCATCGGGCGGCTCGTTCCCCTGGTTGACATCGAAGAGATGCAGGCGCATCAATCAGTTTCGGAACGGGTCCTGGGGCGGCCGGCCAGTACGCGATCATAGATCCGGACGGTCTCTTCGGCCGCTTTCCGCCAGCTGAAGAGTCTCGCGCGCTCGACGCCGCGCTGGACACGTCCATCAGCGGGCGTGGCGTTGAGGGCGGCCATCATGCCGGCCGCAAACGAGTCGGCGCTGGTCGGGTCACAGAAGATGGCCACGCCGTCCGCCAGCTCCCGCAGGACAGGGATATCGCTGCAGACGACGGTGACGCCGCAGCTCATCGCTTCCAGAACGGGAAGACCGAAGCCCTCAGCCTTCGACGGCACGACGACGGCGGCCGCCGCGCGATAGAGATCGGTCACGGCGTCGTCGGGCAGATGGCCCGGCAGCACCACCGAGCCGTCCGCTAAGCGGGAGGCGGCGGCGGGGATCTCGGGGTGGCGGGGATCATGCCCCGCGATCACCAACTGGACCTCTGGACGTTGAGCGACGACGCGGGCGAACGCCTCGATCAGCAACGGCACGTTCTTATAGGACTTCCACTGACCCAGGTAGAGGAAATAGGGTGGTGTGACGCCCAAGTACCGCTGCCAGGTCGCCTCGGCTGCGGGGTTGCGCACGGAGGTGAACCGTTCGCCGGCGGCCTCCCCGATCGACGTGACGCGAGCGGCGGCTGACGGAAAGCGGCGGCTGACCTCTTCGGCGGTAGCCTTCGACGGGGTGATGATGGCCGCGGCGCGACGGGTCGCGTTGGTGAGCAGGACCTGGTTGGTGAGCCTTGGTAGCGCCCCCGAGTGGATCTCGGGGAATCGAAACGAAAACAGATCATGGATCGTCACCACGAACCGCCGCGGATAGGCCAGCGGTAGGTTGTAATGCGGAAAGTGCACGAGCTGCGCGCCGGCCCGCAGCAGCGTGACGAGCAACGCGGATTGCTCCGCCAGCCGGTAGGGCGCGGCATCGGAGATGACCAGCTTTCCGTTGCCTTCGGTCAGGGCTCGCACGAGGGCAAGCTCAGCACGGCGGCTGATGACGACCAGCCGCTCGCCGAGAATCTCGGCCAGGGGTGGAAGGAGCCCGCTGATGTAACGCCCAATCCCCAACGAGCTGATCAAACGGGCGTCGAAGCCGATCCTCAACGCTCGGATTGTAGTTCGGTTTTGATCGTTAAGATACGGGTATCCCCGAGGTGACCTAATCAGTTCCGTTCGCTCATCGGCTCAGCCGGCCGTCGTGTACAGGCTGTTCCTCTCCAGTCAGGACAGATACCCATTCACCCTGGTTTGCGCCGCGCTCACCTGCGCCCTGATGCCGTGGTACACGGTGCGCTGGCATTACGGTCCGCTGCCCACCACGTTGCTCGAGACCGGCATCCTGGTCACAATCGCCAGTTTTGCGATTGAATCGTGGGCTCAGCGGGGCCTGCCGGAGTGGCGGTCGCCCTTTACACTCCCTGCGCTCCTCTTCATCGTCGCCGGTGCTATCTCCGTCATGGTCGCGCCGAGTCACTCCGCGGCCCTGGGACTCTACCGCGCTTACATCCTGGAGCCGATCGCGTTCTTTGTTGCCCTGAGCGTGGTGGTACGAAGTTGGGCGCACGCTCGGCTCATCCTTCTCGGCCTTGCCATCTCGGCAATCGCTCTCGCGCTGCCCAACCTGTACGTCGTGCTGCAGGCGATCCGCCATCATGCCCTCAACCTGGCCGGTGCCCCGCCGGTGGCGATTTATCAAACCCCCAATGCGGTTGCTCTTTTTCTGATCCCACTCATCGCGGTGGCCTCGGCCATCGTGATCTACTCGCCCCATGTCGGTGATCGCTGGGCGGCAGTCGCGTTCCTGGTGATCGCGCTGCCGGCGACGCTTCTCACCTTCTCGAGGGGTGGCTATGTCGCCTTGCTCGTCATCGGTTTGCTCCTTGCGCTGAGCCACCCGTCACGAGTCTGGCTGGTTGCGTCGCTTGCCCTGATTGCGCTCGCCTTCTCCCGCATTCCCGCCGTGGCAACCCGGATTGGCCACGAGCTCAACCCGGCTGACCCAAATAATTCGTTAGATCAGCGGGTTCGGCTCTGGAAGGCGACCTTCCGGCTGCTGCAAGACCATCCGATCTTTGGAACGGGACTCTCTGGCTTTGCCCGAAGCATCGACCCGTACCGCAGCGTAAGCGGCTACACCGACAACCTGATCTATCCGCATAACATCCTGTTGAACTTCTGGACGGAAACCGGTCTGCTCGGGCTCGCGGCGTTTGCCTGGATCTTCGTGGGGGCGGCCCAGGTCGCGTGGCGCGGCTGGCGTGCGGGCATCCCGTCGTGGAGGCCCCTCCAGCTGGGCGTGCTGCTCGCCCTGATGGGAATCATCGTCCATGGCCTCGTCGACGTGCCCTACTTCAAAAATGATCTGAGCCTCGAGTTCTGGGTGCTCCTTGGGCTCAGCTGGGCAGGCCGGCGCGAGGTGGCGGCGGGCTGATGCGGAAGAATCGCTGGCTTCCCTGGATCCGAGCGGCGGCCGACGTGGTGGCCATCCTGGCGGCGCTGATTCTCGCCTACTTCTACCGGTTTCGCATCGACCGTATCCCGATCCCGGGAACCGAACCACCCGCCTTCGGCTTTTACCTCGTGGCTGCGCCCGTGGTGGCGCTGATCTTCGTCGCCACCTTCGCAGCCAGCGGCGTCTATCGCATCCGACGGGGCCGGCCATTTCTCGACGAATTCTTCTCGATCATCGGCGCGGCCACGCTCGCCGGGGTCATCATCCTGGCGCTGATGTCGATTTACCGGGGCTTCTCCTACTCCCGGCTCGTCCTCCTCTACGCCGTCATCATCGCGCTGGCATTGATCGCCCTCGCGCGAATCGTCTTGCGCCGCATCCTGACCCTGCAGCAGCGTCGCGGGGTGGGGACCGACCGGGTCCTGGTGGTCGGCACCGGCGCTGGCAGTGAGCTGCTCCTGCGCCGGATGACGATGTTCCCGGAGTATGGCTACACCGTCTGCGGAGTGCTCGACGATCGCATCGAGCCGGGCACAGCCTTCGCCGGCAGCACGGTGGTCGGACGGGTCGCGGAGCTGCCCGCCCAGGTGAAACGCCAGCAAATCGACCAGGTTTTCCTCGCGCTCGCCGGCGCCAGCCACGAGGAGCTGCTGCACCTGATCAAGACCTGCGATGACCTGCGCGTCGATTTCCGGATGCTGCCTGATGTCTTCGAGATCATCACCACGCGCGTTTCGGCCGATGTCGTCGACGGGATTCCGCTGGTCGGGGTCCGACGCAGCCAGATGGAAGGGTTCGGGCTGGTCGTCAAGCGCGGGTTCGACCTGGTGATCTCGCTGATCCTGGTCGTCGTGCTCAGCCCGCTGTGGCTGCTGCTGGCGATTGCCATTGGGGCCAGCTCGCGCGGTCCGATCCTCTATCGCCAGGAGCGTGTCGGCCAGGCCGGCCGGCTGTTCACGCTCTACAAGTTTCGTTCCATGGTTTCCGATGCCGAGGCCGAAACCGGTCCCGTCTTTGCCGCTCCGGACGATGCCCGGCGGACCGCGGTCGGCCGCTTGATGCGCCGCTTCAGCCTGGATGAGCTGCCCCAGCTCATCAACATCATTCAAGGGGACATGAGCCTCGTCGGCCCGCGCCCCGAGCGGCCGTTCTTCGTCGAGCGATTCGGCTCTGAGATCCCGCGCTACCTGGAACGGCACCAGGTGCGTCCGGGTGTGACCGGCTGGGCCCAGGTCAACGATCTCCGCGGCAGCACTTCGATCGCAGACCGAACCATCTATGACATCTATTACATCGAGAACTGGTCCCTCTCGTTCGACATCAAAATCCTGTTGCTGACCACCGGCCGGATCTTCCTGCACGCCCACGCCTACTGAGGCCGCCTCCAGCGGCTATCCTTCGAGTCATGCCGTCGCCACCGCGACTCTGTGACGAGTCGCCGCATCCCTCGGGTGCAACCAAGCGGCAGCGGCTGGCGCGCTGGCTGCACGGGAATGGCATCGAGATCGGCGCACTGCACCGGCCGCTGGACGTGCCGCGGACGGCGCACGTGACCTATGTCGACCGGCTTCCCGAGCCGGTGCTGCGTTCCCATTACCCCGAACTGAGCAGCGAGGCCTTCGCCCCGGTCGAGGTGCTCGGCACCGCCGAGGACCTGTCGGCATTCCGGGACGGGACGATCGATTTCGTGATCGCCAATCACCTGCTCGAGCACCTCGAGGACCCCATTCGTGCGCTTACCGAGTTTCACCGGGTGCTTCGGCGGGATGGCGTGCTCTACCTGGCGCTCCCGGACCCGCGCATCAGCTTTGACCGTGACCGGCAGCTGACCGCGCTGGAGCATCTCCTCGATGAGTACCGGCAGGGGCCCGCCGCGAACCGCAAGGCGCACTACCTGGACTGGGCGATCAACGTCGACAAGGATCCCCAGGCGGAGCGTCGCGCCCGGCAGCTCGACGAAATGGACTACAGCATCCATTTCCACGTCTGGCGTCCGGACACCTTTCTCGAATTCCTGCAGGCGGCCAAGCGCGAAGCCGGCCTCGAGTTCGAGCTGGCTGCCTACGCACCGCCGGAGTCGCCGGACGATAACGAGTTCATTCTCATCTTGCTCAAGGGCGACAGCGCCGAGCTTCGCCTGCCGCAAAACGGCCTGCAGCCGGCCGGCGCGGCCGCCTCGCCGTGGCAGGCCGTTCGCAGCCGTGTCAAACGAAGCCCGGTCGGCCCCGTTCTGCGGCCCATTTACCGCTTCGTACGAGGTCGATTCCGCTGAGCACCCCAATCGAACCGATCCGCCTCGGTGCCAGCCCGCGCCCGAGCGGCACGGCGGCCGTTCTCGCGCCGCAATCGCCCGGACGTCGAGACGCCCTGCTGGCGTACGGCGAGCTGCTCGCCAACTTCGTCGCTCGCGACTTAAAGACGAAATACCGCGGCTCCGTGCTCGGCATCTTCTGGTCCCTGCTCAACCCGCTGCTGCTGA
>VBEQ01000110.1 GCA_005881235.1 Chloroflexota bacterium | reverse complement strand
CGATACCGAGCACCATCCGAAAGCGAAGCACGTCGCCGGCACCGCGATGATCGATGAATCGATGCTCGCCGTGCCAGTTGTCTTCGAGGACGAGATCCTCGCCGTCATCGTCGTCACCAAGCTGGGACTGAATCAGTACTCGCTCGACCAGCTCCGATTGCTGACGATTCTCGCCAACCAGGCGGCGGTCGCCATGGCGAACGCCAGGCTGATCGAACGCCTCGTCTCGGCGGCGACGATCGATGCGCTGACCGGCTTGATGAACCGTGCCGCGTTCGAGGAGGCGGTGAACAAACTGATGCTGCGCCCGCAGTCGTGGGGGACCCTGCTGATGCTCGACGTAGAGAAACTGCGGGACGTGAACGAGGCCTACGGGCACCGCGCCGGCGATGCCGTCCTCAAGCGGATCGCCCGGGCGATTCGCGCGTCGATCCGCAGCGACGACGTGGCAGCCCGCTGGATCGGCGACAACTTCACCATCCTCGCTCCTACCTTCTATGCCAGCCAGGCCGAGGCCCTCGCCAAGCGCATCGAGACGGCGCTGCAGCCGGAGCGGGTATCGATTCGATGGGGTACCGCCGAATACCACGGGGATGCGCTGACCGCCCAGGACCTACTGGCGGCCGCGCTCAAATCGCTGACCGGCAAGCGCGACGACGTCGCCGCCTGACGTTTGGGGCAAGGCCCTGCGCCCGAATGGGCAGGATGCTCGGAGTTTCGCGCAATATGCTTGACGGTCCAAAACCGGTCGCCTAACGTCAAACTCGCCGCTGCAATCGACTGACCGCCTGCGGGCGGAATGACTCCGTGCCGAGGGAGGGTGTGAGGCTAGACGTACTTCGCCGGCTCCAGCTGCCGGCTTCGCCCCCGAGTCTTCTGCTGCGCGCCGCCTGGAAATATGGGGTGGCCGTCGGCGTCGCTGCCGTCGTGCTCACCGCCGGCGGTGTCGACCGGGTGCCGCCGAACGGCCATGCGCTGGCGACCAGCGTGCTGCCAACCACCGTGCCCTGTGGCACCATCGCCACCGATCTCAACGATCCGACGACCGCGACCTGGACCGCCACCAAGAGCCCGTACCCGGGAACCGCCAGCCCGTACAACCTCCCGGTCAGCAGCACGAACAACGCTGATCCAACGGTTCAGCCGTGCGATGCGATCGTCGTTCCGCCGGACGTCACCCTCAAGATCGATGCGAGCCAGGGCCCGGTGCAAATCTTCTCGCACGGCGCCGCGATCAATGTCCACGGCGGCCACCTGCTGGTGCTCGGCGCCAGCGAGATCAACTCCGTGCTCTTCGATGCGGAACCTGACGTCGCCTCATGGAACGGCATCATGGTCGACGCCAGTGATGCCAGCCATCCTGGCAATGCCTCACTGGCCTTCGCCAGCATTCAACAGGCCCTCAATTCGATCACGATCACGAGCGGCGCGACCTCCACGCCCGACCCGATGGATCTCACCAAGCAGCTTCCGTATGGGCTGGCCCTGGTCAATAGCGGAATCGGCCCTTCGTACTTCGACGGAATCGACGCCACAAACACGCCGGTGCTGGTCAAAGGCCAGGCGGATGGCAAGTTCGGAACGGTGAACAACATCGGATCCCAGGGAATCAACCTGAGCTTCGACGGATCCGCTCCGGCGGTGACCAATGCCCTCGAGATCCAGGGCGTGACCTTCGGCAGCTCGGTGCCTTTTGCCGCGACCGGCTGCTTGCCGTTTCAGCTGCCGTGCTCGGCAGGCTTCATCGGGAACGACGCGATCCTCGGCACCTTCACGTCAGCGGATCCGCCACCCGTGCTCATCAACCAGAGCCGCTTTTTCAGGGCGGGTGGGTTTGGTGTCGAGTTAAACGGTCCCAAACAGCCGGTCATTACCAATAACAACTTCGACTGCAACGGCGTTTCGGCGAAGACCAGGGATACGTGCGTGGGCAGCGGTCTCCATTATTCCGCGATCTATCTCAACGCGGCCACGGTCGACCTTGAGAACAGCGTGACGAACAACGCCGGCCACGAGAACGGACTCGATGCCATCGTTCTCAACGGCACGATCGTGTACGCGCCGAATGTCACCCCCCAACTGGTCTGGAAAAACGCGACGAACGATGCCGCCAGCGATCATCCGCTCGGCTATCTTCTGGACGGCGACCTGAACCTCAATAGCGGGACGTTCACGGTTCCCGGTGGCAGCGTGGTGAAATCGAAGGGAGCGATCAACCTGACCGGTGCGGCACTGAATGCCGGTGATCCAGGTACGAAAGTCTTTACCAGCTTGCGCGACAACGTCAACATCCAGAGCTGTCCATCGGTCTTCGTGCAGTCGTGTCCCTCGATCATCCCCGCCGGGGACTGGGGCGGCATCGACCTGGTTGGTTCGGCGACCGACACCGCCCTTCGAAGCGCAACCTGGAGCACGATCACTAACGCCGGCATCCTGTACGCCACGACCGGCGTCCACATCACGAACGGCAATTCGCTGGTCATCAGCGGGAGCGCCATCGGCCCGACCTTCGCCGACGGCGTGCTCTCCGAGGGGACGCCCCTGGCCGTCGCGGCTACGACCTTTGGCTGCCCCACCGGGGTTTGCAGCGGGCCGAGCAGTGGCAACCACGGCATTCTCGCGGACTTCCGCAATAGTGGACCGCCCACGACTGGCCTGAAGATCGGCGGCCCCAATCCGGCGGATAAGAACACGTTCCAGGGCAGCGTCAACGAGGCAATCCGCGCCGTTGGGCTCGCCGGCCAGCCGGTCGACATCGAGAACAATGCGATCCAGACCGCGGGCGCGATCGGGTCCGCCGGAAGTGCCGGCATCTACCTGCAGGGCGCCGACGCGCTGACGCTCAAGGGCAACGACGTCGTCGGAAGTGGCACGGGAACCCTGCATTACCCCGCCATCTGGCTGGACGGCGTCAGCCATGCCGACTTCAACGGGCCGATCAGTGGCAACACCGGCATGTCCAACGGCCTCAACGCGATCGCCTTCCACGGCGACAGCAAGGCGCTCGCCTGGCAAACGATCGCAGCCGGCGGCCTGCTCGGCTACCTCGTCGATGGCAACCTGCTGGTTGACGGCAATTTCATGCTGGCCACTGGCGACTACGCCCCGGTCCTGGCCGGCACGATTACCGTCCAGAACGGCACCCTGACGTCGACCGGCGCCGAGCTGACCAGCCTCAAGGCGATGACGCTGCCGGTTCCGAGCTGCGGCTCGGTCTTTGTTCCCAGAGCGTCCGGCGTCTGCCCGGCGACGACCCCGGGCGATTGGGGCGGTCTTAACCTCGATGCCGGAAAGGCCAACCAGCTGACGAATTCCGCGCTTCGATATGCCGGGACCGGGATCTCGATGGGCACGCCGACCGGGGCTCGCCTGGCTCAAAACCTCACCCTGACCAACACCAGCATCACCAACACCGCGGCTGACGGGATCAGCTCGCACTCACCGGTGTCGATCAGCGGCGGTGCCTTTAGCAACAACGGGACCCATGGGATCAAGATCGACCTGACCGACGTGACCTCGAGTCCGTTCCAGCCGCTCTTGCTTTCGGGCACGACGATCGGCGGCAGCGGGCAGGAGGCGATCCTGGGCGTTGGGCTCGCCGGCCAGACGGTGCAGATCGACCAGGCGAGCATCGACCATACCGGCGCCTTTGGCATCAACCTCAAGGACGCGGGCAAAGACGCGGGCGCCTATCCCGGCGTCTACACCATCGCCCCCGGCCGGCTGACGCTGACGAACAACACGGTCACCAACACCGCGGCGACCTTCCCGGCGATCTACCTCAACGGTTTCTTCGGACCCTTCGCGAACGTCAGCGGCAACAGGGGTGCCTTCAATGGAGTGGACGCGATCGCCTTCCACGGCACCGTGACCGACGACCTGGCCTGGACCACGGCGCGGAAGGCCAGCGACCCGACGACGCCGCTCGGCTACGTGCTGGACAGCACCCTGACGATGGCACCGCCTCCACCGCCCCTGCCGCCAGCGCCGCCACCGGCCCCGACGGCCCGGACGTTGACGGTTCGGGCCGGCGACGTCGTGAAGGTCGGCAACGGCGGTCTCCTCCAGCTTCAGGGCGTCAACCTCCAGGCCGACGACACCGGTAGCAGCGGCCAGAAAGTGTTCACCAGCCTGACCGATGACAGCGTCGGTGTCGCCACCTGCCA
>VBEQ01000109.1:12197-15113 GCA_005881235.1 Chloroflexota bacterium | reverse complement strand
GTATTCCATCGAATCACAGAGTTGAATGAACGACCGCGCCGCCGTCATCGAATCCTGTGGGGCGAGGCCGACAAACTGGGGCAGCTCACCGAGCGCCAGGTTGATCTTCACGGTCCCAGAGCGCGTCTTGTAACGATCGATCGCCCGCTTAAAGTCTGACGGCAATTCCTTGCTGTCGACCAGCTCGCAGAACGTGACCTGGGGATGCGCGTTGGAGATCACCGCCCTCGCGCGCAGCTCGGTTCCGTCCGTCAGCGTCACGCCGGCGGCGCGGCCGGCCTCGACACGGATGTGCCCCACGCGCGACCCCGTCCGAATGTCGGCGCCGTGCTCGCGCGCGTCGGCCGCGATCGCCTCCGACACCGCGCCCGTGCCCCCTCGGACGAAGGCCCATTCCGCCATCTGGCCATCGATCTCGCCGATGTAGTGGTGGAGCAGCACGTAGGCCGTGCCCGGCGTATACGGTCCGCCGTAGGTGCCGATCGCGCCGGAGACGCAGCGCGCCGCCTTCACCTGCGGCGACTCGAACCACTCCTCGAGAAGCTCGGCGACCGACAGCGTCATCACCTTGACGAAGTCTCCCGCGGTCTTGACGTCGAGGCCCTTGAGCTTCCAGGCGAAGCGGGCCAGCTCCAGCAGGTCCGCCGGCGATTTCGCCCCAACCGCCGGCGGGGTCATCAGCAGCAGGGGCCGCACGAGCGCGGCGATCTTGGCCAGGTAGGCGCTGAAGGCCGGCCAGGCATCGGCGTCTTTCTTCGAGAACTTGCTGATCTCGGCGTGCGCCTGTCCCGGGTCCTTGGTCAGCAGCAGATGGGAGCCGTCGGGAAACGGCACGTAATAATCCGCCGCGAGCGGGTACAGGGTGAGGCCGTGCCGGCGCAGTTCGAGCTCGCCGATGACCTCGGGCGGCATCAAGGAGAGAACGTACGACAGGGTCGAGACGGTAAAGCCCGGCCAGGGATGCTCGCTCACGGCGGCCCCGCCCAGGACGCCGCGGCGCTCCAGGACGAGCGTCGTCAGGCCCGCCCGCCCCAGGTAGGCGGCGGTCGCCAGGCCGTTGTGGCCACCGCCGACGATGATCGCGTCGTATTCAGGCGGCACCCGGCCGAGTATATCGACGTACCCATGGCCAACCGTCCCTTGACAAGCGTTTGCGCTAGGTCCACATTTGCGCACAGGCTCTGCCAAAGGGCCAAACACGCTAAGGAGGGTAAGCATTGGCTGTCATTCCGGCGTCTTCTGATGTCCTTGCGGAGAAACGCAAGCTTCGCAAGTCACTGTTTCGTTGGGACCTCGTCTTCTTCACCGTCGCGGCGATCGTCGCCCTCGACACGCTGGGTGCGGTCTCGTCCCAGGGTTCGCAAGCCGTCTTCTGGCTCGTTTTCTCGGGTATTACGTTCCTCATTCCCTACGGACTCCTGACCGCAGAACTTGGCACGACCTTCCCGGTGGAGGGATCGGTCTACGAGTGGGTGCGGCTCGCGTTCGGACACCTGGCCGGGGCCGTGACCGCGGTCATGTACTGGATCAGCAACCCGGTCTGGCTCGGTGGGACGCTTTCGGTCGTCGCCATTGCGGCGATGGACACCTTCTGGGGCAAGCCGTTTGGGGGCATCGCGGCCACCGGATGGCTCGAGTTCGTCGCGGGAGCCCTCTTCATCTGGATCGCGGTAACCTGGAACATCCTCTCACTGCGATACATGAAGTGGGTGCCCAACCTCGGCGCAATCGTCCGGCTGGCGCTACTGGCAGTCTTCGGCATCCTGGTCGTCGCCTCGGGAGCCAGCAAAGGCTTTGCCGGCACCCTGAGCGGATGGCAGCCAACTTCCAGCGTCTTCATCGCAGTCATCGGTGTCCTCGTCTTCAGCTGGATCGGGTTCGAGCTCTCCACCAACGCCAGCGAGGAGATGGAGGATCCACAGAAGGACATCCCGCGGATGGTGACGTTCTCTGGAATCCTGAGCGTGCTCGGCTATGCCGTTCCGATCATCGGCATTCTGCTCGTCGTGAAACCCGCGGACCTGTCCAACGTCGGCAGTTTTGTCGCCGGTTACCAGCTTGTGGTGTCGAATGTCCTCGGCGGGACGGGTGCGAACATCCTCAACGGGCTCGTCGGCCTGGCGATCGTCTTCTCGCTTCTCACAAGCGGTACCGTCTGGCTGATGGGCGCGGACCGCATGATGGCGATCGGAGCCCTTGCCGGATCGGGACCGCGGCGGTTGGGCCGCTTTTCCGCGCGATTCGGTACGCCGGTTCCGGTCAACGTCCTCTCCGGCGTCCTGGCGACGATCTTTTTGCTGGCGAACGTGATCGTCAATCATCTCTTCGCGGGAGGTAACCTCGCTGCGCTGTTCGGCGTCGTCCTTACACTCGCGATCTCGACCACGACCTTCTCGTACCTGTTTGCCTTCCCGGCGCTCGTCGTCCTCCGTTACAAGTATCCGAACGCGAAGCGGCCGTACAAGGTACCCGGAGGCATGGTCGGCGCCTGGATCGTGATGCTGCTGACCACCCTCTACGTTCTGGCGGCGACCGTCTTCTCGCTATGGCCCGGTCTCTTCACCTCGACCGTCATGGGACCGTCTACCGGCCTCGATCGGGGGCCGTTCGAAATCAGCGTGTTCGTGACCATGGCGATCATCATCGGGGTCGGCGTCTGGTTCTACGCTATTGGACGCGGGCACGCCAACAACGAGGGCTGGCCTGCGGAAGGAACCGGCGCCGCGCAGCCTGAAGTCGCCGGCGTTCGCCGCGAGTAGACTTCGTCGTGTGTCGGTAACGCAAGATCGACCGGTGAGCGCGGGCGAGGATCTCGCCCGCGCTTTCACGTTGCCTGCCAGTGCGTACATCGACGAAGCCGTCTATGCGCGCGAGCAAGACCGGATTTTCGCGCGGACCTGGCAGCTGGTTGCCCGT
>VBEQ01000109.1:0-11983 GCA_005881235.1 Chloroflexota bacterium | reverse complement strand
TTCGACAAGACCGACTTCGGGTTGGTGCCGATCCGGGTCGAGCAGTGGGGGCCGTTCATCTTTGCGAATCTCGACAACGAGGCGCCCTCACTCGGCGACGTGCTCGGCGCCATCCCTCGGGAAGTCTCATCAGCCGGCTACGACGTCGACAAGATGCAGCTCGTGGAGCGGCGGGACTACGTCATCGAATGCAACTGGAAGGTCTACGTCGACAACTACCTGGAGGGATACCATCTGCCGATCGCCCACCCGGGATTGTTCAAAGAGCTCGACTACGACGCCTACCGGGTCGAGACCTTCCGCTACTACTCGAAGCAGCACGCCCCTATCCGCGAGCTCAAGCCCGGCGAGGAGCCCGGTCGCGACCGTCGATACATCCGGCAGCCCGGGACCGAGGAGGATGCACTCTACTACTGGGTCTTTCCCAACACGATGTTCAACATCTACCAGGACAACATGAGCTCGAACCTGATCCTCCCGCTCGGCGTCGACAAGACGCTGACGGTCTTCGAATGGTTCTTTGCACAGCCGGGCACCGGACCAGGCTGGGAGTCGATGCAGCAGACCATCGCCTTCTCCGACCAGATCCAGCAGGAAGACATCGCGCTGTGCGAGCACGTCCAGCGTGGGCTCCGGTCCCGTTCCTACGACCGGGGGCGCTTCAACGCGAAGCGCGAGAACGGCGTCTACCACTTTCAGCGGCTGGTCTCGCAGTTCCTCTCGTAGACCAGCCGGCCGGCCATCCCGGGGGCTCCCGGCCAGATCCGGCCATTCGGGACGACGATCAACGCCTGGGCTGGCGATGCTGGAGATAGCAGGTGCCCGACGAACAGATTGACGAAGTGGCGACCGCCTGCTACCTTTGGCCGAGACCTAAAGGGAGAGGAGGGAACCCGATGCCCGACGACGTCCTGACGCGTCCGCAGTCGACCGTTCCTACCGGAGGCAGTGGCCAGGATGCGGCCGACGCCCACGACCTGGCCGGCTTTGGCTACAAGCAGGAGCTGAGGCGAGCCCTCGGCGTGTATTCAAGCTTTGCCGTCGCCTTCTCATATATCTCACCGAGCACCGGCATCTTCACGCTCTTTGCGCCGATCGGCCTGGCGATCGCTGGGCCATTCTTCTTCTGGAGCTGGCCGCTGGTTGCGCTTGGCCAGTTCATCGTCGCCTTGAACTTTGCGGAGGTCAGCGCGCACTTTCCGGTCGCCGGGTCGGTCTACCAGTGGACCAAATACCTAGCGAACCGCCCCTACTCGTGGATGACCGGCTGGATCTATCTCTTCGCCGGCGTTCTCACGGTGACCGCCGTGGTGGCGACTATTCCGGGGCTGGTGCTGATTCCGCTGCTCAACAACTTGGGACTCACGGTCACGAACAACGCCCAGACGCAGGTCGCCATCGCGCTCGTCATTCTGGCCAGCATCACACTGCTGAACATCTTCGGCGTGCGGCTCGTGGCGCTGATCAACAACACGGGCGTCGTCTTCGAGATCCTCGGCATGGTCGTCTTCGCGCTCGTTCTACTGATCTTCTACCATCACCAATCGGCGACCGTCGTCTTCGACAGCAGTTACCTCGGCTCAGGGTTTACCGGTGGTGCGTTCTTGGCCGCGATGTTCATGTCGCTCTTCGTCATCTATGGCTTCGACACGGCGAGCACGCTGGCGGAGGAGACGAGGAATCCTCGCGCCATGGCGCCGAGGGCGGTGCTGGCATCGGTGGTCGGTGCCTTCATTATCGGCGGCATCTTCCTCTACTCGATCATCGTGGCCATCCCAAACATGGGGAAGTACGTCGCCGATGCAGGGGCAGGCAAGATCGGGTCGCCCGCGGACATCCTTACGGCGGTGCTGCCAAGCTGGATGGCCAACATCTATCTCGTGGTTGTCCTGGCCGCCATTTACGTCTGCTGTCTGGCGATCTTGACCTCCACTATTCGCCTCGCGTTCGGCATGGCGCGTGACGGCAAGCTTCCTCTGGCTCGCTACTACAACAAGGTCAGTCCCACCTTGCATACGCCCGTTGGCGTGTGCATCGTGGTCGGCGTGCTGGCGGCCGTCCCATTCCTCTACTACTCGGGAGCGGGCACGATCGCCATCTCGGCCACCGGCATGATCTATCTCTCTTACTTGCTTGGCAACATCGCCATCCTCATCGCCCGGACCAAAGGATGGCCGAAGGATCAAGCGCCGTTCAAGCTGGCTGGCTGGGGCACCATCGTCAACGTCCTGGCACTCGTCTGGGGCGGCAGCATGCTGGTGAACTTCCTCTGGCCCCGGCCCGGAAGCATCATCAACCCCAGTCTCAGCGCCCTCCCGAACATTCCGGATCTCGGGCCGCTGGGGAACATCCCGATCTTCGAGGCGACCGTCGGCGTCGTCGTGATCATCGGCGCGATCTACTACCTGGTGGCCCAGCGGGGCAAGACCGACCCGGCCGTCAGAGTCGCCGCGTAATCAAAACCCCCACCCTGCCCTCCCCCGCAAGCGGGGGAGGGTAAGGGATGGGCAGCCCGGCAAACGGGGGAGGGTAAGGCAGGGCTCGCCGTCGCATCCTTCTTATAATGTCCAGACCACCATGGCGGTCAAGATTCGTGTGCCCGGCGCGCTTCGGCAACTGACCCGAGGCGCGGCTATCGTCGAGGTCGATGCGGGCGATGTGTCGCAGGCGCTGGACGAGCTCAACCAGAAGTTCCCGGGCTTCAAGGAACGGCTCTACGACGACAAGGGAGAACTCCGCCAGTTCATCAACATCTACCGAAACGACGAAGACATCCGGTTTGGATCTGGGCTCAAGACGCCGCTGAAGGACAGCGACGATCTTTCCATCGTTCCGGCGGTCGCCGGAGGCTGACCGCGGCAATGGCGCGGACGACGGTGCGCCTGACGTTCCGCGGCGACGCTCGAAATGACCCGATCATCTACCGGCTCGGCCAGGACTACAAAGTGGTGACCAATATTCGGCGCGCCGACGTGGGCGATGACACGGGCTGGGTCGAGCTGGACCTTGACGGCGAAGCCGCCGAGGTCGACCGCGCGCTCGAATACTGCCGCAGCCGCGGCATCGGGGTCGACAAGCTGGAGCGCCCGTGAAAGTCGCCGTCGCGATGAGCGGCGGCGTCGACTCGTCGGTCGCCGCGGCCCTGATGCGTGAAGAGGGCCATGACGTCTTCGGCGTCACGCTCCAGCTCTGGCCCAAAGAGATGGCGCTCAAAGACTTCGACAAGCATCACGGATGCTGTTCGCTGGACGCGGTCGAGGACGCCCGCCGCGTCGCCAACCGGCTTGGCATCCCCTATTACGTGCTGAACTTCGAGGACGACTTTCGGTCGTCGGTCATCGACCCCTTCACGCAGGCGTATCTCGAGGGACGCACGCCCAATCCCTGCATCCGCTGCAACGAGACGATCAAGTTCGGCCTCCTCTTGCGCAAGGCGCTGGCGCTGGGCGCCGACCTTCTGGCGACCGGGCACTATGCGCGCATCGATCAGGGTCCCGACGGCTATCGGCTGCGGCGCGCCATCGACGACCGCAAGGACCAGTCCTACGTCCTCTACCAGCTCGGCCAGGAGGAGCTTGGCGTCCTGCGCTTTCCAATTGGCGACTGGACCAAGGCGCAGGTCCGCGAGAAGGCCGGGGCGCTCGGCCTGATCACGGCCTTGAAGCCGGAAAGCCAGGAGATTTGCTTCGTCGCCGACGGCAGCTACCGGACCCTGCTGAAGGACCGCTTCCGCGAGCGGGTCAAGCCCGGGCCGATCGTGGATGAGAACGGCGCCGTGGTTGGGGAGCACGATGGCATCGCCTTGTACACCGTCGGGCAGCGTTCCGGCTTGCGCCTCCAGGCCGGCGGACCGGCGTCGCCGCCCACGTACGTCAGCGCCATCGACGCCGCCAGCAACACGGTCACGGTCGGCGGCCGGCGGCAGCTGCTGCGGTCGAGCTGCCGCGTCGAGGATGTCCGCTACGTCGCCGGACGCGTCCCGCCCTCAGTCTTTCGCGCGGACGTGAAAGTCCGCTCGCATGCGCCCGTTGCCGGCGCCCTTGTCACGCCAGTCGGCGAGCAGGCCCGCATCGACTTCGATGACCCGCAGCGCGCGCTGGCCCCTGGTCAGGCCGCCGTCTTCTACGATGGCGACCGCGTAATCGGTGGTGGACCGATTGCCGCGGGCGACGTGTGACGCGGCTCGACGCCGCTGCCGCCCACCCGTTGCTCCCAACCTTCGC
The DNA here is from genome assembly GCA_005881235.1 of Chloroflexota bacterium. Taxonomy (GTDB): domain Bacteria; phylum Chloroflexota; class Dormibacteria; order CF-121; family CF-121; genus CF-13. Next base: position 7,760 of record VBEQ01000109.1, on the reverse strand, counting down.
CCTCATCGGCCTGGTGTACCTGACCTGCCTGGGCAGTGTCCTCGCCGCGAAGCTGGCCTGGCGCGGCCGATCCTCCTACTGGTTGGCGGTGCTGGGCGCTTTCTTTTTCCTGATCGGGACGCTCTGGGGCCGTGGCTACCTCTCCGGCGGCGCCATCTTTACCTTCGGGGCCGCCGGGATTGTGCTGGCCGTCTTCGGGGTGGCGCTCGACCTGATCTTGGGCCCGCCGGGTGGCCCGGCCGCCGCCGAATAGGATAGGGGCCGTGGCCGCTGATCCGGATAAGTACATGAAGGCGCCGATCACGCGTCGGCAGGATTACTCGCCGACGCTCTGGTCGGTCTGGATGAATCCGCCCGAGACGCTCGCCTTCAAGGCCGGCCAATACGTCGCCTTCGGCGTCGAGAACCATGACAAGGTGCTGGAGCGCGCCTTCTCGATCGTCTCCAGTCCGTACGAGCCCGAGCTCGAGTTCTTCATCGAGAAGGTTCCGGAGGGCGCGCTCTCACCCAAGCTCTACGAGCTGCAGGCCGGCGACACCGTCTTCATGCGCAAGAAGGCAAAGGGCGTCTTCAACATCGACGTCAAATCCGGACACAGCCAGCATTTCCTGGTTTCGACGGTGACCGGGATCGCGCCCTATATCAGCATGGTCCGCACGCTGGCGCTCGACCTGAAGGAAGGCCGCCTGGCGCAGCCGTTTCGTCTCGTCATCCTGCAGGGGGTGTCGAAGTCGAACGAGTTCGGCTACGACAGGGAGCTGATCGAGGCGGTCGGCCAGTATCCCTGGCTGACCTACATTCCGACGATCAGCCGGCACTGGGAGGATCCGGAGTGGAGCGGGGAGCGGGGGAGGGTGGACGACCTGGTGCGCAAGTACGCCGACACCATGGACCTCACGCCTAAAGACACGACGGTCTATCTCTGTGGCAATCCGGGGATGATCGTCAACGTGCGAGACATCATGCGGCGCTGCGGCTTCGAGCACGCCGCCATCAAGGAAGAGACCTACTGGGCGCCGGGTGAGGGCGAGGTCGAATACTGAGCCTGGCGCCGCCAGCTAGAATCTGACGCCGTGCCCTTGATCGGCGCCCTGCCGCAGCCCATTACCTCGGCGCCGCTCGTGATCCTGATCTCCGCGGTGCTCGTCCTGATGGTGGCGAGCGCGCTGGCGAGCGTGTTCCTTCGCAGTGCGGTGTTCGCAACCGGCGCCTTCGCGGCGACGATGGTGCTGATCGCGCTGCTCTATCTCGCCATCGCCCCGTTCCTCTTGTTCGCCGTCCAGCTCCTGGTCTTCACGACGGTGAGCGCGGCGCTCCTCGTCGGCGTGTTGCGGCGGACAACCGGGGTGGATTCGACCCAGGAGCCCTTCAGCCGGGAATGGATCGTTGGGGCGGCGGTCGCCGCCGCCGTCCTGGCCTTGCTCGTCGTGATCGTCGCGACCACGTCCTGGCCGGTCCGTGCCACCGTCAATGCGGGAGCCGGGTTCGGGTCGACACTGGCGAATACGTACGTCGTGGGGCTGGCCGTCCTGGTTGTGATCCTTGCCTGCGCGGCGCTCGGCGGCGGGCTGCTGCTGGCAGCCCCCACCACGGCTCGGCCAAGGGGGCGATGAACGTCGGGCTCAACCTGGTGCTGGCCGCCTCGGCGGCGCTCTTTGCGGTGGGCGCCTTCGCAGTCGTGGCCAGGCGCAGCGCGGTTCTGATGCTGATCGGCACCCAGTTCATGTTCATGGCCGGGTCGATCGCGTTTGTCGCGTTCGCGCGCTTCAGCATCGGGGCGGTCAACGCGACGGCCGGCGCGGCGGTCGCGATCTTCGCGGGCGCCATCGCCGTGGCCGAGCTCGCTTTGGGCCTCGCGATGGCGTCGCTGATCTACCGTGAACACCGCAGCCTGGCCGTCGACACGGACCGCGGGTAAGGTCGCCAGATCGTGACGCTCATCCTGCTGGCCGCCGCGCCCAAAGGGCCGCTCGATACCTGGAGCCCGACCCTGCTGGCGCAGTTCGCGCTCTTGCTGCCGCTGATCGCACTCCTCGTCATCCTGGCGTTCACGATCGACTCGCGGCGGGCGAGTGCGGCGATCTCGATCCTCTTCACGCTGGCCTCGGTGATCTGCGCGCTGCTGGTGGTCGCCATCGAGCTGGCCCATCCCCTTCATCTCGAGCGGCCCGCAACCTTCCTCCAGTTCTTCACGGGGCAGTCCGGCGGCGCGTCCGAGTTCACCCTGCAGTGGGGCGTCCTGTCGGACCCGCTGGCCGCGACGGTGGGGTTGGCCGTCGTCCTGGTGAGCCTGCTGGTCCAGATCTATGCCCTCTCCTTCATGCGGCGGGAAGATGGCGTGGTTCGGTTTTTCTGCGCCCTCCTCTTCGCCACCTTTGCGATGTTGGGCGTGACGCTCTCTGTCAGCTACTTCGAGATGCTGCTCTTCTTCGGGATGGTGACGCTGTCGAGCTACCTGCTGATCGCTCACTGGTGGCAGCGGGAGGAGGCGGCGGCGGCCGCGGTCCGCGCCTTCATCATTTCGGCGATCGGCGACCTCGCGCTGCTGGCCGCCGTCGCCTACATCTACCTTCGTTTCAACGAACTCAACTTCCAGACGCTGGCCGGCCAGTACGTGAGTGGCCGGATCGGTGCCAACGGCCTCTTCGCCATCGCCATCCTCATCTTCATCGCGGCGGCCGCCAAGTCGGCGCTGTTCCCGCTGCACGCCTGGCTCCCGGGAAGCGCGCAGGCGCCCGCGCCGGCGGCCGCGCTCCTCCACTCGGCCGGCGGCGCGCTCTGTGGCGTCTACCTGATCGCCCGGACATACGGGCTCTTTCATGCCAGCCCGCGGGCCCTGGCGCTGCTCGCCATCGCCGGCGGAATCTCGGCGCTGCTCGGTGTGCTCTGGGCGCTCTTTCAGGACAACCTGAAACGCGCCATCGCCTACACGACGATGGGCGAGCTCGGCTTGATGGTGCTGGCGCTCGGCATTGGAGCCTACGGGGCCGGTGTCTTCGAGCTCTTCACTCACGCGTGGCCGAAGGCGCTGCTCTTTCTCGCCGCCGGCGTAATCATCCGCGAGCTCCGCACCGAGCGGCTCTCGGAGATGGGCGGGTTGTGGCGGCGGATGCGTTTCACCGGGTCGGTGATGCTGATCGCCATCGCCGCGGCAGCTGGCATCCCGCCGTTCAGCACCTTCTGGAGCAAGGACACGATCATGTCGAAGGCGCTCGCGCTCAAGAGCCCGCTCACCATCGCGGTAATCGTGGCGGTGACCTTCCTTGGCGCGATGGCGCTGGTTCGGATCTTTGCGCTCGCCTTCACCGGCGAGACCGCCCGCCGGCGCCGCTTCGAGCCGGATCGGATCCGTGACGTGGGCGGCCGCCTCGCATTCGCCATGTCGCTGCTGGCGATCATCAGCGTGGTCGCCGGGATTCGCGCCCTCCGCAGCCGATTCGATCTGATCGGCTTCATTACATTCCCCGGCGTGCCCCTGCCCAACTCGCATTACGCGGCGGCCGGCGCGATCGCCGTCACCGCCGTGCTGGGCGCGGCCGTTGCCTGGGTCATCTATGCGCGCCGGCTCCCGTTGCCGGCCGCGCTGCAGCCCGTTCGCCGTGCGATGGGGGAGGGGCTCTTCATCGAGCGGGCGTACCGGCTGGGCGCGGTCGCGGTGCTGCTGCCTGCCAGCCGCGCCATGGGGTGGGTCGAGACCCACGTCGTCGATGGTGCCATGGAGCTGATCGCGGAGAGCGCCGCCTTCGCGGGAGAGCCGCGCAACTGGCTGGCGCAGGTACGAATCCGCCAGCTGCTGATCGGACTCTTCGCCGGTATCGTCGCGCTGGGCGTGGTGAGCATCCTGCTCGCCGGCCGGCTCATCGGGAAGGCGTGATGACGCTCCTCGAGGCAATCCCGACGACGACGGCCACGCCGGCCGCGCTCCCCACACTGCTCCTCAGCGCCCTCATCTGGGTGCCGGCGCTTGGCGCTCTCGCGCTGCTCTTCTTCCCGTCACGCACCGAGCTGCAGCGTCAGCGGATCCGGTCGTTTGGCATCGCCACCACCGCCCTCGTGCTCGCCTTCGCCGTCTTCATGTGGTACGGCTTCCGCGACCAGAGCGGGACCTACGCCTACGAGGAGACGCGTACCTGGCTCTCCGCCATCGGCTCCAGCTACCACCTGGGCGTTGACGGCGTCAGCATGCCACTCCTGCTCATGAGCGCCTTCCTGTTCCTCTTCGCCGTTCTCTCATCGAGCCGCGAGCAGTCAAAGGAATACCTGGCCCTGCTCCTGGTGCTGGAGACCGGCGTCAACGGCAGATGCAGGCCGTCCCCATGTTCTTGCTGATCGCCCGCTTCGGCGGCCGGCGGCGACTCGCGGCCGCGTGGAAATTCCTGGCCGTCGACATTGCGGGCAGCGGCGTGCTGCTGCTCGCCATTCTCATCCTCTATTTCAAGGCCCCGGTGCGGACCTTCGACATCGTCGCGCTTCATGACGTGGTGCTGCCGACCGCGACGGCGACCCTGATCGCATGGCTCTTCTTTATTGCGTTCGCGGTGAAGCTTCCCGTTTTCCCCTTCCACACATGGTTTATCGACGCCCAGGCGGAGGCGTCGGCGCCGGTGGCGCTCATCCTGGGCGGGGTGCTGGTCAAGCTGGGCGGGTATGGCCTCATCCGCGTCGACGTCGGCGAGTTCCAGACGGCGCTCCACAACTTCGCCGGCGCGGTCGTCGTCATCGCCGTGGTGACCGTACTCTGGAGCGCGATCGCCGTGCTGGCGCAGGATGACCTGCGACGCGTCGTGGGTTACGTGGTCATGAGCCACATGGGGCTGGTGCTGCTGGCGGCGGCGACCGCCGCACCGGTCGCCCTCAACGGCGCCATCGTCCTGATGATCGCCGACGGGCTCACCGCCGGGTTGCTCGTGCTGCTGGCGGCGGCCATCGTGGAGCGCACCGGCACGAGCTCGGTCCGTGCCATGGGCGGGATGGCCGGGCGGATGGGGAAGGGGGCGGTCCTGTGGATCTTCGCCGCGCTGGCCGCCATCGGATTCCCAGGCCTCGCCGGGTTCGTCGGCCAGTTGCTGATCGCCGTGGGAGCCTATCCGAGCCATCGCATCGCCACACCGCTGGCACTGGTGGGCGTGCTGCTGGTGGCCGGCGCCATGATCGTGACCGTCCAGCGGATCTTCTTCGGGGCCATTTCGGAGCGGCATGGGCGAATCCGCGACCTCGGAACGCTCGAGCTCGCCACCACCATCGGGCTGCTGTCGCTGATCGTCTTACTGGGCGTGCTGCCCGCGATCCTGATGGACAGCATCAACTTCTCTGTCATCACCCTGCTGTCGCGAGGCGGCGGATGAGTACCTTCGGGAACCTGCTCGCCTTCTCGCCGGAACTCTGGCTGCTGGCCGGCGCAATCGTGGTCTTCCTGGTCGCCCGGTTGCGGCCCGGCGCCTCCACCACGATGGTCGCCCTGGTCACCCTGGCCGCGGCGTTCCTGGCGCTGGTGACGCAATTCAAGCAGACGATCACGATCCTCGACGGCGCCTTTCTCCTCGACGGCTTTGCCATCGTCATCGATGTCGTCGTGCTGGCGGCGGCGGTGCTCACCCTGCTGGCCAGCCGAGCCGATATTCTGCCGGGCGATGGTCAAGCCGAAACCGTTCCGGGCTTTCTGCTCCTGGCCACGCTCGGCGCGATGCTGGCGGCCTCCGCCGCCGAGATGGTGTCGCTCTTCCTGGCGCTGGAGCTGCTCGCCATCAACCTCTATGTGTTGAGCGTGCTGGCGCGCCGGGGACTCGCGCCCGCTACCACCGGCCTGGGTTACCTCGTGGCCGGCGGCGCCAGCTCGGCGCTCTTGCTCTACGGCCTCGCGCTGGTGTTCGGCTTGACCGGCGAGACCCGGCTCGGCGCGACCGGGGCGGCGATGGCCGCGCTCGGGTCAAATCATCCAGCGGTGCTGCTGTCGCTCAGCCTCATCCTGGGCGGCTTTGCGCTGCGCATGGGACTGCTGCCGGTGCGCTGGTGGCCACGAGGGTTCGAGGCGGGCGTGCCCCTGCGGGTCATCATGTTTGTCCAGTCGGTGGGCGTGGTCGTCGCCTTCGCGGCGTTTGCCCGGCTGGCCGCCTCAACGTTTGCCGGCAGCCGGATTCCCTACGCCGCCCTGTTCGCCGGGGTGGCCGCCATCGCGATGACGGCCGGGAACCTGCTGGCGGTGATGCAGACGAGTGTTCGCCGGCTACTCGTTTATGCGGCGATCGCCCAGGCCGGCTTCGCCCTCGCGGCACTCACCGATCTCAAGGGCCTCGGGCTGAGCGCCCTTTTGGTATTTCTCGTGAGCCTGGCGCTGGGCAACATCTGCGCCTTCGCCGCCGTCATCGCCTACGCGCGCTTCGTGCCTCGCGACGCCATCCCACCCTTAAGGCTCCAGTTCGCCCGGCATCGGGCCGGCGGGCCGGTCCGCACTGGCTCCGCCGCATCCTGCTGCTCACGACGGCCGGCCTGCTGACCCTGGTGGTGGGGACCGGGACCCTCCTCTACACCTACGCGGGAGAGCTGCCCAGCCTCGACCACCTGAGCGCGCAGAACCTGCCGCAGACGACCCGCGTCTACGCTCGCGACGGCGTCACCCTGTTGGAAGAGCGCTACCAGCAGCGCCGCACGGTCGTCCCCCTCAACGAGATGTCCTGGGACCTGCGACACGCCACCATCTCGATCGAGGACAAGGACTTTTACAACCACGGTGCCGTCAACCCGGTGCGGATGGTCGCGGCCGGCGTCTACGACCTGCTCCACCAGCGCGCGGCCCAGGGCGGCAGCACCATCACCCAGCAGCTGGTCAAGAACTACTTGCTGAGCGGCAGCGCCAGTAGCCGGAGCTTCGACCGAAAGGCGCGCGAGCTCGTGCTTTCGATCCAGCTGGAGCGCCAGTACACGAAGGACCAGATCCTCGAGATGTACCTCAACACCATCTTCTACGGGAACCAATCATTCGGGGTGGAGGCGGCCGCCCGGACCTACTTCGGTACCTCGGCGCGGCGCCTCGACCTCGCGCAATCCGCGTTCATCGCCGGCCTGCCGCAGCGCCCCAGTTATCTGAACCCATTCTTGACCGAGGGTTACGTGCACGCCCGTGATCGCCAGCATGACGTCCTCACCGCCATGGTGCGCGACGGCTACATCACGGCGGCGGCGGCCGCCAAGGCCTACGCCGAGGACCTCGGGCCCAAGCTGGCGGCGGCACACCAGGCGGCGGTCGGTCAGCGCGCCTCGCTCGCGCCGCACTTCGTCGACTACGTCTGGAGTGAGCTCGAGCAGCGCTACGATCCCGGCTACCTGCTGCGATCCGGGTTGAAGATCGTCACGACTCTGGATCCGAAGACCCAGGCGCTGGCCCAGCAGGCGGTGCACGACGGCATCGCCCGTTACGCCTCGAGCTACCGCGTCAACAACGGCGCCATGCTGGTCATGAATCCCCACACCGGCGAGGTGCTGGCGATGGTCGGCAGCGCCGATTATTCCAACGCCGACATCGGCGGACAGGTCAACTACACCACGGCACTGCGTCAACCGGGCTCGTCGTTCAAACCGTATACCTACATCACGGCGCTGATGAACGGCTGGACGCCGGGTTCACCGCTTGACGACAGCAACGGCGCCAAGGCCTTCCCCGGGTATCCGGTGCACGACTGGGACAGCCGCGAGCTCGGTACCATCACGCTGCGGGACTCGCTGCAGAAGTCGCGCAACATCTCGTCGGTGCATCTCTTCAAGGA
>VBEQ01000108.1 GCA_005881235.1 Chloroflexota bacterium | reverse complement strand
GAACATTAGCGACTGGTCGCAATTGCCGCAATACGGAACATGCGTTCACAAACAGCCGCTCGTTTTCCTTCATCGCGCCGAGACGGCTGGGGTGTCAACCCGTAACGGGACCTGTAAGGAGCCGTGATTCGGTTTGAAGCTGACGACCCTTACCGTTTGCGTTATCTGCAGTAGGCGCGTGGGCCCTCGGAGATGACCCTCCGCCCGGTAACGAATCCATGAAAACCAAACGCTGGCGGGGCCGCGCCGGGCAGTCGCTCGTCGAGATGGCCATGGTCCTGCCCGTGCTCGCCTTCCTCACCTTTGGCCTGCTGGACTTTGGCCGCGCCTACTACTTCCAGGTCTCGATCACCAACGCCGCCCGGGAGGGCGCCCGGGTCGCCATCCTCAATATCTATACCGGTCCGCAAAACCCAACCTGCTCGACCTCCAACAGCTATTACAGCTGCCCGGTGCAGACGGACCTGAACATCGCCACCGCCGTCAACAAGGAACTGGTTTACAGCGGCATCGCACTCGCGCCGACGGCCATAACCATCTGCCCGCCCCACGACTCGAGCATGTCCACGGCCGGCTGCCCCGATGCGAGCAACCGCGTCGACAACTGGGTGAGCCAGAACCCCGTCAACTACTACGTCACGGTCAACGTCAAGTACGACTTCCAGCTCTTCACACCGCTGATGCAGCAACTCGTCGGCAACCCCGTGCACATGAGCGTGTCGGTCCAAATGAGGACGAACTACTGATGCGCGGTCTGCAGCGTCGGCACAAGTCACGGGGTCAAGCGATGGTCGAGTTCTCCCTTCTCGCCGGCCTCCTGTTTCTCATGGTGATGGGCATCTTTGACTTCGGGCGGGCGATCTCCGTCTACATCAACATCGCTGAGGCCGCCCATGAGGGCGCCCGGCAGCTCGTGTTACGCAGCAACTACGCGAGCACGCCGCCGGACAGCGTCATTATCAACGCCACCCTGGCGAAGATCGGTGGCGGTGGCATGGTGCTCACGGAAGACCCATGCCTCGCATGGCTGACACCGTGCACATTTCCTTCCATCCCCCCGGTGACCGCCCCGAATACCGGCTACATCTGGATCTCGCCGAACCGCACGACGGGAAATCCACAGGTCACCGTGCGAGTGACGTACCGGTTTGCCCCGATGACGGCCATGATCTCGGATCTGACGGGCCCCTCATTGATCTTGCAGGCGGGGTCGTCGATGCGGGCGGAGTACTGAAGTGCTCATCGTGATCCGCCGCCGGGGCGCAGGCCAGGCGATCGTCGTCATGGCGCTGGCCATGGTTGCCATCTGCGGAATGCTGGCGCTCGCGATCGACGCCGGCCGCCTCTACTTCCAGCGCCGGCTGATGCAGGATGCGGTCGACTCGGGTGCGCTCGCCGGCGCCCAGAGCCTGGTGGGAACCGTGGCCAACCCCAATGGGCAGCCGAACTACGCTCTTTATTACGCGATGGACGACACGTTAGCGGTCTTCAACCAGAACCCCGCTAACAACGATCCGAACTCGTCGTTCTATACGGCGCCGGTCAACCGCACGGTGACCGACACTCAGGGCGGGTACACCGTCACCGCGGTGGCCCCGATGGGCTATAGCAACAAACAGGTCCAGGTCACGGTCAGCTATAACGCAACCGCCACCTTCGTCCAGGTGCTCGGCTTCAGCCAGATTGCGATCCTGGCCACGGCCACGGCGGAGGCCGGTACCAACGCCAAGACGTATGCGCTGTTCGCCTACACCAGCGGGGGCAGTGGCAACACCATCCAGAACGACCAGAACGGCTATGCGCAAGTCGACGACGGCCAGGACGGCACCGACGTCTGCCAGGCGAGCATCGAGGGCCTCACCGTGAGCAACTCGAAGTTTCATGTTCCTAACCCGACCCAGGCGTCCCTCAACATCAATGGCGACCTCACGGTCAACTCCGCCAGTGATAATCATTCGCTCTTCTCCTTCTGGCGCAACCCCGTTAACTTCGGGACCGGCCAGGACGCCAAGCCCGACTACCTCGCGCCCGATACCTCCCTGATCACCACGGTGGTCAATCCCGCGAACAAGGCGAAGATCGCGCCCGGAACTTCCGGATTGGTCAACGGCGTGACCATTACGAACTCGAGCACCTCGAAGTGGGTCTACGTGTTCACACCGGGACGCTACACATCGTCGATCGTCATCCCGGCCGCCGGGGATAATCTCAACAACAGCGTCTACATCTTCCTCAACGGCGTCTACTACTTCACGTCTGGGGCGGATATGACGATCACCGGTGGTTACGTCTCGAACACCTCGACTGGTCTTCCCCACTTCGTAGGCTCGCCCTCCATTGGCGCGAGCGACCTGCCGCCCGCATCCGATGGCACGAACGGGGTCGAGTTCATCTTCGACCAGGGTGGCACCTTCTCGGCGAACAACTCGGATCTGCCCAACGATGGGAGCGTCTTCTTCGTGGCCCCCCATTTCGTTCCAACCGGTAGTACCAACATCGCCTTCTATATCAGCAGCACGAACGGCAACAACGGGGTCGTGTGGAATGAGGCATTCGATGCCAGTGCTTCGAACGTTCCACGGTTCCAGGTGTGGGGGACGGTCTTTGACGCTGATCCCTCGGGATCGATGACCTTGACCGGCGTCGCCCTCGGTCCGCACAACACCTCGGCCACCGACAGCAACTCGTCTGGCCAGTACGCGATCAACGGTGAGTTCATTGGCGCCTTCCTTCAGGTGAACGGCGGCAACGTGCTGGGCAACAGCATGGGAACGCCCGGGTGCGGGACCTTTACCCCTGGGCACCCGGCCCTGCTCGTCCAGTTCAACTCCAAGTTTGCCCCGGCCCCCGGCGTGAACTCCTACCTGGTGAAATAGCGCGGCTGGTCAGCGCATCAGCTTCTCGACCAGCAGAACGATCCCCAGGGTCCCAAGGGCCGCCCCCGCCAGTTGCTCCGCCCGCTCACGGATGGAGTCCCCGACGCTGGATCCGAGCCGGAGGCCGGCCTGGGTGACGATCAACGTCTGAGTGCCGATCAGCACGATCACCAGTACGACTGGAAACCGAAGCAGTCCGACGGTGAAGCCGATCGCCAGCTCGTCCAGGCTGATGCTGATGCCGAGCCCGATGGCGGCAAACCCGCGCGTCCGCGCCAGGAGCCCCACGCGCTCCGGGTCGTCCCGGTCGTCGGGTCTCGGCCAGAGCATGAAGATGCCCAGCGCGATGAGAATCGCGATCGCGACGTAGTCGGCGGCGTTTCCAGCAACGGTTCCGGCGCCAGCTCCCAGCACGATGCCCACGATCGGCATGCCCATCTCGAAGAGCGTAAAAAGCATCGTCACCCGGATCCGGTCGCGCCGCGTGAGGCCGCTCATGCCAAGCGCCGCGGCCACGGCAAACGTATCCAGTCCCAGGGGGACCACCAGGGCGATGAGCGTAAGCCACATCGGGCATGATTAAAGGTCATTGACGGCGATCGACGTCATCCGAGATAAGCGCGATGGCCGGGCCCTCTCCGACGAGGCCATCGAGTTCATCGTGCGCGGCGCCACCGACGGGTCGATCCCGGACTACCAGCTATCCGCCTGGTTGATGGCCGTGCGGCTCAACGGCATGACGGATCAGGAAACCAAAACCCTGACGCTGGCCATGGCATCCAGCGGACGCCAGCTCGATCTGTCGTCGATCCCGGGCCGTAAAGTCGACAAGCACTCCACCGGCGGCGTCGGCGACAAGGCGACACTGGTGGTGGCGCCCTTGGTCGCCGCCGCGGGCATCCCGGTGGCGAAGCTCTCTGGACGCGCCCTTGGTCACAGCGGCGGCACGCTGGACAAGCTGGAGTCCATCCCGGGCTTCGATGTCGACCTCGGCATTGAGCAGTTCGTCGATCAGGTCCGGCGCATCGGCATCGCCATCGCCGGCCAGACCTCCGACATGGTTCCCGCGGACAAAGTCTTCTATGCGTTGCGCGACGCCACGGCGACAGTCGACTCCGTGCCGTTGATCGCGAGCAGCGTCATGAGCAAGAAGCTCGCCGCCGGCGCCGATGCCATCGTGCTCGACGTCAAGTGCGGCCGCGGCGCCTTCGTCGCGACGCTCGACGAGGCCGAGGCGCTGGCACGGGCGCTGGTGGCGATTGGGGCCAGGGCCGGACGCGAGACGGTCGCCTACGTCACCGACATGGAGCAGCCGCTCGGCCGCGCCGTGGGCAACGCGCTCGAGGTCCGCGAGGCGATCGAGACGCTCTCCGGACATGGCCCGCCCGACCTGGAGACGTTGAGTCTCCGGCTGGGCGCCGAGATGCTCCGCATGGCCGGGGCGCCGCCAACGGACTTGCGGCGCCTGCTGACCGATGGGACCGCGTTACGCAAGTTCGCGCAACTCATCGAGGCGCAATCCGCCGATGCGAGGGTCACCGGCGATCTCGACCGGCTTCCTACGGCACCCGTCCAGCTCCCGGTTCCGGCGGGCGCCTCGGGACTGGTCGCCGCCATCGACGCCCTGGAAATCGCGCTGGCGGCGAAATCGCTCGGCGCCGGCCGCGACCGAAAAGACGCCGCCATTGATCTTTCGGTTGGCATCGTCCTGCAGAAGAAAGTCGGTGACCGGGTGCAGGCGGGCGAGTCGCTGGCCACCGTCCACGCCCGAACTGAGGAGGCCGCCCGGCAGGTTACGGCCCGTATTGCGGCCGCGTTTCTGGTGGCGGCGTCGGCTCAGCCGCGACGGCTCTTGCTGAGACGCGTCACGGCGGCCGGGATCGAGCGGCTCGACACGTAACGCCGGGCGAAACGCGTCGGAGTGATGCTGGCTTCGTGGGTCAGCGCGGCCAGGTTGGTGCGGAGTTCGCCATGGTCGTCGCCTTTCTGTTCGCGTTCGGCGTCATGGCTGTGCAGTTCTTCGGCCTGGGCCTCGGAGCGCTCAAAGTCAGCCACGCCGCGCAGGAAGCCGCCTACGTGGGGGCGAGCAGCCTGGAAGCCGCTGGTAATAAGGTGCCCTGCTGG
>VBEQ01000107.1 GCA_005881235.1 Chloroflexota bacterium | reverse complement strand
GCGGCTGGTCGCGATCCGGGGGGCGCGGCGCTCGACCTCGCGCGCCAGCGCCACGGCCGCGCGGCGAACCTCGGGAAAGGTCCAGCGCGGCTCGATGCGGCAGTAGATGTGCATGCCTCGCGACCCCGACGTCTTGGGCCAGCCGACCAGCCCAAAATCCTTGAGCACGTCGCGCGTCACCATCGCCACGTCGCGAATCTGCGCCCACGGCACACCGGGGACCGGGTCCAGGTCGACCCTCAGCTCATCCGGGTGATCTAGGTCGCCGGCACGGACAGGGTGGGGATTGAGGTCGATACATCCCAGGTTGATGATCCAGGCCAGCTGCGCGGCATCGCGTACCACGATCTCCTCAGCGGTCCGGCCCGATGGAAAGGAGAGCTCGACCGTCTCGATCCATTCGGGGCGCGACGTCGGCGCGCGTTTCTGGAAGAAGGCCTCCCCCTCGGCCCCGTTGACGAACCGCTTGAGAGCCATGGGGCGACCCGCGACCCCACGCAGCGCTCCTTCGGCGACCGCCATGTAAGTAATAGCGAACCAGATCGAGCTTGGTGTAGCCGCTCTTCGGGAAGAAGACCTTGTCGGGATTGCTGATCGTGACCGCCCGCCCGGCGACTTCCAGGACCTCGTCTTTCGCCGCTGACATAGGGTCAGACTACAGAGGGTCGCCGCCCCCACCATGGAGGCGCCCAGCGCTCCGCGGTTTCTTGCGACGGGATCTCCACGGGTTGGTGCTTCCGTCAATCGGGTGGCGCGGGTGATTCTTCCAGCCAGCGAGTGTCCCCGACGTTGACGACGACGTGGGCCAAGGGGCCAGCGCGTCCCGCGCCGTGCCAGTGCTCTTCATTCGGTTCGATCTTGATGGCGTCCCCGACACGGATCCGCTGGACAGCGGCACCTCGGGCCTGCACCCAGCCCGCGCCGTCGATGACGTAGAGAAGCTGACCGCCTTCGTGGAAGTGCCAGTGGTTGCGCGCGCCCGGTTCGAAGCGAACGACCATCGTCGACGTCGGAAGCGCCGGCTTACGCGCAGGCAGCAACTCCCGTGCGCCCGCCGGCCCCGTGAAATGGGCTGAGTCCAAAGGCTTGAGGTTCTGCAGCGCCTTGTCTTTCGGTGTGATCTCCATGCTCCAACGCTACCGGGATTCACCACCGGCGTGCCGAGACGCTCGGTGCCGTCCGCGCAGCTGCGATATGATCGTCGCGCGAGCTGAGGGAATGGCGGAATGATCTACAGCGGTCCCGCTGTCGATATCCCGGAGAGCCCCCTCGTTCCGTTCGTCCTGCACCGGGCCGGCGACCTGAGCACCAAACCGGCGCTGATCGACGGCCTCACCGGACGCGAACTGACCTACGGCGCGCTGGCTGACGGCGCGAAACGGGTTGCATCGGGATTGCGAAGGCGCGGCTTTAAGAAAGGCGACGTGTTCGCGATCTTCAGCCCGAACCTCATCGAGTACCCGATCGCGTTCTTCGCCGTCGCGTCGTTGGGCGGGGCCGTCACCACCGTCAACTCCCTGTACACCGCTCGCGAGCTGGGCGATCAGCTCAGGAATTCCGGCGCCCGATTCCTGCTGACCGTTCCGGCGTTCATGGATCGGGCCCGTGAAGCGGTCAAGGACTCGGCCGTCGAGGAAATCTTTGTCTTCGGCGCCGCCGACGGCGCGACCCCATTCAGCGAACTGCTGGCGCAGCCGATCGATGATTTCACGGTCGACATCAACCCGGCCGAAGACCTGGTGGCGCTTCCCTATTCCAGCGGCACGACCGGCGTGGCCAAGGGCGTCATGCTGACGCACCGCAACCTGGTGGCCAACGTCACCCAGTCCCAACAATGCTTCCACCTGCGCGAAGGCGAGCGGGTGCTCGGGGTGATGCCCTTCTACCACATCTATGGGATGACCGTGATCATGAACCTCGCCCTCTACGCGGGGGCCACCATCGTCACCATGCCACGCTTCGAGCTCGAGGCGTTCCTGCGGGTTCTCCAGGACCATCGCGTCTCGCGGGCGTACATCGCGCCGCCGATCGTGGTGGCGCTCGCCAAGCATCCGATGGTCGACCAGTTCGACCTCTCGTCCGTGACCACCGTGTTCTCCGGCGCCGCGCCGCTCGACGAGGCGCTCGCCAACGCCTGTGGCCGGCGTCTGAACTGCAAGGTGAACCAGGGATACGGCATGACGGAAGCCAGCCCGGTCACCCACGCGGTGAGGAACGACGTGGAGTGGACGAAGGTCGGCTCCATCGGTCCGGTCATTCCCGGCACCGAATGCAAGGTGGTCGACATCACGACGGGGGCCGCGCTCGGTCCCGGCGCGGATGGTGAGATCTGGATCCGCGGACCGCAGGTCATGAAGGGCTATCTCAACAATCGCGCCGCCACCGAGCAGATCCTCGACCAGGACGGCTGGCTGCACACGGGCGACATCGGCCATGCCGACCAGGACGGCGACTTCTACATCGTCGACCGGCTGAAGGAGTTGATCAAGTACAAGGGGTACCAGGTCCCGCCGGCGGAGTTGGAGGCCATTTTGCTAACTCACCCAGCGGTCGCCGATGCCGCCGTGATTCCCAGCCCGAATGAAGAGGCTGGTGAGGTGCCAAAGGCCTTCGTCGTGCTCAAGAGCCCCGTCACGCCGGAAGCCCTGATGGCGTATGTCGCCGAGCGGGTCGCGCCCCACAAGAAGATCCGGCTGGTCGAGACGATCGACGAAATCCCCAAGTCGGCGTCAGGCAAGATCCTCCGCCGCAAGCTGGTCGAACGGGAACGAGCGAAGACGACCGCCGTGCAGCCGAGCTGACCCCTTGCCGCCGCAGCAACGCTACGCGGCGGCGCGAAGCCCAAGCAAGGCCCGTCGGAAGACGTCAGCTTGGTCCTGGATCGGATGCCGGCAGTCGGCCCACCGATCGACCGCAGGGTCGAGACGGGCGTCGACCGTGAGATAGTTGGCATCCCGCTGATGGGCCGTCCTTCGGGCCAGCTCTACTGACGGGACGAGCCAGCACTCGGAGAACATGGCTCCGCGGCGCTGCTCCCAAAAGTAAAGGGCGAGCCAAAAGTCATCGGCAGGCGTGAATGTGTTGCGGCGCAGGTGGAAGCGGATCAAGTCGTGGCTCCTCCGCATCGCCGTACCCTTGATTTGGACATAGAGGGCGAACGGTGAATTGACCCGTTGAACCAGAAGGTCCCGGCCTTTGATATCGAACGCCGGTCGGAAGAGCAGAAGGTCCTTGTGGTTTCCTCGCAGGAGTTCGGTGAACATGGCAAACTCGTACACGCCTCCCTGGTCGATACGCAGGACGGGGAGCTTTCCTGGCGCAGCCTCACCGAGTCCGCCGCGGGGTGCGAATTCCTTCCATAACACGTCCCGAGTATGCCGGTAGGGAGCGAGCCGATCATCGTGCGTGGCGGACCCATCGAGCCGGTACACCTGAGTGCGGAGCGCCGAATCATACTCAAGGCGAGCGAGGCGGTGGGCGACCCTGGAATCGAGGCGCCAGACTACGTTGCCTATCTGGCCCGATCCAGGATCGATGATGTTGAGAACGACGGAGAACTGACGGTAAGCGGCGAATGAGCCGGCCCGCAGCGCCCAGCGGTGGCGGCCTTCCTCATCGGCAAAACCGCTCGTCTTGATTTGCGCGAAGCTGGGGGTTCCCACCCCCTTCCAGCTGTAGGCTCGGTCGACCCCGTGGGCGTCGACGAGTGGGATCCAAGGGATCAGGCGACCGCCGCTTCCGACGACCATCGCTTCGTCAACGGCCAGCTCGCCGAGCCAGCCGATCTCGACGCGTCCGAGTTTTGGAACATGGTCGGGCCTCAGGCGTCCGATGGTCTACTCCTGCTGCGTTCAACGCGATGCCTCAGGGGAACCGGCGCCACCCTCCCAACCGAGCCGAGCTCTAGCCGCCCGCCATCGCCCCGATGATCAGGAACGGTTCCTTGCCGGCTGCCACCGCCTCGGGCAGTGGACGGTCAGGCGGATCGAGTGACAGATCCTGCTCGCAGGCGAAAAACCGCACCAGCGCGCGCCGCTCCCGGGTAGTCTGGTCCCGGATCGTGCCGCGAAGCACCGGGTAGCGGGCCTCGAGTGCATCGAGCACCGTTTGCGGCGTCGCCTGTCCGAGGACCTCGAGCTCCACCTCGCCTTTAACCTGGGCGAGATTCCGCAAGTGCGGGGGGAGGACGACGCGGATCATGCCAGGGTTTGCACCTCGACGGAAAGCACCGCCGGAAGGTCCCGCACGATGGGATTCCAGCTGTCCCCCGCATCGGCGGATGCATACACCTGCCCGCCGGTGGTCCCGAAGTAGATCCCGGGAGAATCGAGCGAGTCGAGCGCCATCGCGTCGCGCAGGATGTTCACGTAGCAGTTGCTCTGCGGCAGCCCGTTGGTCAGCGGCTCCCACTCGTTACCGCCCGTGCGGCTGCGATAGACACGCAGTTTGCCATCCGGCGGAATGTGTTCTGAGTCGCTCTTGATCGGGACCACGTAGATCGTCTCGGGCTCGTGCGGGTGGATGTCGATCGGGAACCCGAAGTCCGAGGGAAGGTTCCCGCTCACCTCGCGCCACGTATCGCCCGCATCGTCGGTGCGCATGACGTCCCAGTGCTTCTGCATGAAGAGGGTGTCGGGGCGCGAGGGGTTCATCGCGATTCGATGCACGCAGTGGCCGACCTCGGCGTTCGGATCAGGGATGCCTTCGGATCTGAGGCCCTGGTTGATCGGCTGCCAGCTCTTGCCGGCATCGTCACTGCGGAAGGCGCCGGCCGCCGAGATCGCCACGAACATCCGATCCTTGCGCTTGGGATCGAGGATGATCGTATGGAGGCACATGCCGCCGGCGCCCGGCGCCCAGTTGGGCGCGGTGCTGTGCTGGCGCAGAGCGGGGAGCTCGCCCCACGTCTGGCCACCGTCGGTGGAGCGGAAGAGCGCGGCGTCTTCGGCGCCGGCGTACACGGTGTCCGGATCGGTCAGGGACGGTTCGAGGTGCCAGATGCGCTTGAACTCAAAGGGGCGCGACGATCCGTCATACCACTTATGAGTGCCGGGCTCGCCTTCGTAGGCGAACTTGCCCTCCATGGCCTGCCAGGTCTTGCCACCGTCGTTCGAGCGCTGCACAACCTGCCCGAACCAGCCGGTGTTCTGCGACGCGTAGAGCCGGTTCGGATCAGCTGGCGAGCCCTTGACGTGGTAGACCTCCCAGCCGGTGAAGTGCGGGCCGCTGATATCCCATTGCTTGCGTTTCGCGTCCGATGTCATGACGAAGGCGCCCTTGTGCGTGCCAACCAGTACCCGAACCCCGCTCATTCGTCCCTCCTGTTACGCAGATAACCCCGTGAGCCCCGTCGACTTGTGCCGACCCGTCCCACGATACCGGATGCGGCGGTATAGAGCCTTAAGAAGAAACCAAGGATTCCAATAAATCGAGAGACGGCACGAAGAAGAGACTGCCGGTAATGGCTCGACTGAAGTCGAGCAAGCGATCGTAGTTGCCCGGGGGTCGGCCGACGAACATGTTCTCGAGCATCTGCTCGATCGGGCGCGGTGATCGCGCATAGCCGATGAAGTAGGTCCCGAACTCCCCGCGCGCCGCGTCCCCGAATGGCATGTTGTCACGGAGGATCTTGATCTCTTTACCGTTCTCCTCGATGATCGTGAGCGCGTTGTGCGCCGAGGTGGGCTTGACGGCGGCGTCCAGTTCGATATCGGACAACTTGGTGCGGCC
>VBEQ01000106.1 GCA_005881235.1 Chloroflexota bacterium | reverse complement strand
ACCCCGATATGTCCGGCGTAGACCGGGTCCAGGGCGTGCTCGGCGTCGATGAAGGCGGCGACGCCGCCGAGCTTCTGGGCTTGCGCGATGACATGCAGCGCCAGCGTGGTCTTGCCCGACGACTCCGGGCCGTAGATCTCCACGACTCTCCCCCGTGGGATCCCACCCACGCCCAGCGCCATGTCGAGGGTGAGCGAGCCGGTTGGGATCACGTCGATGTTTTTTTGCGCGGCCGCCTCCCCCAATTTCATGATGGCGCCCTTCCCATAGCTTCGCTCGATCTGGCTGAGCGCAGCCGTCAATGCCCGGTCTTTTTCTGACATCTAGATTCCCCTTGCTTCGTGGTCGGCCTGGCCCGTCCGCTCCACTGTAATACGGATTTGTGTAACTGTCAACGCTAACGTTCCGGAGCCGAGACCAGCAACTCCAGGGCGGCGATCACCGAGCGGCGCCGGTTGTCCCAGCGGTCGCCGGTCCATTGGAAACGATGAGTCGTCACCGATTCCCCTCCTCCGCTCGCGGGGGAGGGCAGGGTGGGGGTAGCGATCCCGATAAAGGTCAGACCAACCGGCTTGGAGCCCTCCGCATCCGGTCCCGCCACCCCGGTGACCGAGACGCCGACGTCCGCGTGCAGGCGCTGCCGAACGCCGCTCGCCATGGCGGCTGCCGTTTGCTCGCTGACCGACCCATACTGGCGCAAGCTCGCGTCCGGCACGCCCAGCTGTTCCAGCTTCACCGCGTCGGCATAGCTGATCACGCCGCCCAGAAAGTAGGTGGAGCTGCCCGGCACGTCCGTCAGCGCCGCACCCAGCATGCCGCCGGTGCAGGACTCCGCCACCGCCAGCGTGCGCCGCTGCCGGAGGAATCGTTCGCCCACCTGCTGTGCCAGCGCGTAGATCTGAGGATCGGGCGGCATCCGTCACCGGTAGTTGATGAATTGCAGCGGGACCGATGTCTCGCTCGCCTTGAGGGCCGTGATCACCTGCTGGAGCAGGTCTTTCTCGCGGCTCGACACCCGAATGGTGTCGCCCTGGATGCGCGGCTGCACCTTGGGTGACACCTGCTTGATCTGTTTGACGAGGTTGCGGGCCAGTTCGTCGTCGATCCCCTGCTGCAGCTCGAGCGTCTGCCGCACATTGCCCTTCGCCGCCGGTTCGATCGGCCCGGGCTTGAGGATCTTCAAGGAGAGCTGGCGCTTGACCAGCTTGCTCTGCAGCACGTCGATCATCGCCTTCAGCTTGAAGTCGCTGGGGCCGTGCAGCGTGATCTCGCTCTCCCCGAGATCGATCGAGGCGCCGGTGTCCTTGAAGTCGTAGCGGGTCACGATCTCCCGCTGCGCCTGGTTCACGGCGTTGACCAGCTCCTGCCGGTCGAACTGCGAGGCCACGTCGAACGAATAGTCCTGAGCCATTACTTGGGGCCTATCCTAACCCGGCCGTTTGACAGCTGTCTGTCGTCACGAGTTGGCGTCGTCGAGATCTTTGACCAGCTCGTCGACCTCGAGCAGGTTCATCAGCACCTCGCGGGACTTGCTGCCCTCGTAGGGGCCGATCACCCGCTGGTCGGCCAGCTGGTCGACGATCCGAGCCGCCCGCGTATACCCCACGTTGAGCTTGCGCTGGAGCAGGGAGACCGAGGCGCGGCCTTCGGTCGCGACCACGTGCGCCCCCTTGGCGAAGAGGGGATCGCGCTTCATGCCTTCCTTGACCCAGGAGACGGTTGCCTCGACGTTGAAGATCTCCTCCTGGTACTGCGGCTTACCCTGCCCCTTCCAGAAGTCGATGATCGCCTTCATCTCCCGATCCGAAACGAACACGCCCTGCAGACGGGTGGCCCTTCCGGCCTCGACCGGAAGGTAGAGCATGTCGCCGCGGCCGAGCAGCTTCTCGGCACCGGTCTCGTCAAGGATGACGCGCGAGTCGATGCTGGAGCTGACGGCGAAGGCGATCCGCGACGGGATGTTGGCCTTGATCAGGCCGGTAATGATGTCGGCGGAGGGGCGCTGCGTCGCGACCAGGAGGTGGATGCCGACGGCGCGAGCCAGCTGGGCGATGCGGCAGATCAGTTCCTCGATCTCCCCCGCGGCCACCATCATCAGGTCGGCGAGCTCGTCGATCACGATCACGATGTAGGGCAATGGGTTCAGTCCCATTTCGGGCGCCTTTCCGTTGAAGTCGGCGATGTTACGCACGGTGTGGCTGGCGAATAGCTTGTAACGCGTCTCCATCTCGGCGACCGCCCAGCGCAGGGCCGAGGTCGCGTGGTCAGACTCCGTTACCACCGGCACGAGCAGGTGCGGCATGTCCTGGAACATGGAGAATTCGACCCGCTTGGGATCGATCAGGATGTACTTGAGCTCTTCCGGCGTCGCCTGGAAGAGCATGCCGGCGATCAGCGCGTTGATGCAGACGCTCTTTCCCGATCCGGTGGCGCCCGCGATCAGCAGATGCGGCATGCGGGTCAGGTCGCCGACCACGGTGTTGCCGGAAACGTCCGTTCCGATCGCGAGCGACAAGAGCGTCTTGTCGTTCTGGAAGGTCGGCGTCTGGATGATCTCTCGAAGCGTGACCAGGCTGGTCGCCTTGTTGGGGACCTCGATGCCCAGCGCCGGCTTGCCCGGGATGGGCGCCTGGATCCGGATGGCGGCAGAGAGGGCGAGCGCCAGGTCGTTCTGCAGGGCGGTGATCTTGCGGACGGGTACGCCATGGCCGGGCTGCAGCTCGTACTGCGTCACGGACGGACCCGAGTTGACGCCGATGACGGTCGCCTCGACATCGAAGCTCGCGAGGGTCCCCTCGATCAGCTTGATATTCGCTTTGATCTCATCATGCAGTCGCTCCTTGCGAACGGTGACGGTATCGAGCAGGCTGAGGTCGGGCTTCATCCAGACCCGCTGGATCTCATCCTCGACGAGGGTCGGCGCCGTTTCATCGCCGTCGCGTACGACCGTTAGAACAGGCTCAGCGACGGCGGCCTTTTTCCGGTGCGATGTGGGCGCCATCTCGTCCTCGATCGGCTCTTGCAGTGCGGCAATCGCCGACTCGAGCTCGGGGGACGGTGGCACGGCCGCCGGCCTGGTGGGCGAGGCGACGCCGTTGATGGGGACCAGCACCGGCTCCGCGGTTTCGGAGCGCACCACCTGGTTGCGCGGATTCCAGGCCTCGGCCGGCTTCTTTTCCTTGATGACCGGCTTGGGCTCCGGGCGATTCGCAAGGTAGTGCTCGCGCAGTGCCCCGAGCGTTTCGCGAAACGAGATATCGAACGCGAGCACCAGGCCACCGAGGAAGACCGCGCCGAGAATCAAGATGCTACCCGCGGTTCCAACGAGGCTGCGAAGTGCCTCCCCCTCGGCCTTCCCCACCGATCCACCGGCGCCGCCCGCGGACACGTGAAGCAGGCCGAGCGACGTCACCAGCAGCAGGGCGATCCCAAGGCCGCGGCCCCAGGTCATCGTTTGGATCCAGGGCATCAGCAACTCGGCGGCAGCGACCAGCGCCGCGAGGATGACGAAGACCACGCCCCACCCGAAGAGGCCCACCAGCCCCCCGCGCAGCAGGTCCATGGCGGAGCCGCTGGCCTGGAGCGCGACCGCCAGGACGAGCAGCCCGGCCAGCAACAGAAAGCCGATCCCGGCGAGCTCGCGCTGCTGGGACTCAGGAACCTTGAGCTTTGGAAGGCGAGGTGCCTTGATTCGAAAGCGCTGCCGCGAGGTGGAGCGCTTCGGGCGCGCGATGCGCTTTCGCCGGGTTCTCACACTTGCCGGGTGGCTGCGACGTCTGCTGTGACGAATGGCTTGCATTCTAGCGGCTATTCAATGCGCCGACTAGAGGCGGCGAAGGCGTATAAGGGACGTATGGCCAAGCAGGATCAAGATCCCAACGACGACCTCGATACGCAGGGCATCCCCGATCTCGACGCGGCGCCCGGCCCCGCGGGTCGCGCGCGCGGCACAGAACTCTCCGAGGACGAAGACCTCGATTCCGAGGGTCAACCGGATCTGATGGGCGCGCTGCCCCAAAAGGAGATCACGGGCGACGCGCAGGAAGGCGAGGTCCCGCCGCGCGATTACAAGCAGGCGCCCGACGACTACTACCATCAGGACACGCTCGATGAGCGGTTACGCGAGGAAGTTCCCGACCGCGTCCGCGCGGACAAGGACGAGGTTCGGCTCGTCGACGACGAATCAGAAGACGGCGGTGGCGAGCTGCGCTCCGAGCTGGGCGACGAAGGCGGTTACCCCAGCGCCGAAGAAGCGGCCATGCATGTCGTCAAGGAGGCCCCCGGCGCGGTCGATCGCAAAATCGACAGCTACACCGGCGACCCCGTCGAAGACCTCGACTATCGCGACGAGCGTTAAGAAAAGCTTCCCTCCAGGCGCATAACGACTATCCCCCACTGATGCGCTCGCTTTAGGCAACAGCCGAAGCAGACCGCTGCTACCATCTGCGCTGGGTTAAAACCCATCAGGCTGGTAGTAAGGAGGGAAACCGTATGAACAGCCGCCTCATCCGGAGATCCGCCGCGCTCGGCGCAACCGTAGGGCTCTTATTGATTGGCACGGCGGGTGCATCACCCGGATTCAACGCCGCGACGCCGGATGCCGCCGCACCCTGGTTGGACAGCGCCAACCCGGTCCAGAGCCGGGTCGACTCCCTGCTCGCTCAGATGAACGTCCGCGAGAAAGTCGGGCAGATGGTCCAGATCAACACGAACTTTCCGCTTACCCAGCCCTGGATGCAGCAGGCGCTGATCACCGATGGCGCCGGCTCCCTGCTCTCCGGCGGCGGTGACGTTCCCAGCCCGAATATTCCAAATAGCTGGGCGACCAATATCAATACCTTGCAGCAGTACGCGGTCCAGAATTCGCGGCTGCATATCCCGATCATCTATGGCTACGACGCGGTGCATGGCAACAACAATGTGCTCGGCGCCGAGATTTTCCCGCACGGCATCGGCATGGGCGCGACCGCCGACGCCGCACTGGTCAGCAACAGCGAGGCGGCCACCGGCCGAGGCGCAGCAGCCATGGGTATTCGATGGACGTTCGCGCCGGTGCTCGAGGTCTCCCGTGACGCCCGCTACGGCCGCTACTACGAGTCCTTCGGCGAAGACCCCATCCTCGACTCGGTCCTGGGTGCGGCCGCCATCAAGGGCTTCCAGGGGAACGATCCCTCTCATCCAGTGATCGCGGCCACTGACAAGCACTTCGCCGGCTACTCTCAGCCGATCGCCGGCCATG
>VBEQ01000105.1 GCA_005881235.1 Chloroflexota bacterium | reverse complement strand
CGGTGCTGACCATCGCGGCATATTGCTGCAGCCAGGCCTCCTCGTCGGTACCGAAGACCGGGGTGAAGGGGCCACCCAAGAGGACGATGGCGGCATCGTTCACATGGAGGCGGGCCATCATGACGCTGCGTGGAGGGATGCCGCCGAGCGGAATGACGGTGCGACCTCCGGCCCCGGCGGCGGCGGCTTGCAGCGTCGCCACGTCATCGGCCGCGAGACCCTGCGTGGCAAGGATGGTGCGCGCTCCGCTCAGGAACAAGCCGGCGTCCGCACCGGTCAAGCGAATCGCCCATTCGAGCGAGCGCTGGGCGAGAGCACCGGGGTCCGCGGCGAACAAGACGATATCGCGCGTGGCCTGTTGGAATTTGTCTTCCTCCGATTGCCGCCAGGTCCGCCGCAGCCAGGCCGGTGGCACGAATCCGGCGTAGAGCAAGGGAACGATGGCGATCGTGGCCAGGGCGAAGCCGATCTGAAAAGCCGGCTGGGCGGCGAGCGAGGCCGTGAAGATGGCAGCGAGCAGGAGGGCAACGATCGCAAGGTATCCGAGACTGAGTGCGCGCATCCGGGCGCGTTGCACCACCGTCCGTCGGCGAGCGGCGAACCAGAGTCGAACACTCGGTTCGCCCACGCAGCCACTCCAGACGAGGACGAACGCGGCGGCGGCGACCAGCTGCAGCGGCCTGGGGGCGGTCCGCCCGAAGATCGCCTGGACCGCAATCTCAAGCAGGCCGGTTGCGACGACGATGCCGACGACCAGGCGCAGGGTGCGAGGCTTGAGCGGGATGACCGCATGCCGGAATAACAGAAGCGCAAGCCCCGAGACGAGGAAGACGGTGATCGTGACATAGGCGCTGGCGGAAGCGAAGGCTGGCCCGAGAACTTTGCCAACCTGGCCAAGAATGGAGACGGCGGCGAGGGAGCCGATTGCCAGGGCCAGGTACATCCGGCTCATGTCCCGCGTGGCGAGCCAGTCGCGGACCGTGAGCACGGCGATCGCGGCGAAGGCCGCCGTCGTCGCGTACTGGCTGACAGTAATGAAGACGCCCTGGCTCACTGTCTCTAGAACCGTTACCGAGGCAACTAATTGCTCGGTAAGCCGTTGCATCGCTGGATCCCAATGGCTGGACGACCACTGCGCGTTTTGATCCTCGAAGACCGGCCAGAGGATGCCGACCTGGCCCTTCACGAGCTCCGTCGGTCCGGCTATGAGCTCAATTGGCGGCGGGTGGACGACGAGGCGGGCTTCAAGGCCAACCTCGACCCCGAGCTGGACTTGATCCTGGCCGACTATCATCAGCCACAGTTCAATGCCATCCGGGCGCTGAAAATCGTGCAGGACATGGGCCTGGACATCCCCTTTGTCGTCGTCTCGGGTGCCATCGGGGAGGACCTGGCGGTCGCGGCCGTGCGCCTGGGAGCGATGGACTATGTCCTCAAGGACCGGCTGGCACGGCTCGGAACCGCGGCCAAGAATGCGATCGAGCAAGGGGAGCTGCGCCGCCGCCAGCGCGTGGCGCAGGCGGCGCTCGAGCACCACGCGCTCCACGACTCGCTGACCGACCTCCCGAACCGCCTCATGTTGCGCGAAGAAATCCAGAAAGCCATAGGCACAAATGCCCATGCTGTCTTGCTGCTGCTCGACATCGACAACTTCAAGGAAGTCAATGACAGCTTCGGGCACCAGGTGGGCGATGCGCTGCTTCGGCAGATGGGTGCGCGCCTGCGTGAACCGATCGACGCCGAGCACCTGATCGCCCGGCTGGGTGGCGACGAGTTCGCGATCCTTCTTCCGGGCGCGAGCGCCATGGAGGCCACGCGCACCGCGCAGGCCATGCTGCGGGCGCTGGAACGACCGTTCCTCAGCGAGGACCATGCGCTCGAGGTCACCGCCAGCATCGGGATCGCCGCCTATCCCGAGCATGGCGCGGTCGCGGAGACGCTGATGCGGCGTGCCGACGTCGCCATGTACGGGGCCAAGCGCACGGGAGGCACCTACGCGATCTACCGAGAGGAAGATGACCCGTATGACGCGCGACGGCTGCTGCTGCGGGCCGATCTCCGACGGGCCATCGATGATCGCGAGATCACGCTCTATTACCAGCCGCAGGTCGCACTGGCTACGGGTGAGCTCACCGGGGTGGAGGCGTTAGCCCGGTGGCGACACCGGGAGCGTGGGTGGATTCCGCCCGCCGATTTCATTCCGGTCGCGGAACGTATGGGCCTGATCAAGCCATTGACCAAGTATCTGGTCGAGCTTGCCGGAAAGGACGCGATCGCCTTCGGGAAGACAGCCGTGGACCTGCCAGTGGCGGTCAACGTCTCGATGCGCAACCTCCTCGACCCTCACTTCCCGGAAATGATGGAGGAGGTGATCGCCCGCACGGGACAACCGGCACAGTACCTCAAGCTGGAAATCACCGAGAGCGCCGTCATGGCCGAGCCCACTCGTGTACTCGAAAGCATGAAACGGCTTCGCCTGGCCGGCATCCGCTTCTCGATCGACGACTTTGGAACGGGCTATTCGTCGCTGGCCTACCTGCAGAAGCTCCCGGTGGAGGAAATCAAGATCGACCGCTCATTCGTCGGCCAGATGAGCAGCCAACCGGGCAGCGCAGCGATCGTGCGAGCGACCATTGAGCTGGGCGGGAGCCTCGGCCTGGACGTCGTGGCGGAGGGCGTGGAGGACGAGCAGACGTGGGAGGCCCTCAAACGGATGGGCTGTTCGGCCGCTCAGGGCTACTTCATCGGCCGCCCCATGCCGGTCGGGGAGCTGGAAGGCTGGCTACGAAACTGGTCGCAGCGGTCGGCCGGCTCCAAAGCCGCCTGAGACCTCCTCAGCGCGCTCTTATGCAGCCGCGAGATGATGGGGGTGAGTGGGGAAGCGGCTGGCGACCGTCATCGCCTCTTTTCTGTTCGCCGTCCTCGTGCCGGCGGCGGCCTTCCCGACGCGCGTCATCGATCCCGCGCCGCCGCCGCTGAACCCGCCGCTGGTCGGGTTCTCGTTCAGTCCGGAGGCGCTGCCCGTCGGTGTGATCCCCGAGGAAGCCCTGGCCCGATTGTTGGTCGCGCTTCAGCCGGACGTGGTGCGGCTGCCGGTGTACTGGGGTGCCGTCGCACCGTCTGAGGCCGAGTTGGGCTACGCCGCCGTCGACCGCATGATCGAGACGATCCAGGCGCACAACGCCGTCAAGGGTTCCCGCCATGCCGAGGTGGTGCTGGTTGTCGGTGCCCGCAACCTCGTGTTTCCCGAGGTGCACCTGCCGGATTGGCTTGACACCCGCGACGTGAGCCGACTCGATACGCTGCTGAAGGCCCCGAGTTATCGCCGCTACCTGGAATCCACATTTCGCCGCTACGCGTCGCTCTCGGTGCTGCGGGCCTGGCAGGTGGAAAACGAGCCCCTCGACAACGCCATCATCGATCAGCTGACCGACGGGGCCCTGCCGGCATCGATGATCCGTTCGGAGGTGGACCTGCTGCGATCGATCGACCTGGTGCACGAGGTCGTCGTGACGAGCTTCAATTCCTCGCACGTCACGCTCGACATCCGGGGGGCGAGCCCGCTGGCATGGCTCTACGCCCACCTGCCGGGGGCCAAGCCGGCTGGGCACCCGGCCGAGGTGCTGACGATGGGGGACACGCTGGGTCTCGACCTCTATGTCGTGACCAAGTCCACGCCGCTCGATGTCATCACCGCGAGCACTCGCATCGCCTGGAAAGAGGACACCCTCGACTACTGGCACGCCCAGGCTGAAAGCCACGGCCGCGCCCTGTGGATCACGGAGATGCAGGCGACGCCCTGGATCGGCACCACCGGCTTCACGACCGACGACCTGATCGC
This sequence comes from Chloroflexota bacterium, assembly GCA_005881235.1. Lineage (GTDB taxonomy): Bacteria > Chloroflexota > Dormibacteria > CF-121 > CF-121 > CF-13. The sequence goes on along the minus strand of VBEQ01000105.1, from coordinate 5,574 downwards.
CAGCGCCCTCGCCTACCGGGGTCACGGCGTGAGCGCCTACCTGCTGTGGGGCGTGGAGAGCTGGCTGGACGCGCCCGACTGGATGCAGGTCGGGATCGAATCGATCGGGCTGTTGCGGGCCCCTGACCGCGCGCCCAGCTCTTAAGCGTTTCTCACGCGGAATTCAGGATCGTTTTACATTCGTCTGGGATAATTTCTGACATCGGCGATATGCGATTCGTTCGCCGCCTTGCGCCCTCCTTGGCCGCGCTGCTCCTGGCGACGGCCTGTCAGCCTGTGGCATTCGGTAAGGCCACCTCATCGCCGACGCCGCCGGCGCCCCCCAAGCACGTGTTCGTGATCGTGCTCGAGAACACGCCCTACCAGCTCGCCCTCAGGCAGCCCTACATCGCCGGCCTGGCCAGGCAGTACGCCGTGGCCACCAACTACTCGGAGATCTCGAACCCGAGTCTCCCGAACTACCTGGCGATGACCTCGGGCTCGACCTGGGGGATCACCGATGACGAGTTCCATACCCTTCCCGCGACCGGGCTCGGCAATCAACTGAGTTCCGCGGGGATCTCGTGGAAGGCGTACATGGAGGGCTTCACCGGCGACTGCTTCACCAGCCCGTATCCCTACGCCGTCAAACACAATCCCTTCTCCTACTACGGGGGCGCCTGCCCGGCGAACATCGTGCCCATGACCGACCTCACCACGGACCTGAATAGCGACACGCCGCTCCTCTCGTGGATCACCCCCGGCATGTGCAACGACGGTCACGACTGCGGGGTGGCGAGGGCCGACCGCTGGCTCTCGCAGACGGTTCCCCAGATCGTCAGCTCGACCGCCTGGAAGCAGGGCGGGGTCTTGTTCATCACCTGGGACGAGTCGGGAGCTGGAGACGGCCGGGTTGCGCTACTCGTCGTCGCGCCCGGGTTGCGTGGCCAGCTGACGATGCCGTTGAATCACTACTCGCTCCTGGCGACGGTCTCCGACCGGTTGCGAGTTCCGCGCCTCGGCCTCGCCAAACAGGCGACCTCCCTGCATTCGCAGCTCGAGGCGGCGGCCGCCAAGAGTCCCACGAGCGGCTGAGCCTCCACCCCAACCCCCTCCCCCGCAAGCGGGAGAGGGACAGCCACGTTCCACTCGCGAGGGATCGCATCTCGCGATCTGATAGAATTGATATCACGTTATGCGTAAGGGGAACGCATGATTCACTACCCGGCATTTGCCGCGCGCCGTGCCTCATCCGCGCCCTTGCTTGGCGCGATCGCCGGCCTGGCGGCGATCGCCCTCTGCCTGGGGAACCCGCAGAGCGGTGTTGGAGTGGCGCCTGCCGCTCAAATCCCGGTGGCGAACTCGGCGCCCGAGCGCTGGAACGACGAGATCGCGGCTCGGTCTCGCAGCTCCAGCGGGCCGCCCACAGGCGCCGGCCTCCCGTCCGGCCCAACTGCGCCACCCGCCGTGGTTGCGCTGTTCAACCGTGAGCGAGGCGTGGCCGGGCAGCCACCTCTCACCGAGTCCCTGGTGCTCGACACCATCGCATCCACCCGAGCCCGGCAGATGGTGACAGATGGCCTGACCCACGTCCGACCGGGTCGCACGGTGATGGCCGCCACCGAACTCCTCCAGCAGAGCGGAGTGCCCTATACCTGGGACGGAGAGAACATCTTCTGGGCAGGCGGACCCCCATTCGATGGCGCCATTTCCGACGCCGAGACCTGGTGGATGAACTCACCCGAACATCGAGACAACATCCTCGGCTCGCACTACCGCCAGGTTGGCATCGGCACCGCGATCGACGGCGACAAGATGTACATCTCCGCCGTCTTCACCGACTAATTCGCCCCTTCAGGCGGCGAGCTGGCCGTCGAGACGCTCGCCGAGGCTGCGCAGGAGTGCGCGGACGGCCGGCTCCCAGAGATGCGTCCCGGACTCCTCGCGAAGAATGCGAACGGCGCGCTCGTTGTCGAAGGCCTGGCGGTACGGCCGGTTGGAAATGAGCACGTCGTAGGTATCGGCGACCGCGAGGATGCGGGCCTCGAGCGGAATCTGGTCGCCGCGGAGTCCACGGGGATAGCCGCTGCCGTCGATCCGCTCGTGGTGCGCGATCACGATCTCGGCTTCGCGGTGAAGGCTCGGCACCCGCAGGAGGATCTCGTGGCCGAGGTGCGGGTGGCGCTTGATCGCGATCCACTCGTCGGCGTCGAGCGGGCCCGGCTTGTTGAGGATGGCATCCGGGATGCCGATCTTGCCCACGTCGTGGAGCAGGCCGGCGCGCGCGAGCGTGCGCAGCTTGTCGGTGGGCAGCTCCATCGCGCGCCCGATCCGGACGGCGAGCTCGGCGACACGGGTGTTGTGCCCCCTGGTGTTTTCGTCCTTGGCCTCGACGGCCGCGGCCAGAGCGGCGATCGATTCGGCATGCTCGAGCTCCGCGCCGACCTTGACCTGGAGCTCGAGCGTCGCTTCCATCACGTCGCGAAACGACTGGCCCTTCGCCCTTTGCGCCGCGAGCGCGGAGACGGCGAGGCCGACGCTCAGCAGCATCAGCCCGTGGTATTCCCACCAGGAAAGGCGCCAGACCTGGCCAAGCATCATGATGCCCTGGGCCTCGGCGAGCAGAACGAAGGCGAGAACGAGCACACCCTGGAGTGGCAGGCGGGCGACGAGGTAGGCGGCGGCCTGGCGCCATGCCGAAAACAGCAGCAGAGCGATCGTCGTCAGGCCCATCGCGGTCGAGTACGGCCGAACGCCAAAGGGTAGCCCTGCGATCACCTCGGTACTGGCGATGGCCAGCGCGCCGTAGATGGTCAGGGCCGTGGCGAGCAGGACGATCAGCCAGCCGGCCGGCGAGAAGGGAAGGCGTCGCTCGAAGGCGGCGGTCAGCGGCGTATACGACGCGGCGAAGAAGAGCGCGGGGACGAAGAGGCTGAGGTAAGCGGAAACGCCGAGGACGCTCCCGGCGTAGCGTGCGTCAGCTCCCGTCTTGAGGATGCCGGGGGTGTCGATACCGTGGACCGCGAAGATGCCGCCCATGGCCATGAACCCCAGGCAGAAGAAGAGCACCCGATACTGCGCGATCTGCACGGCGGCGATCGCCAGTAATACCGCCAGCCCGAAGGCCAGCAAGGAGACCACCGTGACAATCAGGAAGTGCTGGCGCGGCACGATGAGGTTCGGGTCGCTCGCCGGGTGCGCGGCCAGCCAGGCGAAGATGCCGGCGGGGAAGAGGAGGGAGCCGAAGGCAGCCGCCGGAGTGGCCCACCTGACCCGGGGGCGCGAGACGACGGCGACGGTGGCCATATCGACGTAACGGCGCGAATACCGCTACCCTGCCGTCCCCCGCAGTTTGGAAGGTCGGATCAGCAGTATCATTTGGTTGTGGTTGAGACAACGGCCCAGGCCGCCCTGCAACAGACGGGCGTCCGACTGACGCCGCAACGGCTCGCCATCGCCGCGGTGCTGGCGCAGACGGGAAAGGAAACCTCGGCGCAGGAACTCTACGAACGCGTTCGCAAGAAGCACACCTACATCGGGCGGGCCACGGTGTTTCGATCGCTCGACACGCTGGTCACCGCCGGATTGGCGCAGCGCCTCGAGCGGCCGGGTCACACCTCCGCCTACGTCTGGTGTGAGCCCGGTCATCACCATCACCTGATCTGCACCACCTGCCGGACCGTTGAGGACCTGGACGAAGCGGCGGTCGCGCCCCTGGCGGAGACGATCGCGCGCCAGCGGGGCTTTCGGGTCGACCACGCGACCCTGGACTTCTACGGCGAGTGCCGGAGCTGTTCCTCCCGGGCGAGAAGCTCCCTTCCCCGCTCGCGGGGGCGGATCAGGGTGGGGGCCGCCAATCGCGCCAGGACATAGCTCCCGAACGCAATCGTCGTGATGAAGAAGCCGACCGGGTAGGGCACGTAGTAGGCGACCGCCAGGCCCGCCCAGGTGAAGAGGACGGCCAGCGCCGCGGAAAGCAGCAGGCCACGGCTGGGCCGGGTCGTAAAGCGCTCCGCGATGGCCGCGGGGGCGACGATCAGGGCAAAGATCAGGAGCACGCCGACCACCTGCACCGCCTCCGAAACAGCGACCGCCAGGATGACCATGAAGGCGATCGACAGACCGCGAACCGGCACGCCCTTGGCTTCCGCAACCTCCTCGTCGAGGGTGGAAAAGAGCAGCGGACGGTAAACGGCGACGAGTGCCAGGACGGTGAGAAATCCGGCAGCGAAGGTGACCGCGACCTCCTGACTCGTGATACCGAAGATCTGACCGAACAGGATGCCGATCGCCAGTTGGGCCGACCCCTTGTACAGGTAGGTGAAGAGGAGACCAAGGCCGAGCGACCAAGCCATCACGAGGCCGATCGTGACGTCGCGGCCCCGGAGCCGCTGGCCGAGGGCACCCATGACGGCGCCCGCCGACATGGTGAAGACGAGCAAGCCGGCGATGGGCGTCGCTCCCACGAGGACCGCGCCGGTTGCACCAGCGAACCCGATATGGGAGAGCGCGTGAGCGGCGAAGGAGAGGCCACGTAGGACCACGAAGTATCCGATGATCCCGGCCGAGAGCGCGACGATCGTCCCGGCCTCGTAGGCGTGCTGCATGAAGGCGTAGCGAAGGAGTTCCTGCACGTCACGCACCACGTCCCAGCCGAAGTACGGCGCCACCGCCAGGTAAGGCTCAGGCATCGTGATGCGCGCTCTCCGCTTCCAGGCCCACCACAAACATGTGACCGTGGCTGTCGTGCAGCACCTCGATGGGGGCGTCGTACAGGCGGCTCAACTGTTCCGTGGTGATGACCTCGGCCGGCTTCCCGATCGCCAGGCCGCCATGCGCCACATAAAGCACGCGGTCGACGATGGGCAGCAGCGGGTTGATGTCGTGAGCAATCAATAGCACGGTGAGCCCGTTCGCGCGTGCCAGCTCCGCGACCAGCTCAGCAATGATGATCTGATTACGCAGGTCGAGGCTGGCCAGCGGCTCGTCGAGGAGCAGCATCTGTGGCCGGCCGGCGAGCGCCTGCGCCAGCAGCAAACGCTGCTGCTCGCCGCCCGAGAGACGACCGATCGGCCGATCCGCGTACGCCTGCGCGTCCACCGATGTGATCGCCTGGTCCACCCGCTGATGGTTGCTGGCCGCATTGCCCAGCACGAGGCCCCATCGGTTGCCGTCGATGCCCAGGTGAACGAAATCCCGGCCCCGCACGGGCAGGTCCCGGTCGATGTTGCGGCGCTGGGGGACGTAGCCGATCTGGGGGTTGCCCCGAAGCGGGCGTTTGCCGAGAACCTGGAGGCTGCCGGCCGCGGGGGGCTGAAGCCCGAGTAACAATCGCAGGAGCGTCGATTTTCCACTCCCATTCGGGCCCAGCACGGCGACGAACTCTCCCGTGTTCACGGTGAAGCTGGCATTTCGCCAGATCAGCCGGTTTCCGTACGCGGCAGCCACGCCCTCGGCGACGATGGCAGGGGAGACAGAACGGGCCATGCTGCCCGCTATTGTCGGCTGAGCGCGGCCTGCAGGGAATTCAGCTGCCTCATCTGCCAGTCCTGAAACGATGCGGTCAGCGGCTGCACCGTCTCCGAGATTCCGACG
>VBEQ01000149.1 GCA_005881235.1 Chloroflexota bacterium | reverse complement strand
GGCCGACGCCGGCCGCCGCCTGAGCGGGTTGCCGACACTGGCGGACGACTCGGGACTCGAAGTTCCGCTGCTGGGTGGCCGGCCCGGCATCGATTCGGCGTATTTCGCCGGCGCCGACCACAAGGGCGAGGGCCGCGCGCTCGTCGCCGCCTTGCTCGAGGCCCTCGGCGCGGCAGCGACCAGCTCCCCGCCGGCGTTCTTCCGCTCCGCGGCGGTGCTGGCCTTACCGGACGGGCGGGTCTTTACCGGCGAAGGGGTCCTGGCCGGCACGATCGCGGCCGAGCCGCGTGGCACGCATGGCTTTGGCTTCGATCCCATCTTCCAGCTGCCCGATGGCCGCCGGCTCGCGGAACTGTCGACCGAGGAAAAGAACCTCTTGAGTCATCGGGCGCGGGCGCTGAACGCGCTGGAAGTCCACGGTGCGTTCGACGCCGCCCTGTCCGCGCCAGAGGGGCGCTGACGTGCTGAGAGCGTCATTCCTTTACCTCTCGCATCGTCGTGGCCTGCAGCGGTTCGTCACGCGCCAGCGGCTGACCGCATCGCTCGCCTACCGCTTCGTGGCGGGGGACCACCTGGACGATGCGGTCCGGGTGGTGAGCGACGTCAACCGTCGCGGCTGGTCCGCGAGCCTCGACCACCTGGGCGAGAACGTCAGCGAAGAGAAGGCGGCGCGCGCCGCCACCGACGATTACCTGGCCGCGTTTGAACGGATCGCGGCGGAGCGGCTGAATGCGAACGTCTCGGTCAAATTGACCCAGCTGGGACTCGACATCTCGCCAGACCTCTGCCGGCAGCTTCTGACAGGCATCCTCCAGCGGGCTCAGCAGCTCGATAACTTCGTGCGGGTCGACATGGAGGGCTCGGCCTACACGCAGCGGACGCTCGACCTGGTCCTGGCGTTGCATGAGCGCTTTCCCAACTGCGGCGTCGTGCTGCAGAGCTACCTCTATCGCACCGCCGACGACGTTGCCCGGGTCAATGCGGCCGGAGTCCGGGTACGGCTGGTCAAAGGCGCCTACGACGAACCGCCGGAGGTCGCCTTCCCGAAGAAGGCCGATGTCGATGCCAAATATGAGACCGAGATGCAGCAGTTGCTGCTCCACGGCGTCTACCCGGCCATCGCTACCCACGACGATCGGTTGATCGAGGCCGCCAAGCGGTTCGCGCGCGAGCGCGAGATTCCCGCCGACCGCTTCGAGTTCCAGATGCTCTACGGCATCCGCCGCGATCTGCAGGACCGCTTGCTCCGCGAGGGCTACCGCGTTCGGATCTACGTGCCGTACGGGACCGAGTGGTATCCGTACCTGATGCGGCGCCTGGCCGAGCGTCCCGCCAACCTCTTATTTATCGTCCGCAGCCTGATCCGGGAGCGTCGCGCCGCCTGACGTGGGGGGCTCGGGCTCTCCGGCCCGCGTCGTGAGTTCCATCTTCGCCTGTGGCGGCGGCGGAACGCGGTGGCCGAAGATGCCGCCGAACCACATCAAGAAACCAAAGGCTGCCCCGCGGAACTCGCTCGTCCGCCACGCATCGGTGTAGCGGTAGCGCTCGAACCAACGAAAGACCAGCACCGCGAGCACGGTGATGGCGGCGATGATGACGAGGACCGGGAGCATCTGGTCAATCCTTCCTGGAATCTGGTCGGGGCGCCGGGATTCGAACCCGGGATCTCATGCTCCCAAAGCATGCGCGTTAGCCAGGCTACGCTACGCCCCGCGTGCTGGATTTTACGTTGATCGGCTAGCCGGCGGAGGTTGGGGGGACGGCCAGCTGTTGCGACCAGTGATAACCGCCATCGCTCGTCGCATCGATCACGTAATCTCCACCCGCGTTCCTGGTGAGGACCCAACCCGCGGTGACGCTGACGAAGGCGGCGGCGAATGTCTCCGGCGCGTTGTCGATCCGGCCGGTGCGGCGCAGGCTCGTGCCGCCGTTGCTGGCGACCACGCACTGCGCGACATTGGTCGCCGGGCCGTCACCGATGAAGACGGCGTCCTGGGGGTCCACGACGCTGAAGCTCGGTGGGTACGTATCCGGGCCGGCCGGCACGCCGGGGAGGATCTGTCCCTCCGACATCGCTTCCTTCATCACGGCCTTCCAGGTCGAGCCGTCCACGGTCGCGTAGGCGATATAGGGGGTGTGACTCATCCCGCTCGGTCCTCCAATAAACAACACCCAGAGTGCGCGCGGCGCCGCGCACTGGATGAGCGTGGCCTGCGGGAGGGCCGGCTGCGGGTCGGGCCGTTGCAGCACCTTGCTCCAGTTGTGCCCGAGGTCGGTATTCCGATAGATAAAGACGCCCTCCGGTGTGCCGATCCATCCCTGGGCGGGGTCGCTGAAGCACACCGTTTGCGGGTTCGATGGACCGTCGAGCGTTGACCAGGTCAGCCCGCCGTCGTAGGTGAAGACGAGGGTGGCGCCCTCGTGGGGAAGCAACCATCCATGGCTCTGCTGCGGGTCACTTCCGCCGGCGATCCCCCAGCCCTGCGTGGCGGTCGCGAAGTGGATCGACCGAAGCGGCACTCGTGGCTCGCCCAACTGGCGCCAGGTCCGGCCGCTGTCGGTCGTGCCCAGAAGCGTTCGAGTTGCGACCGCCCAGCCGGTGGTGGCGCTGATGAAGTCGACACCGACGAACTCCTCGGTCGAGGCGTACTGCTTCGTCCAGTGCGTGCCGTCGGTGGTGGCAAAGATCGCGTGTGCTCCGACGGCCCAGCCGAGGTGCGGCCCAACCATCTGAATGGCGGCCAGCGCCGGCACGAATCCGGGATCGACGCCCGACGGCGTCGGTGTCGGTGATGGTGACTCGCTCGGCGAGGGCATCGCCGACGGAGTTGCAGAAGGGGAGGGAGAGGCGGTCGGCGTGTCAGACGATGCCGGCCTTATCGCCGCAGTCGGGGTGCACCCTCCAATCAGGATGGCGACCGCGACCACTGGCAAGCCACGACTGATTCGTCGAAGCGAAGTCCCCACAGCCTGCCTATACGACGAGGCGGGTGCCTCCGGGCATGCACCGCGCACGCCGGTCAAAAACGTGCTAGCATACGCCCACGGCATATGCCATACGCTCACAGCGAAGACGCGAGTTCGATTCGAGTTGCGCTCGGTAACCTGCTTCGCCGGCGGCGAGAAGAAGCGGAGCGGTCCCTGAGCGAGCTGGCAGAGGCTGCCGACCTGTCGCCCGCGTATCTTTCCGAGCTCGAACGGGGCCTCAAGGACGTGTCGTCCGAGCGCCTGCTCGCCATCGCCCGAGCCCTGGAAATCCCGGTCGCCGAGCTGTACCTCGACCTGGCGCGATCGCTGGGGAGTCAGGAAGCGATGGAGCAGCGCCGCAGCTGGCCGGAGGATCCCCGACTGCAGCTGCGGATCGCGACCCAGAACCTTCGCCCGCAAGCTCTGAGGAGCGTTGCGCATTTCAGCTTGTATCTGGCAGCCACGCAGGCCGCCCCGACCCGGCGGCGAATCGGATTCACCGTAGACCCCTAAGGAGGAATTTCATGGCCCTCGTTCCCAGCGTCATCGAGAGCACCGCGCGCGGCGAGCGCGCCTACGACATCTACTCGCGCCTGCTGCGCGACCGCATCATCTTTCTCGGCAGCGAGATCGACGATGACGTCGCCAACCTGGTGATCGCCCAGCTGCTCTTCCTCGACAGCGAGGATCCGGACAAGGAGATCAGCATTTACATCAACAGCCCGGGTGGCTCGATTTCCGCGGGACTGGCGATCTACGACACGATGCGCTACGTGCATCCCCCCGTGAGCACCCTGTGCACCGGGATGGCCGCCAGCGCCGCGTCATTGATCCTGGTCGGCGGCACCAAGGGAAAGCGACTTTCGCTGCCGCATTGCCAGATCGTCTTGCACCAGCCCAGTGGCGGCATGCGGACCTCGCAGGCCACGGACATCGAGATCCACGCGCGCGAGATCCTGCGGCTGCGGGAGATCATCGTCGGCATCTACGCCCAGCACACCGGTCGATCCACCGAACAGGTGGAGCGCGACATCGAGCGTGACTTCTTCATGACGCCCGAGATGGCGAAGGACTATGGCCTGATCGACGCCATCATCGAACCCTCGCTGAAGTCGGCCGGCAACGGCCATTCGCCGAACGGTCAATCCGCGCTCAAGGCCCCTACGGTCACGCCGAGCAGCTAATCATCCGAGCGGGCCGTTTCTCTCAACCCGGGTGACGTCCGCCCTGGACCAGAACCGCCCCGATCGCGACCAGGGCGATGGCCATCAAGGTGCCCATAATGGTGAGCATCGTGATGTGAAGCTCGGGCCAGTAGATTGTCCCTGGGATCTCTGATCGAAGCGCCTCGCGCTCCACGGGGTAGTCCCAGCTGGCATCGATCGGCACATGGAGGGCGGCGGCCAGGTGATAGGCATCTGGATAGTCGAAGTACTTCGCATCCATCCGAAACATGCAACGGCCGTCGTGGTCGACGAGCAGTAGGCGTTTGGAGCGCGTCATCGGCGAAAACGGGGTCGACGTGTCCACCAGGCGGAGGACGACTCCAGCAATCCCCGTTCGGGCTATCCGCCTGCTGACCCCCGGAAGCAGCGTGTAAGTGAGAGTCGTCGGACCCACGGCTAGGCACGCAGACCATAGGTAGAGCGAGCGAAACACGAGAAATATGCCAACGAAGATTGCCCCGATCTCGTAACCGCGGACGCGCGGATCCGCGATAGGACGGCTCAGGCCGAACGCCTGCAAAACGATGACCAGTCCAACGAGCGTGAGAAGAATTTTGGCTCCGGACTTCAACGTCGGGGGACCGATACGCCCATCCGGTCGAAGCTTGAACGGTATCGAGACCCTGGCTAGATCGCCGACGACAGGCTGCAATCGCGACCAGTCGAAGTTACCGCCCCGCGGGAACGAACCTGCCATCGTCAGCAGTGAATCGAGACGCCCAGCGGTTTCCTGCGCCACGCAGCCAACGGCCCTCAGCGCTGAAGTCGGTAGCATGGCTGGCGATGTCCGCTGGCGAATGGTGGCGCGAGGGCGTGATCTACCAGGTCTACCCGCGTTCGTTCCAGGACTCGAACGGCGACGGCATCGGCGACTTGCGCGGCGTGATCGATCGCCTCGACTACCTGCAATGGCTGGGCGTCGATGCCATCTGGCTGAACCCGATCACGGTCTCTCCGGACGCTGATGTTGGCTACGATGTCGCCGACTATTGCGGGGTGCAGCCGGTTTTCGGCGACCTGGCCACCGCCGACGCGCTGATCACGGAAGCGGCAAAGCGCGACATCAAGATCGTGCTCGACATCGTGCCCAACCACAGCAGTGATCGGCACCCGTGGTTCATTGACGCGCGGTCCTCTCGCGCGGCCGCCCACCGCGATTGGTACGTCTGGGCCGATCGCAAGCCGGACGGCAGCCCGCCGAATAACTGGTTGAGCGCCTTTGGCGGGCCGGCCTGGACGCTCGACGCCAACACGGGCCAGTACTACCTGCACAACTTTCTTCCGGAGCAACCGGATCTCAACTGGTGGAACCCGGCCGTTCGTGACGCCTTCGACAAGATCTACCGCTTCTGGTTCGACCGCGGCGTCGCCGGCTTCCGGATCGACGTCGCCCAGGGCATCGTCAAAGACCGTGAGCTCCGTGACAACCCGCCGGCGACTGCCGACGATGCCCCCCAGGTGCAGCTCTATGGCCAGCGGGCCATCTACAACATGGAACGGCCCGAGGTCCATGACGTGCTTCGTCGCTGGCGCTCGCTGGCGAACGGATACTCGCCGCCGCGCGTCCTAATCGGCGAAACCTATGTGCTCGACATCCGAAGCATGGGGCGCTTCTACGGGCAGGGTGACCAGTTGCACCTGGCGTTCAACTTCACCTACGTGCACGTCCCCTTTGAGGCCACCGCGCTGGCGCGGGTCGTCGCCGAGAGCGAGGCGATCATCCCAGCGGGAGGCTGGCCGGTGTGGACCGTTTCCAACCACGACATCCCTCGTGTGATGAGCCGCTGGGCGGGCGGTGATGAGCGAAAGCTTCGGCTCGCGCTGCTGAGCCTGCTCACCCTGCGAGGCACGCCCGTCCTCTACTACGGCGATGAGATCGGCATGCCCAACACGCCGCTCCGCAAATCGGACCTGCAGGATCCACTCGGCAAGCGCTACTGGCCGGCGCCGCGCGGGCGCGATCCGGAGCGGACGCCGATGCACTGGAGTCGCGAGCCCGGGGGCGGGTTCACAAGAGACGGCGCGCGGCCCTGGCTCCCGCTCGGCGACGTCGCGGCGCGCAACGTGGCCGATCAGCGCCGTGACCCGTCATCGACCCTGAATTTCGTCCACGACCTTATTGCGATACGCCGCCAGCGGCCTGATTTGCGGACTGGTGCCTACAAGCAATTGCCGGCAGGGGCCGGCGTCTGGGCATGGCACCGAGGCCGCAATACGACGATCGCGCTCAACCTGACCGACAAGCTCGTCTCCGTGCCGGCGATGACGGGCACGGTCATCATCAGCACGGCGCGCACCCGGGAGGGCGAGCAGGTCGACAGCGGCCTGGCGCTGGGTCCGTGGGAAGGGGCGATATGTTCCTCGGCATCGATGTAGGCACCAGCTCGCTCAAAGCGGTCGTGCTCGACGTCGACGGGTCGGTCGTCGGCACTGGATCCGCCGCCTATCCGATGACCACGCCGCAGCCCGGCTGGGCCGAGTCCGATCCGCACGCCTGGTGGGAGGCCGCGGCAACGGCCGTGCACGAGGCTACCGGGGCCCTGGCCGCCGACGTCGCCGCCGTCGGTCTCTGCGGCCAAATGCACGGCGTCGTGCTCAGCGACGACGCCGGCGAACCACTTCGGGCGGCGATCCTATGGGCGGATGGCCGCGCCCGCGGCCAGCTGGAAGCCTACAACGCGCTGCGCGGAGAACAACGGCGCCAATTGGCGAACCCACCCGCGACCGGGATGGCGGGACCAACCCTGCTGTGGCTGCGCGACAACGAGCGAGAGCTGTATCGCAAGGCGCATTGGGCCCTGCAGCCGAAGGACTGGTTGCGATTACGCCTGATCCACGAGGCGGCGACCGAACCGAGCGATGCTTCCGCGACGCTGCTCTACGACATGAGCACCGACTACTGGGCCAAGGCCATCATCGACGAGCTCGACCTGCGAATGGATTTCCTGGCGCCCATCCGCGAATCCGTCGAGATCTGCGGCGTGCTCGCCGCTTCAGCAGCCGCCCACCTGGGGCTCCGCGGCAATCTCCCCGTGGTCGGCGGCGCCGCTGATACCGCCGCTGCCGCGCTTGCGGGCGGCCTGCTCGATCCCGGGCCGGTGCAGCTGACGATCGGGAGCGGGGCGCAGGTGGTCGCGCCGCGCGATCGGGTTGCCGTCGATCCCACCGGGCGAACGCATCTCTACCGCGCGGCGGCGCCCGACCGCTGGTACGCGATGGCGGCGATGCAGAATGCGGGCATCGCACTGGAGTGGGTGCGCACCATGCTCGGTGCGACCTGGGATGAGGTCTACGCCGAAGCGTTCGCCGTTCCCGCCGGCGCCGAAGGCCTCGTCTTCCTGCCGTACCTGACCGGCGAGCGGACTCCGTACTTCGACCCGCTCGCGAGGGGCGGCTGGATCGGCCTTCGTCTCAGCCATTCCCGCGGCCATCTTTTGCGTGCCGCGCTCGAAGGGGTCGCGTTTGCCGTCCGGCAGGGGACAGAGGCTTTGCTCGCGACGGGCGTAGCGGCGACCGAGTTGCGACTGGCCGGGGGCGGCTCCTTCGACCCGCGCTGGCGGCAGTTGCTTGCCGACGTACTCGAGCAGCCGCTGCTGGCCACGGCAACGACGTCCGCGTCGGCGCTCGGTGCCGCGCTGCTCGCCGGTGTCGGGTTCGGCGCCTGGCCCGATGCCCAACGCGTAGCGGCGCTGGCGGCACCGCCAACCCTGGTGGCGACGCCTGGGTCGTCGGCGGCCGACGCATACGAGGCCGCCTACCTGCACTATCGGCAGCTCTATCTCCCGATCGCTGCCGCGCTCTCGGGTTAGGTCCAGCCGCTTCGGCGCTTCAGCCACTCGAGCGCGGGCCGCCCCTGGTCGCGCTGAAACGCCCGCACCGTCGGGAGGCCGGGCGGCGGAGGGAGGCGTGACCCCCGGATCATGAATCCCGCGACGGCAGCAACGACGGCGGTGACTGCCGCAGCCGGCGCCCGCCGCCCGAGTGGGTGGTCATCGAAAATCTGCCACGGTTTCGGGCCGCCTTGCATGGCGACGCTCGGCAGCATGAACAGTAAATCGACCCACGATGCTCCGAGGCTGGCCCACGGCCAGTCGATGAAGAACACCCGGGAGGGGGTGAGCAGGATATTGTCGGCGCGCAGGTCGGCATGCAGCAGCGTCGTTCCCGTGGTGGCCTCGGGCGCTGCCGCTTCCAGGGCGACCAGTTCGGCGAGGTGCCGCCGAACCCAGGGATCGACGTCGCGCAGGTCGTCCTCTCCCGACTCGACGCTCGTCGCAAGGCGTTTCCAGCCCGTAAAGACGTTCGGCATCAGCTCACCGACCGGCTCGACGTCGATGGGCGCCGGCGTCAAGCTGGCGCTCAACTCCTCGACCGCGCGGAGGACCCGATCAAGTTCGGCTTGCCGCCAGGGCGCTCGCGGCATGGTTCCTTCGATATCCTCGAAGATCAGCGCGATCCAATCAGCATCCTCATAGACATCGAGAAAGCGTGGTGTAGGCACGGACGCCGGTAGAACGGCAGCGATGCGGGCCTCGCGCCGGTGCATCCCGGGCGAATCCGGATTGATCGACCCGCTGACGGCCTTGATGAAAACCCGGCGGCCGTCGGCGAGCACGAGCCGGGCGGCGACCCCGGGCGAGAACCCGCCCGGCTGCGTTGTCGCCACCACGACGCGTCCGCCGACCCTTTCCTCGAGACCGCGCTGAATATGATCCGGAAGCTCAGTCCATTGGAGTCGTTGTCCTGTTGCCGGGGTAAATACAGGATGGTCAGGATTTTCCGTCAATGCGCAATAAGATAAGGCCGATGCAGCTCGCCCCCGTGGGCTCCGGCGCCGCCGCTCGAATCCGGCTGGCCCTCCTTCTGACCGCCACCGTGCTGGTGGTCGAGGTGGCCGGCGGTCTGTGGGCGCACAGCCTCGCCCTGCTCAGCGACGCCGGTCACGTCGTGACCGACCTGGTCGTGCTGGCGCTTTCGGCATTCGCACTGCGCCAGGTCCAACGTCCCGCCACCGCCCGCCGCACCTTCGGCTATCAGCGCGTGGGGATCCTCGTGGCGCTCGTCAATGCGCTACTGCTCGGGGCGATCGTCGTCGGGATCGTCTTCGAGGCCGTCCGCCGGCTGCAAGACCCCGGTGCGGTGCGTGGGGAACTGATGGCGGCGGCGGCCGTCGTCGGTCTGCTCATTTCGCTGCTCATCGCCCGTTCGCTGCAGCCCCTGCAGCGCGATCTCACCGTCAAGAGCGCGTTGATGCACATCTGGGGCGATGCCTGGGCGTCGGGCGGCATCATCGTCGCCGGGCTGGTGATCGCCGCGACCAACTGGCTCGCGATCGACCCGCTGCTGAGCATCGCCATTGCCGCGCTCATCGCCTGGAGCGCGTGGCGGGTTCTCTCGGCGGCGATCGACATCCTGATGGAGTCGACGCCACCGGATTTGCGCCCGGACTCCGTGGTGACCGCGGTCAAGCGCGTCCCCGGTGTTCGTGACCTGCACGACCTGCACATCTGGTCGCTCGGTGCCCAGAGCCGGGCGATGAGCGCCCACCTGCTGATCGACGACCAGCGCGTCACCCAGGCGCAGGATATCCTCGCCGAAGTTCGCGAGGTGCTGGCGCACGAGTTCGAGATCGAGCACACCACGATCCAGTTCGAGAGCCTGGTGTGCCGGCCGGGGGATGTCTTCTGTGTGCAACCAGAAGGCCATCCGCATACCGACGATGCCCATGACCGGATGACGCGTCGAGCTGCTGGCTAGGTGGTCGATCCGCACCATGCCGTCGAGCGGCGCCGCGCGCTCTTCGTCGTCAACCCCGCGCTGCAACGGACCGGCAGTGATTTCGGACGCCGCTTGCTGGAGCTCGCCGGGGAGCTCGGCTGGGAGGCAATGGTGCTGGAGACGACCGCCGGCTTGAACGTCGAGTCGATTGGCGCGGCTCTCGCCCGGCGCAATTTCCACATGGTCCTCGCCGCGGGCGGAGACGGCACGGTGGCGGAGGTGATGGCGGCCGCCCACGAGCGCGGCATCCCCATGGGGATCGTGCCGCTGGGCACCGCGAACATCGTCGCCCGCGAGTTGGGGCTCCCGGCCGGCTGGCGTCGGGCGACGCAACGAGCCCTGGAACGTTTTCCCGCCACGCGCGCGGTCGACCTGGCGAGGGTCAACGACGGATACATGGCGCTGGCGGCCGGTATCGGTTTCGACGCCATGGTCATGCGCCACACGCCGCCCTTGCTCAAGTACTGGTTGGGCCGTGCCGCCTACTTCCTGGCCGGCGCCTGGTGGCTGCCGCGCGCGCCGCTGTTCGAGTGCACGATCCGCACCGACGGCGAAGAAACGCGGATCACCGCGGTCGTCGTGCTGGTGGTCAACGCGGGCATGCTCGGCGCCGCGCCCTTCCGCTTCGGCCCCAACATCGCGATCGACGATGGGTGGCTCGACGTGTGCATCTACCGGCCACGCACCGTCCTGGATCGGGCGAGCCTGCTCTGGAGCATCGTCCGGCGGCGAGCGGATGGCGAACGCATGGTGCAGCGCAAGGCGCGGTCCGTGGAGATCAAGGCGCCCGACGTCCACTGGCACGAAGTCGATGGCGAGGTCTTTCGCGGTAACGTGCTGCGGGCGGAGATCGTCGCCGGCGGTGTCAGCGTCGTCGTATGACGGTCGTCAACGCCCGCTTGCCCTGGGCACTGTTCTTGCCGCTCGCCGGCGTCACCGAGTTAGGCGGCCTCATCCTCTTGCTCAGCGGCCACGGCATCGGCTGGGCGGCCGTCCTCGCGCCGATCATCGGGCTCTTCGCGATGCGCGGCCCGGTGCGCCCCCGCTTCGAATTCATGGAGGAGGGGGTGATCTTTCGCCGCTCCGGAAAGAGTCCGCTGCTGCCCTGGGATGAGATTGCCGCCGTGGCCCTCGTGAAGGCCGGAGGCCGGACGGTACTTGCCTACCGGCTCAAACCCGGTGTGGCGGTGATGAAGCGGCATCCTGGCGCGGGCTTTCTCCGCGCCAAAGGTCTCGACTTCGACGGCGGCTACTTCGTCGACCAGATGACCGCGTCGCCGCAGGAGATTCTCGAAATCTTCGAACGCCACATCTCTTAGGCCGCGGGCGCCGAGCGCTCGACGCGAAGCGCCGTCTGGACCGGACGAGCAGACACCGGCGAGACCATCGGGCCGAGCTTCTTCAGGCTGAAGATCATCTCCGAGCCGCCAACGTACTCGACGCCCTCGATCGCGAAGCCTTTGCCCTGAAGGTAGGGGCCGAGATTGGCGCGCGTGTAGTGGGTGATGTGTTCGTCGGCATAGCCGCCGGGCGAGAGGCGCCCGTACAGCCACTCCAGCGCCCGCCAGCGCCAGCGATCGTAATCGGGTGTCCCCAGAATCAGCCGGCCGCCCGTCTTCAAGACGCGCGCCAGCTCGTCGAACGGTTTCTCCTGGGCAGGGATGTGCTCGACGACCTCCGAACAGATGACGCAATCGAAGCTGCCGTCGGCGAAGGGCAACTCGAAGATGGAGCCGTGGACCAGCCCGTTTCCATATCGGCGCGCGTAGCGCAGCTTGTGGAGCTGGATGTCGAGGCCGATCATGCCGGGAATCGCGCCGATGATGCGGCTCGAGCCACAGCCGACATCGAGGACCTGGTGAGAGCCACTCGCCAGCTGCGTGATGGCCCGGTATCGACCGCGCTGCCAGTAGCGCTGCAGCGGGATGATGCTGTCGTAGGCGCGCCCGTCGTAGTCCGAGGATGCAATCGAGTTGCGCAGCCGCCACATGGCGACAAAGGTACGCAGGTAGGAGATGGCGAATCGCACCAGCCGGGCGTGACTGCGACCGGAGACTCGAGCCCGGTAGCGGAAGGGCACCTCGTACACCCGGTAACCCGCGGCCAGCACCCGGATCAAGATTTCCTCGAGGACGTCGAAGTCGGTCGCCTTCAACTCGAGTTCCCGGAGGATCGCAGCGCGATAAAGACGGTAGCCACTGGAGAGATCGTGGACCGGCAGCGATAACCCGCGGCCGAACGTGATGTTCAGGATCCGGCTCATCACACGACGAGTGGCCGGCATCTCCGCGGCGCCACCCTGGACGTAGCGGGAGGCGATCACGACATCGCCGTCGCGACGCGCGGTCCACAGGTCCTTAAGGAATTTTGGGTCGTGCGAGCCATCGGCGTCGAGCGTGATGACGTACTCACCGCGCGCCTGCTCGAAGCCGGCCCGGTACGCGCCACCGAATCCGGGGAGCTTCTGGCTGACCAATCGCGCCCCGTGCTTGCGTACGATCTCTTGCGTGCCATCGCGCGAGCCTCCGTCGACGACGATGATCTCGTACGTCGGGCCCAGCGCGACCAGCGCCTGCTTCAGTTCCGGGAGAACCCGATCGAGATTCTCGCCTTCGTTGAGGGCCGGGAGGACCAGGCTCAGGGCGCAGCCCGGGAGCGTAACCGGGTCCGGGCCCGCGATGATGAAGGACGGGATGCCATCGACGACCGGATATCGGAGCCCGTCCCGGGTGCAACGAAGCTCCGGCCCGGCAGACGCGGTTAACGGGCCGTGGCATTTGGGGCAGACCAGGCTGTCGAGACTCGGCATGGACTACCGGATGAACGGAAAGTGAGATCCGAGCTTGCTTTGGCCCTGGGAGGGTGGCGCTAAGTGGCGCGGCCCAGGGTTCTGGCGATCGACGTCGGCACCGGCACCCAGGACATCCTGATCCTCGAGCCCGGCGGCCTCATAGAGAACGCCGTCCAGCTGGTCATGCCGTCACCGACGGCCCTGCTGGCCGAGCGAGTCAAACAGGCCACCCACGACCGGGTCGACCTGGTCCTGACCGGCGTCACCATGGGCGGAGGTCCCGATCACTGGGCGGTCGAGGCGCATCTCAAGGCCGGGTTGAACGTGTATGCGACCCCGGAGGCGGCCCGGACCTTCGACGACGACCTGGAACGCGTCGCGACGATGGGAATCCGCGTCGTCGACTCAGCCGCCGCCGCGGACGGGGCGCGCCGCCTCGAGCTGCGCGACTTCTACCTGGCCGAGTTGATGGAGGCACTGCGAGCGTTTGGTGTCGGCACCGACTTCGACGCGATCGCGGTGGCCGTGTTCGACCATGGCGCGGCTCCGCCAGGGGTCAGCGACCGCCGATTTCGATTCGAGTACCTGCGCGAACAGGTCGAGCGCGGCATTGGCCTCGAGGGCTTCGGCTTTCTCGCCCAGGAGATTCCGGCGCGAATGACGCGCATGCTGGCCGTGGCCGGCAGTTGGGCGGAGCCAGAGCCATTTTTCCTGATGGACACCGGGCCGGCGGCGATTCTCGGTGCGCTCGAAGATGCCGTCGTTGCGGCAGCCAACCCGGTGTCGGTCGTCAACGTTGGGAACTTCCACACGATTGCGGCCCTGTTGAATGAACGACGCATCGCCGGCCTGTTCGAGCATCACACCGGCGAGCTGACCCGCCCGAAACTGGAACACTACCTGGACGCGCTGGCGACCGGCACGCTCTCCAACGACCAGGTGTTCGCCGACATGGGACACGGGGCGCTGGAGCTGGGCGTCAACGCGTCGCCGCCGAAACAGTTGGCGGTGACCGGTCCGCGCCGCGGTCTGCTCGATGGCTCGCGGCTCCGACCGCATCTCGCGGTCCCGCACGGCGACATGATGCTGGCGGGATGCTTCGGCTTACTGCGTGCACTCGCCGCGCGGCTTCCTCAGTTTGCGCCGCTGGTCGAGGAGCAGCTGGGCCCGCCGGCGCCGCGGCCCTGAGCGCGCCCGCCGGCCACGCGCCGCCGTCCGTTCTCCGTGATGGCACGTTCGCCCGTTTCTGGGCCGGCTCGTCGATTTCGACGGTGGGCAACCAGGTCACGATCCTCGCGCTACCCTGGCTCGTTCTCCAGCTGACGCAATCGCCGTTTCAACTTGGCATCGTCGGTGCGCTGGAGTTTGTGCCCTTCTTGCTGTTCGGATTGATCGTCGGCGTCTACGCGGATCGCTGGGATCGACGGCGCATCCTGCTGGTCGCCGACCTTGTCCGTTTTGTGATGCTGGCCAGCGTGCCACTGGCGGCGTTCTTGCACGCGCTGACGCTCGTGCAGCTCTACCTGGTGGCCTTCATCGCGGGGACCGCCCGGGTGTGGTTCGAGGTCGCGCACTACTCGTTGGTTCCAGTGTTGGTCGGCCCAGCCCGCGCGGTCGAGGCCAACAGCAGTCTCGAGGTGACCGAAGGCGTCTCCTCGCTCATCGGGCCGGCCCTCGGGGGCCTGCTGATCAAAGTTTTCGGCGCCGCCAACGCGTTACTGGCCGACGGGTTCTCCTTCTTGCTCGCGGCGGCCGCCTGGTTCAGCCTCGGCCCTCATCCTTCCGAAGCCTTGACCGAGGTCGGCTGGCGTGCCCAGCTGGTCGCCGGCCTCCGCTGGGTTCGCCATCACCGCGTGATCCTCGAGAACACCCTTTCTGGGGTCGTCCTCAACATCGTCTACGCCGCGGTGACGACGGTCTTCGTCTACTACGCGCAGCACGAGCTGCACTTCGATGCCGCGCGTACCGGGCTGGCGCTCGGGCTCGCGGGGATTGGTCCGATTGCGGTGGCGACGCTGGCCCCGGTTCTCCGTCGCCGCTTCAGGCTTGGTCGACTACTGCTTGCCGAGCTCCTCGTCACGGGACCGCTGCTGGCGTTGCTCGACCTGGCGCCGATCCTTCCCGGCGCTCCGGCCTTGCTGCTCGTCGCGATCTCGCTCGGGCTTTCCGGCGGCGGCGCGATCCTGGGCCGGATTCTGCTCCGCAGCTACGTCCAGGCCGCCGTCCCGCCGCAGTTGCTGGGGCGCGTCAATGCCACCATCAGGGTGGTCGCGTGGGGTGGGGTTCCGGTCGGCGCCGTCCTCGGTGGGACACTCACCCAACTGATCGGCGTCCGGTGGTTGATCGCGCTCGCCAGCGTCACGTCCCTCCTGCTCTTCCTGGCTTTCGCGCTAGCTTCGGAGACGAAGCGGATTTGAATCCGGCTGAACGCGCGGCCGCCCCGTAGAATCGAGGCGGCGTCACCACGATTTCCTGAGAGGTTTCCATTGGAGCATCCCACGACCATCGGCCAACTCCGACAGAGTGAGTACCGCGTCCTGCCCGTCAAGGAGGAGATGCGCAAGAACCTGGTGCGCAAGATCAAGGCCGGCGAGGAACTCTTCCCCGGCATCATCGGCTTCGAGGGATCGGTCGTTCCCCAGGTGGAAAACGCGATCCTGTCCGGCCAGGACATCGTCTTCCTTGGTGAGCGCGGCCAGGCGAAGAGCCGGCTGATTCGATCCTTGATCGCGCTGCTGGACGAACGCGTCCCCGTGATCGAGGGCTGCGAGATCAACGACAATCCCTACGCACCGATCTGTCGCGCCTGCCGGGACCGCGTCGCCGCCCAGGGCGACCGGGTGGCCGTGCGCTGGATCGCACCGGACGAGCGCTACAGCGAGAAGCTAGCCACCCCCGACACCTCGATCGCCGACCTGATCGGTGAGGTGGACCCGATCAGGGTAGCCGAGGGGAAGTACCTCGCGGATGAACTGACCATCCACTACGGGCTCGTGCCGCGCACCAATCGAGGTATCTTCGCCATCAACGAGTTGCCCGACCTCGCCGAACGGATCCAGGTCGGCTTGCTCAACCTCGTCGAAGAGCGTGACGTGCAGATCCGCGGATTCAAGCTGCGCCTGCCGATCGATGTCTATGTGGTCGCCAGCGCCAACCCCGAGGACTACACCAACCGCGGGCGTATCATCACCCCACTCAAGGACCGCTTCGGGGCGCAGATCCGGACGCATTACCCCCGCCACGTCGATGACGAGATTCGCATCGTGGAGCAGGAACGCACCGCGTTCCAGGATCGCGACCTCTCAGTCGTGATGCCGGACTTCATGAAAGAAATCGTGGCCGAGGTCAGCCAGCTGGCGCGCCGCAGTCCCAAGATCAACCAGCGTTCGGGCGTCAGTGTCCGCATCTCGATCACGAATTACGAGAACCTGGTATCGAATGCCTCGCGGCGCGCATTGCGGACGGGCGAGACGGAGGCCGTGCCGCGGATCACCGACCTGCCCGCCATCATCCCCTCGAGTGCCGGCAAGCTGGAGATGGAAACCTGGGAAGAGGGCGACGACCAGACCGTGCTGGAGAAGATCATCAAAACCGCGGTGCTCAACGTCTTCCGCCGGCACTTCGAGGCCAGCCAGTTCAACGAGCTGGTGCAACGCTTCGACGCCGGCCTCACCTTCGAGGTGTCCGAAGGCCAGGCCGCGGAGCGCTACGCCACCATGCTGCGCGAGCTGCCCGGGATGGAGAAGGCGCTCAAGAGCCTGGGATTGGACAAGCGGCCGGCGCTGGCGGCCTCGGGGGTGGAGTTCGTCCTCGAAGGGCTGCATCTGAGCAAGCGGATCAACAAGACCGAAATGGACGGAGCGGCGATCTACGCCGGCTAGATGATCTCCCGCTCGAATCGCTACGAGCGATGGGATGGGTCCCAGGAACCCTTTGGTCGTGATGCCGAGGAGTTGTTCGACCGGCTCGCCGAGGACCTGTTCCAGGGCGGCGACTTCGATTACGCACTCCACCGGCTGATGAGTCGGGGCTGGCGCGACAAGCAAGGCCGCCGGCTGCCAGGCTTCGAGGAGATGCTCGAGCGCCTGCGCCAGAAGCGCCTGCAGCAGCTCAAGCGCTACAACCTGAACGACCTCTTCGGCAATATTCGCGAGAAGCTCAACGACATCCTTCGCCGCGAGCGGCAGGGCATCAACGACCGCCTCGAGCACGCGCCCGAGAGCGCGAAGCGCGTCGTGCAGAAGATCACGAAGAAGAAACTCGACGAGCTGGACCACCTCCCGGAAGACGTGGGCGGCACGATCCGCCAGCTCAACGACTACGAGTTCATGGACGAAGGCGCGTCGCAGGCCTTCCAGCAACTCATGGAGGAGCTCAAGCAGCAGGTCTCGCAAACGTACTTCAAGAACATGACGCGCACCATGCAGCAGCTGCGGCCTGAGCACCTCGGCGAGATCAAGGAGATGATGAAGGCGCTCAACCAGATGCTGCGCGACCGGCTCGAGGGCAAGACACCCAGGTTCGAGCAATTCATGCAGCGTTTCGGCCATTTCTTCGGTCCCGACCCGCCGAAGACCCTCGACGAGCTCATCCAGCACCTCGAGAAGCAGATGGCGCAGATGGAGTCGCTGATGCAATCACTGTCGCCGGAGATGCGGCAGCAGATGGAAGAGTTGCTCGCCTCCACGCTGAACGACCCCGAGCTGCAGGAGCAGATGGCCGAGCTCGCCGCCCAGCTCGAGTTGCTCTCGCCGCGCCCGGGCCTGGGCAACCGCTACGCCTTCTACGGCTCAGAGTCATTGCCGCTGCAGGAGGCGCTCTCGCTGATGGAGCGGCTGCAGGGCATCGAGGACCTGGAGGCGGCGCTGCGCGAGGGATACCAGGGCCGGCAGCTAACACCAGAGCAATCGCAACAACTCCAGCAGCTACTCGGGCCGGATGCGCGCCAGGCGGCCGACCAGATGAGCGAGCTGGCCGCCCAGCTGGAGAAGAAGGGCTACGTGCAGAAGGGCCGGCGCGGCATGGAATTGACGCCGCGGGGGATGCGCCGCATCGGGCAGAAGGCGCTGCGCGACCTCTACACGCGGTTGAAGCGCGACCGCTTCGGGGACCACCCGATCAGCGTTCGCGGCCTCGGCTCGGAGCGCTCCGATGAGACGAAGGTCTACGAGTTCGGCGATGCCTTCAACCTGCACGTCGAGCAGACACTGATGAACGCCTTGCGCCGCGAAGGATCACAGCAACCGATCCGGCTGAAGACCGACGACTTCGAGGTGTACCGGTCGGAGTTCAGCGCCCAGTCGGCAACCGTGTTGATGATCGACATGAGCCGGTCGATGCCGCTACGCGGCTATTTCTACGCCGCCAAGAAGGTCGCGCTGGCGCTCGATGCGCTGATCCGCAGCCAGTTTCCTCGCGACTTCCTGCAGGTGATCGCATTCAGTGACTATGCCCGGCCGGTCAAGTCCCACCAGCTGGCGGAGCTGACCTACAACGAGTCGATCTACGGAACCAACATCCAGCACGGCCTGATGCTGGCGCGCCAGTTCCTCAACCGGCACAAGACCGGCAACAAGCAAGTCATCATCGTCACCGACGGCGAGCCGACGGCGCACATGGAAGGCCAGCACGCGGTTTTCTTCTATCCACCTCTTCCGGAGACGTTTCAGAAGACACTGCTCGAAGTGCAGCGCTGTACGCGCGAGCACATCGTGATCAACACCTTCATGCTCGACAACGACTATCACCTCGTGTCATTCGTCAAGCAGATGACGCGCATGAATGGCGGCCGCGCCTTCTTCGCCAGCGCCGACCGCCTGGGCGATTATGTGCTGCTCGACTACGTCGACCGCAAGCGCAAAGCCAGCCGCTGACCTGGGACGCTTCATGAAGTCCTGGTGACGAAGCGGCTGCTGGCCGTCTGCGTTGTTCTCGGGTTACTCGCCGCTGAGGGGCTGGTCTACATCTTCGCGGGAAACATTGCCGAGGGGGTCCGCGGGCCCCTGCCACTAGCGCTCGTGACCCTGTTCTCGATCGCACTGTTGGTTCTGCTGATGCGGTCTGCGCCGCGGCGGTGACCCGTGCTTCAGGCGCCGGAGATCGGACGATAGTGGCGCGCGATTTCAGACGCGTAACGGCGGCCGACATCGTCGCGGTGTAACGGCAGCCAATCTGTCAGCAGGGTCGTGCCGCGCGGCGGCTCGTGCGAGAGGAGGATGTCGTGCATGAGGTCGTCGAGTTCTTCGCGCGTGAGCAGGATGTCGTGGACGAGCCGGCCCGCCACGCTCGCGCC
Organism: Chloroflexota bacterium; assembly: GCA_005881235.1. GTDB lineage: Bacteria > Chloroflexota > Dormibacteria > CF-121 > CF-121 > CF-13. Next base: position 623 of record VBEQ01000149.1, on the reverse strand, counting down.
GGCCATCGCGAGGACCGGGGGGAGGTGCACGACGACTGTGCGGACGCTCATCGCGCGCCGAAGCAGATGAACCAGTTCGTCGAAGGTGAAGATTTCCGGCCCGGCGGAATCGACGACAACATTCGCCGGTTGCCCGCCGACCTCGACCAGCAGCCCCGCGTGGTCCTTGACGTGAATCGGCTGCAGGTGGTAGCGGCCGTCGCCCGGGATCGCAAAGATCGGAAGGTGCCGCAGCAGCCACGCGATGTTGTTGATCAGGACGTCGCCCTCGCCGAAGAGAAGCGTCGGCCGCACGATGGCGTACGAGAGACCCGAAGAGCGCACCGCCTCTTCGAGCGCGGCTTTGCCGCGGTAGTAGCTGCTGCTCGAGGCCGTCGGGTTGGCAATGCTGGTCTGCACGATCCGCCGGACGCCGGCCCGCCGGGCCGCCGCGATCAGCCGCTTCGTGTTTTCGACGGCGACGCGATGCGTCAGGCTGCCGTATGGCGCACGAACCCAGTACGTGTTGTACAGGGTGTCGGCGCCCGTCAGTGCGGCAACGAGGCGATCGCCGTTCTCGAAGTCCAACGGATAGGCGGTGATCCGTCGCGCGAGCGGATCATCGGGCTTCGGATGATTGGTGA